>JBEKXC010000077.1:0-19120 GCA_049512435.1 Terriglobales bacterium | reverse complement strand
GAGGAAGCGTCAAAAACATCCTGGGTGCGAATCGGCCCGCCACCACCCGGCACCAGACACCGGTTCGGTCCGGTCTGCCCCGTGCAGTTCGGAGGCCACGAATAGGATGTGACCATGGCGTAGAACCATCCCTCGACCTCAATAATGTTGCTGTCGACGCTATAGCCCGAAGGGCCTCCGTCGATCTTATATTTGTAAGGGACTCCCGCCAAAAAATTCGCCGGCGCCTTGAATGACTCGAAGTGGTAGCCGCCATCCCGAGAGACATGGTAGGTATCGGAGTCGTACTCGCACTCGCTGTAGTTCTGGGAGTGGCACTCGCCCGGATGCGCCCAGCCGTGATACTCCGTGTGCGTGAGTCCGGCGATGGTCTTGCCGTCAAAGGTGTAGAAGGAATCGATCCAGGTTTGATCGTTGAAGTCCGCGGGATTGGGATCGTTCGCCGAACGATGCCCTACCTCGCAACTGTGCTGCACGCTGTCCAGCGTAGGGCCAACACTTTGAAACAGCTCGGAGCTCGCAGCCACCAGGTGGACCGTTCCCGTGTAATCGCGGAACGCCCGGGCCATCGCGTCTGGAATGTCGTTCGAGTTGCAGGATTGCTCGGGAGTCGTGAAGACTGCGGTGCGGGAACTGAAATCAAGTACGCCTTTGACCGTTGGCGTCTTGGCCGGGCCCGGCTGACTCTGTCCAGAGGACGCTGCCACCAGAACCAGACTAAACAGAATGGGAAGCGTGCGTTTCATCGCAGTGTTCATCGTCGCAATGTTCATCGTCGCAGTGTTCATCGTTTTCATCTTCATCCTGGAGAATCAGCATAGTGCACGAACTGGAGCGCTTCTGATCAAAATCGCTCAACTCAATGCAACAGAAAATATCCGGCACATCGTAAAGCTCTATCCTCCCGCTCATTCGAGTTAACCCAGGGTTCTGCGGATACACTCGCTACCAGGATATTTTTTTCACTGTGCCTAGCCTCGCGGCGACTCAGCCACAATCCCGTTTACAATGGCGGCGTGCCGTTCCGAATCCGACAATTCAAGCAGGCCGATTTTGATACGCTGTGGCGGATTGACCAGGCCTGCTTTGATCCGCAATTGGCCTACTCGCGGCCGGAGATGGCGTTCTATATGCACCGGCCCGGGTCGTTTACCCTGGTAGCCGAAGCGGAGGCGGTGATTCTAGGTTTCATTGTGGCAGAGTGCCGCCGCAAAAGCGGACACATCATTACCATCGACGTGCTCGAGAAAGCGCGGCGGGCGGGCGTCGGTTCGGCTTTGCTGCGCGCTGCGGAAGAGAAGATAATGCAGGCGGGTGCGGGCGCGGTCGCGCTGGAAACGCCAGTGAATAATGCCGCCGCGATTCGCTTCTATAGGCAGAAGGGATACTTCGTGGAAAAAACCGTCGCGGGCTACTATTCCAACCAGATGGACGCACTAGTGATGGCAAAAGAGCTGGCGCCGGAGCCGCCATGTCTCCCGTAGAGACGCGGCTTGCCGCGTCTCCGGCTATGCCCAAGCCCGTTTCTACACGCCGCAGGCGCGAAGAGGAAGGTGGATGAGAATCGCAATTCAAGGAGAACTTGGCTCTTTCAGCCACGAGGCGGCCGAACAAATGTTGCCTCACGCGAAGGTGGTGCCGTGCGCGCGTTCTCTCGAGGTCTTCGACCGGGTGCAGCGGGGGACGGTCGACGGCGCGGTAATTCCGATCGAGAACTCGCTGGCCGGTTCCGTCGCCGAACATTTTGATCTCTTGCTCGGCCGCGACGTGCACATCGTCCGCGAGTTTCGCCTGCGCATCGTGCACAACCTGATTGCGCTGCCGGGTATAAAACTGAGCGCTGTGCGGCGAGTGTTCTCTCATCCCGTGGCGCTCGAACAGTGCCGCGACCTGTTTGCAAAGAATCCGCGGCTAGAGCCGGTGCCATTCTATGACACGGCGGGAAGCGTGAAGCATGTTGTGGCGGAGGGCTTGCGCGACGCGGCGGGGATCGCCAGCCGGCGCGCCGCCGAAGTCTATGCGGGAAGGATTCTGAAGGCCGGGACTGAGGACGACAAGAAGAACTTTACGCGCTTCTTTCTGATCAAGCGAGGAAAGATCAAACCGGGAACGATCAAGCCGGGAAAGCCGCGAGCAGCGCACGGAGCCAACAAGACTTCGCTGGCATTCACCACGAAAAATATTCCGGGAGCATTGTTCAAAGCACTCAGCGTGTTCGCACTGCGCGACATCAGCCTGAGCAAGATCGAATCGCGGCCCATGCGTGGGCGTCCGTGGGAATACGTGTTTTTTGCCGACCTGCTACGCGGCGACGATGAAGCCCTGCGCCATGCGGTCCGCCATCTGAACGAAATTACGGACCTCGTGAAGGTGCTGGGGATTTATCCGGAAGCCTGACGCGCAGCTCCACGTGGGATCTCGACTGAGCCCGCCGAGGAAGCGATCAGAAACTGAAACGAGCACCGACGGTCGGAGCAAAGTTGTTGTCCGAGTAATACGGCACGCCGGGTCCATGAGGAATGGCGATGGCCAGACCGCCACTCACCCAGGAATACGCAATTCCCGCAAAACCGTCGAAACGCTTGGTGAAGTGATGATCCACATAGAACGACCCCTCGTTGAGGCTACCCGCGCAGGAAGCGCGGAAACCGGCGGCGGCCGAGCAGGTCGGCGGTAGACGGAAATCGTTCTGCTGCTGTTGATACCAGGCGAAGGTGACGTCGGTTTTGCTGCGGTAGGTGTACTTCACGCCCGTCCACCAGATCTGCACTAACTTTTCCGTATCAAGATTGTTGTCTTCGACCCCGCTCATGATGTAACCGCCCTGGTCGGAGGCGCCAACGCCCAACGGGTTCTGCGGGTTGTTCTGCCAGATGTATTCGTAGCCGGCAAAAAACTTGAACAGGTTCCACGCATATTTGACAGCGACCATGACTGCGTTGTTGTCGGTCACGATGCCATAGACGGTGCCGTTCGGGTCGATCAGATTGGGCCCCAGGCCGTCGCCGCCGTTGATGGGGGTTGTATCGATGCTGTCGGTGAGCGACTGCGTATAGCCGAGATGTTGCGTCGCCGGACTCTGAGGTCCCAGCAAGGGGTTCAATACGCTGATCGCCTGGTTGTAATGTTGGAAGACGAAGTCGGCGGAAAACTTGCGCCGGTCTCCACCGACGTCTCCGCCAAGGTCGAATCCCCAGGCGTTGTTATGCGCCTCTTCCGGCGTGCAGCTAGTGGCAGTCCAGGTTGCCCCCGTCGCTGCGTTGGCCGAGTAGCAGCCGGCCGAACCATTGGCGAATTTATACATCGCGCCGAAATGGACTGGGCCAACAGTGAGGCGATACTTCAGGGCGTCGTCCCAACGGCTGTCCTCAGTGTCGCCGCCGCCGGCCATCGTGCCGTTATACCCAATGTACGAAAAGGAATAGGCGCCGCTGGCCGGATCGTACTGGAGCATCGCATCGGTGCCGAGAGAGCGCTGACGACCGAAGGTCAGCGTGCCGAAATGCGTGGACGATATACCGCCATAATATTCGTCATTGAAGGGTTGACCCGCGCGCGCGCCGTCGATGGCGTAGGAATAGCTGGCCCTCGGAAGGCCATTGTTGACGATCTGGGTCTCGGACGCGTTGGCGAGCAAGCCCGACTGCGGATTGATGCCAGTTGAAGCGTTGAACACAACCGCCCAGCCCGGCATAAACTCTTCCTTGCCCCTGATGCCGAAACCCGTTTGCTGCAGGTTGTTCGGTGCGACGACGAATCGATGTTCATAGCCGTTTCGGTTGACCAGAGATTCGCCTTCATAGTTATAGCCGTTTTCCGGTAAGCCGTGACTGACCCAGCCGGCCCCGACGTCATACGCGCCGTATACCGTGATGCCGTGCCAGGTCAGGGTGCAATCGGTAGTGGCGAACTCGTGGCCGCTGGCGCAGGCGTCGGGAGTGATCCGCTGCATCCTAATGTCGACCGTAGTGTCCTGGCCAACCGCCAGGCTGATTCCGCTGCGCGTTTCATCGGCGAATCCTTGTTTAGCCGCGCGAATCTCGAAGCGCCCCGAAGGCAGGCCGGACGCCTGATAGCGCCCTGCGCCGTCGGTTTTGATCGTGCGCGTTGCACCTGTGTCGGCGTTCCTGATGGTCACCGCGACATCGCGAAGGGCTGCACCGGTTTGGTCCGTCACCACGCCAGAAAGGCTCGCTCCCGTTTGGGCCTGAGCAAAGATCGTCATTAAGGATGACGAAAGACAGAGCACGGCAAGAGACAGCGCAACACTACGCATGACGGCCTCCGACAGCAGTATTGGACCAAGGAATTGAGAAGTGTACATGAAATACGTTTTTACTGTCCAGCAATAGTTGTTTATATATGGTAATTGAATCACGGCTAGGCGGCGGAAAACACAGGGTGTTGACCGCACTCTTCGTTGTCTGTACGATTTCGTTCCGATGCCGAAGAAAGGCAAATCCGGACGGACTGCGCGTGCTGATAATAATGACGCAAATAATAATGAAGACTTGCTGCAACTCCGCGATGCCGCTTTACAGCTGGGTGTCAGCTTTCCCACCATCAAGCAGTGGATTTACAAGAAAAAGATTCGCAGCATCCAGACGCCCGGAGGACACCACCGGATTCCGCGAAGTGAAGTTGACAAGCTGCTCTTCAGAACCCGTGGCAGAACGGAAAAAGATCGGGAGCAGGTCGTCCGCCGGGTCAGCGGACGCAATCAATTGGTGGGCCGCGTCGCCTCAGTTCGCATCAGCGGCCTGATGGCCGAGGTGAAGATCGCGATCGGTGGCCAGCAGATCACGTCCATTATCACCGCCGCTTCTGCTCGCGAGATGCAATTAAAGCCGGGCCAGACCGCGGCCGCCCTCATCAAAGCTACCGAGGTCATGATTCTTCGGGTGTGATATGAGAAGCCTGACGTGGGAAGCCTGACATGGGAAGCGTGATATGAGAAACCTGATATGAGATATTGTCGGCTCTTTGCCGTGCTCTTCGCTCTTGCCCTGGCGTTGCCAGCCGCCCTCGCATTCTCGCAGCAGCTGACCGTTCAAGCCGAAAACGGAAAGCAAACTGTACTGTCCCGGGCCGACATCGAGACCTTGCCACGGGTGAAGGTCACGACCGGCGCTGCCGCTGCATCGGCAATGTTTGAGGGCGTCCCACTGAAGGCTTTTTTAGAGAAAGCGGGAGTCGGGTTCGGCGAAACCATGAAGGGAAAACGGATGGCTTCATACCTACTGGTCGAGGCGGCCGATGGCTATCGCGTTGTGATTGCGCTCCCCGAAATCGATCCCGCCTTCACCGATAAACAGGTCATCCTCGCTTTCTTGAAAGATGGCAAACCGCTCGATGCCAAGGAGGGACCATACCGCATCGTAATACCCGATGAGAAACGCATGGCGCGGTGGGTGAGGCAGGTAACCACGCTGAAGATTATGGATGTGCTTTAAGACGTGCAGCAAGACCTGCAGGAATAGTGAGGCGTGTCGGCCCTTCTGGATCATCACCTCTGTGGCTTTGACCGCTGCGGTGACAATGGGGCCTTCCTGAGGCTTGAGTTCGTGCGCGGTACAGCGGGTGATGGCGTCGAGGTATCCGCTAGACGCTGCCACCGGAGGCCCGGCGACCGCAATCTTTCATCACAACCTGCTGTGAGGCACTGCACAGCGGAAACCGGATCTTCGGCCTAACCTGAGAGTGGGCCGTTCTGGCCCGGAGCCAATAAGGAGGGCTTATATGCGTCGGTTCGTTGCAGGGACTCTCATCTTGATGTGTGTCTTTGTGCTGGGCACGGTTTCAGCCGCCGAGAATCAGATGGGAATTAGAGACAACTATAAGGTGACCTTTTCAGAGAAATTTCGAGTGGCAGACACGCTGTTGCCCAAGGGGGACTATGAAATCCGCCACGTGATGGAGGGCTCGGACCACATTATGGTTTTCCGCCAGCTGGGGACGAGAAAGCCGGTTGAAGTGCGCGCCAAGTGCACCCTGACTCCGCTCGGCGCCAAGGCCACGCGGGACGAGAAGACTTACGTCTTGAACGCGGCCAACGAGCTCGTTCTCCATGAACTGGTCTTCAGGGGCGATTCCGCGGGGCACATTTTTTAGCGGGACCAAAGAAAAGTAGTTGATTTTGGCGGGGCGTGCAGATTGGAAATGCCCGAGGGAGGACGCGTCTTCGATTTCGTGATTACCAGAGTGGGGGCCGACTCCTTCCAGGGGTTGCAAAAGACCAAAAAAGGTCTAGAATTCAACAGCCTAGCTCGACAATTTGCATCTTTTTGCCAGCTCAGTTCATCAAAGGTTGAGTGTAACCCACTCAAGGGAAACTATGAGCGATCTCATTATTAACGAACAGACTTCCTTCGAAACCACGGAGCGCTCCCTGCCCATTTTGCCGGTGCGCGATACGGTCCTGTTCCCCCACGCCGTACTGCCTCTGACGGTAGGCCGGGAAAGTTCTGTGCTGCTGATTAACTCCCTCGGCGAAGACAAGACCATCGTGGTAGTGGCGCAGCGCGAGGCGCGGGTGGACTCGCCTCAGCCCACCGATTTGTACGCCATCGGAACCTTGGCGGTGGTGCACAAAGTAGTCAAGATGCCCAACCAGAGCCTCTTCGTGTTTGCCGAAGGACTGGAGCGGGTTCGACTGGCGGATTTCGCGCAGCTTACGCCGTTCATGCGCGCGCGTGTGACTACGATTCCAGAAATCATTCCGCCCAAAGATTCCGAAATCGAGGCGCTGCAGCGCAACGTCCTGACCTTGTTCCAGCAGATTGTGGCCGGTTCGCCGACCCTCTCCGACGAGCTTTCAACGGTGGCCATGAACATCGAAGAACCGGGGCGCCTGGTGGACTTCATCGCCTCGTCGCTGCCCTCCCTCTCGACCGCCGACAAGCAGGAAACGCTGGAGACAGTCGACGTCCGGGTGCGGCTCGGAAAAATCAATCAGCACCTGGCCAAAGAATTGGAAGTGCAGCAACTGCGCAACAAGATCCAGTCGGAAGTGCAGGATCGTGTGCAGCAGACGCAGCGCGAATACTACCTGCGCGAGCAGATGAAGGCCATCCAAAAAGAACTGGGCGAACAGGACGAAGGCCAGCGCGACACGGAAGAGCTGAAGCAAAAGATCGAATCCGCCGGCATGCCCGACGAGGTGAAGAAGGAAGCCTTGAAGGAACTGGGCCGGCTGGCCCGCATGTCGCCGATGGCGGCCGATTATTCGGTGACGCGCAACTACATCGAGTGGCTGGCCGTGCTGCCCTGGGCCAAGACCTCGGGTGGAGAAATTGAAATCCTGAAAGCGAAAGAAATTCTCGACGCCGACCATTACGACCTGCAGAAAGTAAAAGACCGCATCCTCGATTACCTTTCGGTGCGGCGGTTAAAGCCCAACATGAAGGGGCCGATTCTGTGTTTTGTCGGCCCTCCTGGCGTGGGCAAAACTTCGCTCGGAAAATCCATCGCCCGCGCGCTGGGGCGCAAGTTCGTGCGTCTGTCCCTGGGCGGCGTGCACGACGAAGCGGAAATTCGCGGCCACCGGCGCACCTACATCGGAGCCTTGCCCGGCCAGATCATCCAGGGGATACGCCGCGCCGAGACCAAAGACCCGGTCTTCATGCTCGACGAAATCGACAAGGTCGGGCGTGACTTCCGTGGCGATCCCGCATCGGCGTTGCTCGAAGCGCTCGATCCCGAGCAGAACGCAACGTTTCGCGACAACTATCTGGACGTGATGTTCGATTTATCCAAGGTGTTGTTCATTACCACCGCGAACATGCTCGATCCGATCGCCGAGCCGCTGCGCGACCGCATGGAAATTATCGAACTGCAGGGCTACACCGAAGAAGAAAAGATTCACATCGCTTTCCAGTACCTGATTCCGCGCCAGATCGAGGAAAACGGAATCACCCCGGAGCAGATCGAATTTCCAGAGGAAGCGGTCAGCTACGTGATCCGTCACTACACACGCGAAGCCGGAGTCAGGAACCTCGAACGCACCATCGGCACCATCTGCCGCAAGCAGGCGCGCCGCTTGGCCGAAGGCAAGACCGAGAAGCTGGTCGTTACCAAGGAGATCGTGCAGGAATTCCTGGGCGGCATCAAGGTCCGCAGCGAAGGCGAAATTGCCGAGCGCACCAAGCGCGCGGGCGTAGTCGTCGGACTGGCGTGGACGCCGGCCGGCGGCGACGTGCTGTTCGTCGAAGCCAACCAGATGAAAGGCAAAGGTGGACTGACCATCACCGGCCAGATTCAGGACGTGATGCGCGAATCCATGCAGGCCGGCTTAAGCTGGGTGCGTTCGAACGCGAAGGAGTTAGGCATCGACGAGGAGTTTTTCGCCACCCACGACATCCACATTCACGTGCCCGCGGGCGCGATCCCAAAAGACGGTCCCTCGGCGGGCGTCACCATCGTTACGGCGCTGGTGTCATTGCTGACCGGCAAACAGGTGCGTCCGCTGACCGCCATGACCGGCGAAATCACGCTCAGCGGAAACGTGCTGCCGGTAGGCGGCATCAAGGAAAAAGTCCTGGCCGCCAAACGCGCCGGAGTGCATGACGTAATCATGCCAGCCGAGAACAAAACCAATGTCGAGGAAGATCTGACGCCCGAACAGTTGACGGGATTGACTGCCCATTACGTCAAGACCATCGACGAGGTGCTCGAGTTCGCGCTGCCAAGTTCGCCGCGCGAAGAACTGCAAGATGCCGAAGAGCGCGAAAAAGTGCTGAGTACGTAAGGCAGCTGTCAGCTGTCAGCTCTCAGCTCTCAGTAGAACCAGCCCGTGGAGCGACGGGCGTCCCCGCCCGTCAGCCACTCTATCCAAATTGTCTTCCTGAGCGGAGCAGGAACTTCACGAAGTGAAATTCCTGCGGAGTCGAAGGACCCCTGCATCTTCAACTGCGGCAGGCCGCGTCAGGGAATTCTCCTCGAGCATTGCTCTTGGGGAAGGGCACGGCTTCAGACGTGCCGCCAAGAGTGAAAAGAAATACGGGCTTTAAGCCCCTGAGGGACACCTTGCTCGCCGCCGGGTGCCCCACTCATCGCGTCCTTTGCGATGAGTGGGACTCCATCGCCGCAAGCAGCTTGGGATTTTCCTCGAAAGCAAGATGCACCCGCTCGCCCTGTCTTATCGACGATTTCAGCAGCCGCCTTTCGCGCCGAACACCAACACACCGGAGTCGTTAAACCCGCCGTATGCCAGATTGTAGACGCCCTTGCCGATGTGGCCGCCGCTGGCGCGAGCGGTATACAGCAAGAACGACAAATTGGCGCCCGCCGGTGCGGGGATATTCACGGTGAGAAGCCCATCGATGACTTGGAATATGCCGGGATACGTGCCGGTCTCGGGGACCAGCACGGCCCCGCCGCTGTGCGGCCAGCCGGCGCTGCCATCGTCGGTCAGAGCCACGCAGTACGTGCCGTTGGCGTACTGCGATTTGGTCACGGTCATCGGCCAGTTGCCGCTGTAGCTCTGCGCCATGGCGGCGCTGGACGTCAGTGCAAAGGCCACAATTGGCAATGCCATTACGATGAATCTGCGAATGTTCCTGGTCATGGTTCCTTGCCTCCAATGAAAATCGTAAGTCGGTGGTGCCACGAAACCTACCAAAGAAGACTTAGTCAGTTGTCATGAAGATGTAAAGCCATTGTAAAAAGTTACGATGCGCGGGTGTGAGTTGGGACGGTGCTCCACTCATCTCGTAGTGTGCGATGAGTGGGGCACCGGGCGGGCAAAGTTGCAACCTTTCTTCATCACAAACGCCCGGCCCACCCATCACAGACATCCACACGGAAGTGCGTGACAATGTTTCCTGATCTGACATAGCCGAGGTGTGCCAACTCCGACCAAGGTCACCCAGTCTTCGCCGGGACAGTCGTTAGTAACGATGTGATAAACTTTGTAACGCAATATCTGGGAGGTCAGAATCCGCTGAAACTATGAAGTTTGGTAGGATCAAGCGAAAAACAGAGCTAACTCCTTATTCCGGAATACTTTGAAAAATAAGTCCTTTGTCCCCAAGACTTTGGCGGGAAGAGTCCCGCTAATCCCATGATTCCAAAGACTAGGGGGGAGGGGGGTAGTGGTAAACACGGATCAATATCTTCCTAGTAAACATACAAGAAAATCGGCTTCACAAGGGAGAACTCCCTGACGCGTCCTCGCTACGCAAAGAATGTAGGGGTCTTTCGACTCGGCTCAGGACGACAACTTGAAGAGGATAGCTGACGGGTGAGACGCCCGTCGCTCCACTAACCTGCTCCACTGAGAGCTGAGAGCTGCTCCCCTAGAAGAATCCGCGCAAAGGGGCGACAATGGTTCCCGTCAATCATAAGGAGCCACGTTGGGAGCCAGTCCTACTCTAAAGCCCAGTCCACAACGAAGTCCCAAGTCTGAGACTTCCAAGCCGAAACTCGGCCTGCGCGCCTGGATGAATCGCGTGCTGGTAGAGTGCGATCGCGCCGCCGAAGGTTTCGACGCCGATGCTGTGCACGATCTTCGTGTCGCGCTCCGCCGCTGCCGTTCACTCGCCGATGGATTGCGTGCCATCGATCCCGATTCTTCATGGAAGGACATGAAGAAGGCCGGCAAGAAACTCTTTCAGGCGCTCGGTGAACTGCGCGACATGCAGGTGATGCAGGAGTGGGTTGAGAAGCTGAGCGATGAGAAACTACGCGATGAGAAGCTGAGCAATCCTGCCGATCCGGCTGCCGATGATTTATCAGGTGATCGTTTATCGGGTGATTCAGTCGCGGCCACGCTGCTCGATCACGTGCACGCGCGCGAGGCCGAGTGCAAGCAGCATGCCTTCAAGGATCTCAACCAGTTTGATCGCAAGCAATGGCGACAATGGAGTCGGACTCTGCCGCAGCGCGCCGCGCGGGTGCGTCCCGGGAGCGCGGTCTACCTCCACCTGGCGCTCGAAAAGTGGACAGCCGCCTATGAATTGCACAAACACGCGATGCGGACGCGGTCGCAGGTTGCCTGGCACGAACTGCGCATAGGCATCAAACGATTCCGTTACACGGTGGAGAATTTCTTGCCGCGCCAGCACGCGTTATGGGGCGACGATCTGAAAGAACTGCAGGATCTGTTAGGCGAGGTGCACGATCTGGATGTGCTTTGGGCGACAGCCATCGACCCGAATGTGGGCGCGTTCCCGGACCCGGAAACCCGCCGCCGCTGGCGTGAGAAGTTGACGGCCGAGCGCGCCAAGCGCATCGCACGCTATCGCGAGAAGATGGTGGGCCGGCAGTCGCTATGGCGCGTCTGGCGGGCGGGGTTGCCTTCGGGCCCGCAATTGCGTGCAGCCGCCATGAGCCGTCTTCGGACATGGGCCGGATATATCAATGCCGATTTTTCGCACTCCCAGCGCGTCGCCCAGCTGTCGCTTCTTTTGTACGACGGCTTGAAGAATGCGGGGCTGTTGGCGACGCATGCGGTGGCTCCGAATCTGGACCAGAGTTCGGGCCGCATTTCGGACCACATTTCGGAATATGACCCGCGAGACGTGTTGCAGGCGGCGGCGCTCATGCACGGCGTCGGCAAAGCCAAGGGCTCAGAAAATTACCAAAAGATTTCGTACCGGATGATACGCGGGTTGGCACGTCCCTTGGGGTGGAGTGCGCGAGAACTGCAACTGGCGGCGCTAGTGGCGCGTTATCACCGCGGCGCGCTGCCGCGTCCGCGGGGAAAGACCATGCAACTGCTGGAACTGCCCGATCGGCCGATCGCCATGGAGTTGGCCGGCATTCTGCGTCTGGCAAACGCACTGGATGCGTGCCATCGGCACAGCCCAAACCAAAAGGAACACGCTCCGCAGCTCGAGGTTAGTTTGCTGGACCGTGACCGTTCCGTAGTGGTGCGAGTGGCGGGATACTCGGCGCTGGACCGTTCCGCGGAAGCAGTAGCCGCGGCCCGGCATCTTCTGGAAACCGTTCTGCGCCGGCCGGTGCTGATACGGACGTTGCGCGCTTCCATGGCAGAGCGCACGACAGAGCGAAGGTCTCAGGCAGTAGGTCTCCGGTCTCAGGAAACCGGTGACAGTAGAATGGTTTCCTGAGACCTGAGACTTGGAACCGGGACCTATTTATAACTTTTTCGTGCACGTTCCCGCGCCGAGGAGTATCTTTAGCAGTTCAACCGTGCTCCCTAACCGGAGGTGTGTGTTGAAGGATGAAATGTTGAAGAAAAACGCACTGCAGAAAACTAACCTGGCCCTTCTTGTATTGCTCTTTTGTGGGTTCGCTTTATTGGCGCAAACCAAACCGCCCGTCCCCGAATACAAAATCCCCCCTGAAGCTGCCGC
Source organism: Terriglobales bacterium (assembly GCA_049512435.1). Classification (GTDB taxonomy): domain Bacteria; phylum Acidobacteriota; class Terriglobia; order Terriglobales; family Acidobacteriaceae; genus Acidiflorens. The sequence continues at coordinate 6,803 of JBEKXC010000077.1, read as the reverse complement.
CAAGGCAAATCCCGTCAAACCCACGGCGGAGTCGCTCGCCAAGGGCAAAAAGTTGTATGGCTACGACTGCGCGATGTGCCATGGAAAAGACGGCGACGGCAAGGGCGACATGTCGTCGGATATGAAAAACGTCACCGACTTCACCAATCCGGACGCCTTGAAAAATCGCACCGACGGCGAACTTTTCTACATCATCCGCAAGGGCAAGGGCGACGACATGCCTCCCGAAGGCGACCGCGCCAAGGATGACGACATCTGGAACATGGTGAACTACATCCGCTCGCTGGCGAAGAAGTAGGAAGAAAGCAGGGATGACGAGGGCCGGCACAGACGTCCAGGGTCCCGCATCCCGCATCAATCTTGCTTTCGGCAGTTATCCGCCCCATTACTTTGGCCGCAACCGTCGTAACTTGCCTCTTTATCCTCCCAACCTACACTTGGCTGTATGAACCATATCGTGGGTATCCGAACTTGTGGCGTGACTTGCGGCGCCAGCCGTCGTAGATTGGCCTTCGTCCTGCTCATAGCGCTTTGCGCCAGCCTGCCAGCCGCGTCACAGACTGCACCCGCTCCCAAGCCACAGTCGGGAGAAGACTTGCCCGTGCCGGGGCGTCCCGTGCCCGCCGATCACGGGAAGCTATCGGAACACAACATCGAATGGCTACAGACGCAGCCGCCGCAAACACAGATGGAGTTCCTGCTGGGCGCGGCCGTGAATCACGATGTGGGTGCAACGAAGATGATTGCTGAAATGGTGGGAGGTTGGTTTGGCAAACTGCATGACACTCCGCGCTGGGAAACGCTGCAGGAGACGGCGCTCTATTCGAACGATCTGCGTGTGAGGGCCGCGGCGATCGAAATCAATCTTGCGCTCAGGCATATCGAGAAGACCGACGAGGAGGCCGATCGGCTGATTGAGACCGCGCACAAACTTACGGGAAGCCGTTCTTATTTCGCTTGGGAACTGGGGATGCTCGCGAATCGCGGCATAGAGACGGCGCGCATTCACGAGCTGCTGGCGGAGTGGATCCACGATCCCGACCAGCAAACGCGCTTTTGGTCGGTCGAGGGACTGGCTCACTTGGGAACCGACGACACGATCAAGAACTTTCTCGATGTTTTCCGCAACGACCCGTCGCTCGATGTCCGGGAACGTGCCGGCTGCAGCCTGGCGAAATCCGGGATGCTGACGCGCGAGCAACGCATGAAGGCTGTACCCGGCCTGATTGAACTGGCCGACGATCCATCGCTCGACACGACCACGCGCAACTGGGTATATCAAGCCTTACGCGAAATTACCAACGTCAATTTGCCCAACGATCCTGCGACGTGGCGCAACTGGTACTCGACGCATGGCGTAGAGAAGACGCGTGAATTCGGTACTGGCGATTCCTGGTCGGTGCTGGGAAATAGCTGATGTCGCTTCTGCGCTTGCTTTCTTCACCCTGTTAAAGAACGAAGCACCTCAGCTGGAAATCAGATCGGCAAAAGCAAAGTTCTCGCGAACCACGGTCACGCCGACTGAAACCGGGAGCGCGCCATTCAGCATAGGCCCTGCGTATACAAAGGAATGGAACTCCCCGCGTTCACCGCAGGGATCCACTCCAGCGGGCAGCGCGGAAAGCAACGTCCGGTCGAACTCGCGGCCCACGAAGGATTGCTCAAGTTTCGTGGTGTCAACACAAGTCAACTTTGCCCGCAGTCCGGCAGCGATCATCTCTTCCGCTAGTGCGTGCGTCGGCAGCCCCCACACGGGGAATATCGGCCGAAGTCCCGTGCCTGCCATTTGTTTTTCCCTGTAGGCGCGCACATCCTCGAGGAACAGATCGCCAAACGCGACCCCTGCGATGCCTTCGGAGACTGCCTTGGCACAGGTTTGAGCCATCAGCGATTCATACTGCTCATTGGAGCATGGCCAGGGCAATGGAACCGCCCAGAGCGGAAGTCCGGCGGCGGCGGCTTGCTGCTCGACCAACTCACGTCGGACCGCATGCATGGCGACGCGCCCCGCAACTTCATTGAAAGTAGTCAGCAGCCCTGCGACTTCATACTCACCACGCTGGCGGAGAATATGAAGACTCCATGCGCTGTCTTTACCGCTGCTCCAGGAAAGAAGAATGCGTTTCATGGCCAATTGGCTGGTGGGCTGACGGAGCTGACGGCCCGTATCATTGCTATTTCAGGACAAGCACAACATTATTATGGATCACACCATTGTGGATCACATCTCCACCAACCGCGCTCGCGCTTTCTTGGCCGCCCGCATCAGGTCCTCGTCCAAGGTCGCAAGTGGCAACCTGCTGTCCAGAGCCAGGTCAAGGTAAGCGGCATCGTAGGCCGTCAAGCCGTGCTCGCGGCTGAGGTGCTGAATCCTGTCAAAAACAACTCTGGCCGGAAATTGTTCCAGCACAATCGGGAGCGTTGCCAGATCGTCGAGAAAGCTCCGCACCAGGTCTTTAGAAATGCGCTTGCGCTTTTCTCCCATCAGCAAAGCGTTCAGAACTTCGTGTGGCCAGAATGACGGCGCAATTGCAGTGTCACCGCGTTTGAGCAAGCCAGCCACATGCTGCGCCGTGGCGGCATTCTCGTCGGGAAAACACCAGGCCAGAACGACGGAAGCGTCGAGGACAAAGCGGCTCACTGGCGTCCTTCATTGATCAGATCTTTGATTTTGAGTCCACGCAAGGAGAGCCGGTGGCGCTTGCCGAAACTCGCCAGTCGTTCCGCTGCCTCTGCCGTGGAACCGCCCTGGGCCGAGATGCGCTCCTTCAGCAGCGCTCCCAGCAGCCGCGAAACGCTGGTGTCCCGGCGAGCGGCCTCGATTCTAGCCCACTGGGCTACGTCTTCTTCGAGGGTGACGGTTACGTTGCGGAGGCGGCGAGACATGAAAACAGTGTAACACGAACTTCGTGTAATGGCACCATTACGAAGAACAGAAATTCATGACTGAGACCCCCTACTGAAAAGATGAGGCACGCCTCCTTGCCTGGGCGTCAGCAGGTCCCTTGTTGGGAGGCCCTCTTATGGTCCTCATCCATTCTCTTGATTCGCTCCTGATCCATTGCATGAAGCAGGCTGATTAGTGACAATGCTGTTGAGAAGCACTGCTCCCCATCTAATTTGCCAAAATCAACCTCGCCGTAGTGGGCAATCCGATTACGTCTCTCGAAAAGCTGGTCTTGAAAGTGGTCCCTAATCGAAGTAGAGGGATCGAACATAGAGAGGGCAGGTACCAACAACTGCTTATTCTGTGACGCGAATTGGTCGAAGCACATGTTCGTCAAGAGCCGACTCAATTTATCCAGTCGCTTCCCAATTGACCTCATGCTGCCCCATTCTTTCTCCCACAGCTGCCTATCACTCACAGTTCGATGAGCAAGAACTTTTCCAGAATCAATTCCTTTCCACTTAAAAAACAGGTAAGACATCTCGCACTCGACTGCGATTGCGAACAAAAGTATCGCAACCGTTATATCGCTGTTTGCAAACTCCTGCTTTGCACGTTCCATGAGAAGACGAGCGACGATATTGCCCAGCGGCCAGACGTGGTAGGGTTGCACGCCGCACTTCGGACAACGAAAATACTTTGGGAGGTTTCTGGCATTTATTTCTTGAGTGAATTTTTCGCCGCAGGCTGGGCAAGTAATCGGAAGAGGGACTTTCATTCACAAAATTATAGCCCCGAACTATACGGGCCTACGCAAACAGGAACTCTTTGGTCCGCAGTTCTTTGATCGTATCCCGCAGCTTAGCCGCCTTCTCAAACTCGAACCGCTTGGCCGCTTCCCGCATATCGCTCTCTAACTTGGCAATGTAGGCGTCTAACTCCTCCTGCGATTTCAGATCCGGGATGCCTTCGGCCTCGGGGCCGGTCAGGTCGGTGTAATCGGCGCCTACGATGGCGACCAGCGTCATGTCGAGCGGGCGAATGATGGATTCGGGCGTGATTCCGTTTTCTTCGTTGTAGGCTTGCTGGATGGCCCGGCGGCGGTTGGTTTCGTCGAGCGCCTTTTTCATGGAGTCGGTCATGCGATCCGCATAGAGAATCGCCCGGCCGTTCAGATTGCGGGCGCAGCGTCCAATCGTCTGGATCAGCGAACCGGCGGAGCGCAGGAAGCCCTCTTTGTCGGCGTCTAGAATCGCCACCAGCGATACTTCCGGCAGGTCGAGGCCTTCGCGCAGAAGATTGATGCCGATCAATACATCGAACTCGCCTTTGCGCAGGTCGCGCAAAATCTTCACCCGCTCCAGGGTTTCGATTTCGGAGTGCATGTAACGGCACTTCACGCCGACTTCGCTGTAATACTCGGCCAGATCTTCGGACATGCGCTTGGTCAGCGTCGTCACCAGCACGCGCTCGTTGCGCGCGACGCGGTCGCGGATCATGTGCAGCAGGTCGTCGATCTGCCCTTTGACCGGACGGATCTCGACCGGAGGATCGATCAACCCCGTGGGCCGTATGATTTGTTCAACCACCACTCCGGCCGACTTAGTAAGTTCATAAGGACCGGGTGTGGCAGAGACATAGATGAGCTGATTGGTGCGATGCTCGAACTCTTCGAAAGTGAGCGGACGGTTGTCGAGCGCCGAGGGCATGCGAAATCCATATTCGACCAGCGTCTGCTTGCGCGAGCGGTCGCCGTGATACATGCCGTGCAGTTGCGGCACGGTCTGATGCGACTCGTCGATGAACATGAGGAAGTCGCGCGGAAAATAGTCGAGCAGCGTTGGCGGGGGCTCTCCCGGAAGGCGTCCGGTAAAATGGCGCGAGTAGTTTTCGATGCCATGGCAGTAGCCCATGGCCTTGATCATTTCCAGGTCATACATCACGCGCTGATGAATGCGCTGCGATTCGACTACTCGTCCTTGCTTTTCCAGTTCCGCTTCCCACCACGCCAGCTCGGTTTTTATGGAGGCGACGGCGGAGGCGCGGGTTTCCTCTTTCATTACGTAATGGGTCTTCGGATAAATCGGGAGCCGCATATAACGCTGCTTGACCGTCCCGAACAGAGGATCGATCTGCGAAAGCGATTCGATCTGGTCGCCAAACATTTCGACGCGATAGGCATTGTCATCATAGGTGGGGTAAATTTCGATGACATCGCCGCGAACGCGAAAGGTGCCGCGCCGGAAATCACCCTCGGTGCGCTCGTAGAGAATGTCGACTAGTTTGTGAGTGATGTCGGCGCGCTTGATCTTCTGTCCTTTTTCCAGGAACAGCATCATTCCGTAGTAAGCCTCGGGCGATCCCAATCCGTAAATGCAACTGACCGAAGCCACAATCAGACAATCGCGCCGCTCAAACAACGACCGCGTAGCCGAAAGCCGCAGCTTGTCCAACTCATCATTGATAGTAGATTCCTTCTCAATGTAAAGATCCGCCGCAGGGACGTAAGCCTCCGGTTGATAAAAATCATAATAAGAGACGAAGTATTCCACCGCATTGTGCGGGAAGAAGCTTTTGAACTCGTGGTAAAGCTGAGCCGCGAGCGTCTTGTTGTGGGCCATGACCAGCGCGGGACGATTGGCGGCCTCGATCACTTTGGCGGCGGTGAAGGTCTTGCCCGATCCGGTGACGCCGAGCAGCACCTGATGCTGCTCGCGGTCAAACACGCCACGGGTAAGGCTTTCGATGGCTTGCGCCTGGTCGCCTTGGGGTTTGTAATTGCTTACCAGCTTGAAATCCACAGCTCATTATATGGGAGGGACGAAGGCGGGTTGCGCCTGCACTTCTGTGTAAATATGCCCTTTCGATAGCAGGCACTGGGAACTTTGTGCTAAGTGGTTCACCTTAGGTGCTGAGCAGGCCGGGGACTTCCCTGCCTGCAGTTCTACGGGAGTCGCTGCACAAATCACTAATTTTTCGGCAGAAAAGCGCGCAACTCAAAGTTTTCATACCTAGTTAACATCCAGAGGCAGGATTTGGCTGCCGGAGTGCAAAATGAGACGCAAAGACCCGAATCCAGATGCGCCGAGGGGCACGGTTTCCGCGCCACTTGCCACGACCGGAGCGCATCGGTCAGGTGCAGTGATTATGGAAGAGAAGTTCGACCAAGTGGCTCCCCGGGAACGCCAGATCATCGATCTGCTTCTCCAGGGATGCGATAACGCCGAGATCGCTCGGGATCTGAACATTGCCGAGCGCACCGTCAAAGCACATTTCAACCGGCTGTTTCTACGTTTCGGAATCAAGGGCGGAATCAAGCGGGTTAAGCTCGCGACTTTACTTTATCGGAGGCAATTATGGCAGGAGAGGCAGCAAACCGTCGCGGGCCCAGTGAACGCGAACAATTCATCATTCAACGCGTAGCCGAGGGCTGCAAGAACCGGGAGATCGCCGATTCTCTCGGGACCACCGAGCACGTGGTGAAAAATTATCTGCGCTTGATTTATGACAAGCTGGGATTGTGGAACCGCGTCGAACTGGCGCTGTGGTACGAAGCGCGGCGACACGAGCAGGTTTACCACGCCTAGTCACGCTGCCCCTCGCACCTTCGGTGCAAACGCTCCCCGCGCTCATGCGCCAAGATGTTAAAGCATCAGCGATTATGCGTTGGTGCCGGGAGGGGGAGTCGAACCCCCAAGGGCCGAAGCCCGGCGGATTTTGAGTCCGCTGCGTCTGCCAGTTCCGCCATCCCGGCCGAGGAGGCAAGCTCGGGTTCGGGTCCTAGTATCGCATAGTCATTGCACCACCGCCAATTGATGTTTGCGGAGTAGTTATGCGGTTCGAAACCTCCTTGCCGTTTCTCCGCGCCCCGTGTTTCACTCTCTAGTGGATCACCTCGCCCTTTTTCTGAGGGGCC
>JBEKXC010000076.1:0-19202 GCA_049512435.1 Terriglobales bacterium | reverse complement strand
TAATGTCAGCTCTTGTTTGGGATCGGCAATGTGCGACGCGCCCCAATTCGACCGCAAACACATGCCGGCCGGCATCTGGTTCTCCCAGAATGCCATCGGTTCGCCGAAAACCCTCGTTTCTACTCCCGCCGCTCGCAAATAGGCCCCTGAGGAAAGTCCATAGGGACCTGCCCCAACCACAACGGCATGGCAATTCGATGATTTGCTGTTCAAGGACTTCTTGCCTGTCAGGTCTTGCGGAACATAAAGCCGCGGCATCCGCTCGGCTCCGCGGCTGCTTAGTAACTCTCGGGCTACCTGCTCTCCAGCGACGATACGGACGATCGATCCTCTAGCCGGACTGCTAACGCGCCAACCTCTTGTCTGAGAGGATCTGCGATTGGCTGCATGTGGCTCTCTCGCGGTATCGCTGACATCGAGCCGGGAGCGAGTTGAACATCACCAGGTTGAACATCGGTGAAGATCTCAGTCGAAAGAGAATCTATCAGGTCCAGGTATTCCTTCTTTTTCTGATCCCAGCTGTGAAGCTTGACGTACTCATAGCCGCGCATGGCAAGAGACTCACGCAAGTCATTGCTGTTGATAACGTCGAGCATGGCCTTCGCCATCGCTTGGCTGTCACCTGATTGAAAGAAGTGAACAATTCCTTCTTCGAAATAAAAGGCATCAATCTTGGTCCGGGAAGCAACTACAGGCACGCCTTGGGACATGAATTCCATAATTTTTGTGCTGTAGGCCTCGTTGCCAAATGAATCAGCCCTTTTCGGAACGACCCCGAGATCGGCATTGGCGATCACTTGTGGCATTTGATCGAGAGGTACAACCGCGATAAATCTAACGCTCCCCTCCAGCCCCAGACGTCGCACGAGCTGTCTTAACTCGCCCTGCATGCCGCCTGATCCGCAGTAGATATGGAACTCAGCGTTTGGAATTTTCTCCTTGACGCGAGCGAAAGCTTCAATCGCAATGTCAACTCCCTGGTGCCACTGGAGACTGCCTGGGAATAAAATAATGAATTTCTCGTCAGTTCTGGTTCTGGCATGCCGGGAAAACATTTCAGGGTCAACGTGATTGATAAGAACAGAGCACTTCTCTTCCGGAGCCGAGCGCGCAACGATGGTTTTATGCCAGAGGTGATTCGACACAATCACGTGATCCACAAAGGCCGCCGACAGTTTTTCAATCGCTTTCAACAACCCGACATAGGCCGTCTTGAGCCTTGAGTGAAACTTGTTCGCGAACAACTCGGGAACGACATCATGGATATCAAGAATCAGTTTGGCTCCAGTTACCTTCGGAAACCATGCCGCGAAAACCAGGAAGTCTGGCATGTTGTGGATATGAATCACATCATACCGATTCCGCTTATGCAGTCGTGTTTGCGCTACTGACGATCTCACCAGGAAGCACAACAAGCGCCATGCATAAGTCCACTTGCTGCGTTCGTTATGCTCACGGTGTTGAATTCGATAAACCATGACACCGTCGATCTCCTCCACGGGCTGCGAGGAGGGGTGTCGCGATAAAGCGATTACATCGACTTGATCGCCGCGTTTCGCAAGTGTTTCTGCATACCGTCGAATGCGGTTGTCAGACTCGTATGGGCTATAGGCCACCATGCACATCTTCTTGCGTGTATTCCGGGACGAAATAGGCACAGTCTCCCTATAGTAGCGGGCTACTTCCCGCGGCAGCGCGTCCCAATACGAGCCCTCATATTTCTCGCGCACATAACGCAGGAAGTCCTCATAAAGGGAGACCGGAAACTCATCCCGCTCCTGCTTGCCGTCAAAACACATGTAGTCCGGGTGGGTGTTCAGCAAAACCATGCCGCCGTGCTCTACCACCCAATCAACCTTCCGCTTCCAGATGTCTATATTCTGCTCGCGAAGAACCCCAAAAAGGTTGAAATCCTGAACGAGAGTGTATGGCAGATCCACGTAGCCAGTGCCGTTCGGACCCGGCACCCAGAAGGGGAAGATGGTGCCGGCGCCATCGGGTTCTGGCTCAAAAGGATCTGTATCAAAAGTAGAAGTGTCGTACTCGACTCCCAGTGCATGCAGCCATCCCAACCTGTGCTGCATAAGAGGAGAACGAAATCCAGAGGCATTCCACTTCTGAAGGTATTGCTTGATCCGGGAGGCCTTCGAGGCGAACTTTGCTTTAGAGCTGTAAAGCTTGCCGTCGTGCTCCAAACCATGTACGCCGACTTCGAATCCAGCTTGATTCAGGTTCTCTCGGACTGCGTCGGGGGTGCGGTATTCACCCTCCGGAACGAAATTAAAGCACGAATGGAATCCGTGCTTTAGTTCGAGATTCATTAACCGCTCGACTCGTGACACTCCTTTACTACTCTCAACGTCGTGAGTGAGAATAAACGCGAATCGTTTGCCATTCGGCCATCCCGGCCATCCGGGAGGAGTACGCCCGGCTCTAGGATCGATCGGCCACACGTCTGCAAAGGCCCGACGGCGGCGGTTAGCCCGCCATCGCCGCAACGCCAAACGCAAGCGCCAGGGCATGACCGGCTTAAGAAAGTAATAAACTCTATTTACAAGCATTGTGAATACCGTTGGTTTGCCAAAAGATTCCCTTCTAGAAGAAGTGGAGTTGATGCACCACGAGATCCGGGCTTGGGTTCGGTCTATCCGATATGTTTGTACAAGAGGCTGCCAACAGCTTCCAGAACCAGATCTGGAACCATCGGAACCACCTGCCGAGCCAACTTGCTTTTCCAGACGCTCGGTACCGACGAGTCGCTCTGAGGGTACGTCCAGTAACTTATTATCCTTCGAGATGCACCCCAGCGCTCCTTAAAAGCAACGAGCCCGAGATTATCAACGTCTGAGCGCCCCAGTTCAAGTTCCTCAAACCCGCGGTCTTTGGCCTCTTGGATGGTTCTCCAGAACAATAGTGATGTTCCCCCGAGGTTATTGAATGCTACGTTGCTGCAGCCATACTTGTAAATCATGGTTTTCTTGTGCGAAAGCGTGAGAATGCTGGCGACTGCTACCCCGTCCTTTGATGCGACGCGAATCTTTAGATCTGTTCCAAAGGCAGCGATCAAACCCCGAAACCAAACCAGCGGCTGCGGTGGCAGATACTGCCGTCGACGAGTCATCACCAGAAGGCGATAGAACTTCTGAAGCAGAACCCCTGACGTACCCTCTTCGTACTGGAGCTTTTCCCGTTCGGCGCGACGAATTTTTCGCTGAACGCAGTCTTTGTGAAAGTTCTGAAACAGCTGCTCCGTCGTGGGACGTAGATCGAGGCAGTGGAAATGGTATGTAACAAGTCGGCTCAATTCTGTGTGGCAACTCGGCTCGTACGCGACAGGTCTGATTTCCAGGTATTTCCATGCGCCTTGGTTGACCTGCTGCTTTATCCGCGTGAGCATGGCGTCAAAATCGTCCGGTTTATCAACCAATGGTTCGCAATGGTCAGAAAAAGGCAATGACACCAGGCGCCGACCAGTTAACCAACTCTTGATGCGGCAGAAGACGAGGCCATTCGTTAGAGGGGATCCCGGAGGGCACGTAGTGATAGCCACGGAGTCGTAGCCGTATACATTCCGCAGTGCCATCAGCCAGTTTGTGCTATGAAAGACCGAAGACTGAAGATGGCTGTCGACAAACGTCGCCCAACGCCGATCGCAGAGCGGATCGATCTCATAAGCACTCGATGCCGCACGCTCCACTTTTTGTACTACAGGCAACATCCTGTCACGGGCTAGCCCCGCCGCTGTCCCGTTCTCTGACCTCCATCCGGTCACTTTAGCAGTTTCCATTGCTTTCTATCACAAGACCCTCAAGGCCGTGAACCGCTTCGGCCAGTCAAGAAGCAGCTTTCGAAACACGACTCTGTTCAAGGGGGCGTGAAGCTAATTCTGTGACGACTTCTGAAACCGTCAGAATACGAGCACTCTGGCGCGAGGCGAACGACACCGCAAACTCCAAAAGCCCAGGTGTACAACCGAAGCGGGATGGAGTGTGCTGCACGTCGTGCGAGTAAAAGATCAGCCAACTCTTTCGCCGCTCATTGTCCAAGATTAGCTCCTGAACTTGAGCGGATTTATCGTGATCACCGTACAAGCTGTTGGCCCGGAGCAAGTTTAGATCGCACTCGGGCCCGTTCAAGCCTTGCCAAATGCTCCGGCAGCTGGCTACGTCCGCACCCACAGTCCTTTTTGCATTCAGGGTGACCTCTCCAAACGGAAAAGCAAAGTTTCCTGAATCGCTCTGCCCAGTTGTTTCCAGGATAGCCCTTCTTCCCTTCTCGACTTCTTTTCTAAATTTGTAACAGGAGACCGAACGGCACGAAACATGACTAAAGGTGTGGCTCGCCAGTTCGTGGCCGTCGGCCAGAAGAGCGTCTAAGTCCTGGCGCCGAAATTGTTCGCCGAGGTCACTTGACATATTCATCAGCCCGACAGCGGCATAGTAGGTTCCCCGAACTCCGTAGCTCTTAAGAATATGTCCGCCAACTGTCAGCGCCGTTCGAGGAAAATCATCGAAGGTAAAAGAAACAATGGGGCCCCCCGTTCCTAACAAGACCCGGCGCGAGTATACAGAAGACAACAACTGCCGACGTAGCAATCCAAGCTGCGCTCTAAGTGTCATGGCTTAGATCGCAGCCACTGGGTCTTCCTGAAGCGCGATCCTGATGACCCCATCGTCTGGTACGATCTGGTCCTTGCGAAACGCTAGAGAGGTGACACCATCAGTTACTGTGACTTCCTCCATCCCGAGGTCAGCGAACACTTTTCCCGAAGGCGCATTCCTGGGAGTCTTCCGATAATTGGCCCAGAAGTCTTTCCCAGATTTGCGGATGTAAATCCTTATGAGATGACTGAGAAATGCGTGCTCGACACGCTTCGACTGGATTCGACAACTGAACATCAGATCCGTCATTCGCGGCTCTCGGCTATCCACAATGCTGAAACCGACAACCCCATAAGAGCCAAATCGATCTTCACCGCTAAGGACGTAAGTATCCAAGTACGGAGTTGCCAGGATGCCTCTCAACACATCGCGATCATAGCGATTGCCGGAGAAGTTCATCTGGTTGGTCCTCTGAGTCAATTCGTGAACTCGGTCGAGATTCTCTTCCGTCATAGGACGGATCGACAACTGGATTTGGCAATGACGCAAGAAAGCCATGTAATCATCGCCGAAACCCTGAGCCATATCCTGCCGTTCTGCCTCGACCTGATACATCTTCCTCCTTTCCTTACTTTCAGCGGTGACTGGCACCTGGCACTCCTTCATGTCGGGCAGAGTCAGATACTGAACGGCATCCAGAACGCGAACCTCCGGACAGACAGCTTTTACCTGTTCCAACTCAAACGGGGAATCGTCCACGAACAGCAAGGAATCCGTGCCAATGCTGAGTTGCCGGGCAATCGTGCGAATGCTTTCACTCTTCGGCCCCCACGAAATCTGTGGGCAAAGAAAGTATTCATCCAATTGAAATTGCTTGAGAGCTTGCATTGCTTCATCGTGGTTATTCTTGCTTGCGACGGAGTGCAAAATCCCACGCGCATCTAGCATCCGAATTACGTCAGCGATTCCGGGCTTCAGCGTCACTTTGCGAGGACCATCCTCGACCAAGATGCCATCCCAGATCGTATTGTCGAGATCCCACACTACACACTTAGCTTTCGACGCTTTTTCCGCTGCTTGCTCAACCTCCTGAATGAATTCCATCAGGCCAAAATAGAGCGTGGTCAAGTTCTCAACGTGCTCAACATCATTAGGGATGAGCTCGATATTGAAAGGCTCTTGTACGTCAAGGACTCCAGTAATCTCTTTGATCGGCACACGAATTCGGTGAAAACCGGGTGTGAGCTCGATCAGCTTCTGGAACGGAATCCTGATCTCCTCATTCACCGACCGCAATGTGAGCGAGAGTCGAACGGTATGGGATTCCGGGTTGTAACACTCAAGCAAAAAAGACGTTGGCAAGTCGGCGCCGTCTGCTGACCGGCTCGCGACCCTTTTCTTAAAGCTGTACCGTTTACCCGTAACCTTCGCCTTTATCGCTGAAGGTACCGGAAGTTGGTACAACACGGTCCCGATGCGATAATCCCTTCGTTCCAGTCGTTCGGCCTGCGCGGTTGAGTGGAGACGCACATTTCCTGGCGACCATAGCTTTCCCCAGCGCTTAAACCGGATCCTCAACAGATAAGAATTGAGCGCCTCGGGGCAGTCCACTCTTACCATGCCGTCGGCGAATCGTCGGCACCTGCCATCTTCCCGTGGACTGTACAGATCACAAGTGGAGTAACAAGTGGGCCAAACGCACTCGGTGCAGTGTTCGCTCCACGGAAGAACCGTGCGCCTTAAGACCTTCCCTCTTAACTCAGTCAGGGCGGAAACTACGTCCGATGGCATCTGGCTGCAGGATTCGACTTTGTGATTTGCCTCTGTTTCGTACATCGGTGAACTCCAAAGACGTACCGACCGGACACTGAACCTGCACCGATCTCTATACAAATTTCTGCGGCGGGCTACCGAGCAGTCTGCAGACGGTAAATAAACTGATTTCCCATCCAGGCATTTTGGTTCCGGTCTGAGGGACCGAACAAATATCGCGTGATCTTGTACATCTCGGCTTGCCCGGCAAACTTCGACGTCCCCAGAGGCGGCAAACCATACCGATACAGCGCCGATACGCTAAGGTTGTTGTCCTGACAAAAACCCATAACTTGCCGCTGCCTGAGTCGGTTGAGGGCGTACGGTTCTGGCCTCACCAGTTTTAAAAGTTTTTGATACAAAACGACAGGGACACCCCAGAAATGGAAGCTGTCGGTAAACTCAAGAATTATGGAGGCTCCGGGTTTCGCAAGCCGGGCTATTTCGGCGATGACGGCAGCCGGAGAGTCGACGTGCGCGAGAACACCAACGCATAAAATGAGATCAAAGGATTGCGGGCGGAGATTGGAACCCAAGAAACCCCCATTGATCAGCTCAACATCCTGTAAGCGGTCCGCGGGTATTTTCTTGCGCGCGAGATCGAGCATCTTGCTGGAAAGGTCGAGCAGCGTCAGTTGTTTGCAACGCGTCAGCAATGGCAAGGAAAGCGAGCCATCGCCGCACCCAATATCCAAAACGCGGTCCACCGTCAAGTTTTCAGTGAATTGCTTGACCGTCTCAACTCGGATCTGGATGTCGTAGTGCCTCGGGCAAAGGTACTTGTCAGGGACCTCAAACAGCGATTTCACCTGCTCGATTTTCGTCGTCATAGTGCTATCTAACATATTTTCTCGAGATCGTTGCCGCTAAACCTCTGCATCGTTACCTTAAAGGTCTGCGCCTTCAGCAGTCGCAGCGTTTGGACTTGCTATCTCCAGATGCTTTCTCTGCCAAAGAGACGCCCAATTTGCTGTCGGCGAAGATACGCTATGGCTGCGCGATCATCCACTTGTGGGACGTTCGTTACATATCCAGAGACAAACCCATACAGCAGACCAATCGAACCAACTAGGTAGGGTTTCCGAAAGAGGCGAACGAAGCACTTACTGAGCATGAACAAAGGGTGATATCCACAGATATAGTTCGCGCGCCCATACTTCACCAGCGTGTTCCAAAGTCCGTCCGCCGCGCCCGTGTCTCTGTGATGAACCAGATGCAGGTGGGGAAAGCTGCGTGTGGTCCATCCCAGGCTATTGGCTTTCACCTCATCCATCGTGTCCCAGCCGGGTGCTGCCAGAAATCCACCAATGCCATCCCAACACGCCTTCCGATAGATCTTGGTTGCGCCCCTGACGTGAAATGCCGGAGCCTCCTCGAATGTCTTTACTCCATCGAAAACGTAGCAAATCACTCCACCACCAACCCCCAACTTGTCATCACGGTAAAATTCGTCGAAGCACTTCTCGAAATAATCTGTTTCAAAAGTGAGGTCCCCGTCGAATTTAGTCATGAAATCCCAATCGCCGCAAGTCAAAGCTCGATATCCATCATTGAACGCGTCCACAACCCCGCCGCCCGCCTTTCGAAAACCTCGATCTTTGCGGCGCACGGCCCTGATCCATGGATAACGGCTGGCGTACTCGTCAATGATCTTGCCCGTGCTATCTTTCGAGCCATCGTCTACGATCACCCACTCTTTCGGCAAAACTGTCTGTCGAATCATGCTCTCGATGGTTGATTGGATGTGTTCTTCCTCATCCCGCACCGGAGTGATAACAACGTATCTTGTGCTTTGAGCGTTCATCTGTTTCGAATCTGTAATGATCATACCTGTTGTTGCGGGCTACACTTTTACTGACGCGACCTTGGCCCAGCTGGGAGGCATGTTTCTGAGGACCTCGATGCCTTCGAAAATGCAGCTTTCTCGTGCCCCGTGCTCGCGAACCCAGGCTGCCATGGCGTGAACTCCTTCCGACAGAGTTGTCTTCGTACGTTTACCGAAGACACGCTCAGCTTTTGAGTGATCGGAAAACGCAATTTTGACTTCATTGCGTGCATCAAGGTGGTTGACTTTACTCGGCTTCCCGATAGCCTGCGCAACTACGTCAGCGAGTTCGTTCACCGTGTGGGGCACGTCCGCGCCGACATTAAATATCTGGTTCCGCGCCGCAGGGAAATCAACAGACGCAGCAATGATCGGCGCTACATCGTCAATGTGCGTGAACGCGCGTTGCTGAGTTCCGTCGCCAAAAATCGTCATCGGCTCTCCGCGAAGAAGTTGATTCATGAAGATTCCAACCACATTGCGATACCGGTCACCAATGTTCTGACGCTCACCGTAGACGTTGTGCGGACGGAACACCACATAATCGAGGCCGAACATCTCGTGGCTAACACGAAGCTCTTGTTCCACTGCGAGTTTGGAAATCCCGTACGAGTCTTCAGGAACGGGAATCATGTCTTCGGACATTGGACTTTGGCCCGCGCCGTAGACCGCGATCGACGAAGTGAACACGAAGCATTTCACATTGTGGTTGATGGCGGCATTGATCAGGTTCACCGAGCCTATCAAATTATTGTTGTAGTTAAATCTCTTGATGAAGTGACTCAACCCCTCGGCCGCATAGGCCGCGAGATGGTAGACGTAATCAAAGGAATGCCGATCGAAAAGACGGTTGATTAAATCGTGATCCATGATCGTTCCCTGAACGAAGGTTGCCCGCTCGGGAACATTCTCCCGGAAGCCACCGCTCAGATCATCGAGGACAACGACGTCGTGCCCCATTTGAAGTAGGTGATCAGCGACATGGGATCCCATAAAGCCCGCGCCTCCAGTCACCAAGGACGTCGGTTTAACTGTCATAACAATCTCTCCTTAGAAATTACGGATTTCAGCAACCATCGAAACGTATTCATCTCGTTTGCGCTGAGACCGGTTCCGCTGTTTGCTCGATACCGTGTTCAACGAACTGCACCGGATCCAGTTGTTTGTTCCACTGCACGGTAGCGCGATACATCTCCAACCGCCCCTTTACTACGTTATTCGGGCAGACCAGATTCGCGAACCCGTAACCGGCTTGCCGGATGCGCAACTTCGCCAATAGCATCCGCCGATATCGCCGAGCTCCTCGGGCTCCATAATGCTTGTAAAAGTAACGATACCCATTGCGGCAGACTTCAATGGCGAACCGCACCGGAAAGCGCCCGACCGACTGACCACCCAGGTGAGTGATGGAGACTTCAGGAGTGAATCGGATCCGAAAGCCCGCCTTCCAAACTCGCCGACACAAATCCACTTCCTCGAACTGATAGAAAAACTGCTCATCAAACCCGCCCAACTTCTTAAGCAGATCGCCGCGTAGCATGACGCAGCAACCAGACTGCCAGTCCACTTCCCGCTCCGTATCACCTTTCCACCCCTCATATTCGTCCGATAAAACGGGGTGTTTTAGGTGGCCGAGAAATCGCAAACCAAAGGCCGACACCAGATAACGGGAGATGGTGGGAAACGGCCGCGCCGACCGTTGGTAGGTGCCATCCGGGTTGTGCACCCGGCACCCAAAAGCACCTGCCTCAGGATGTCGATCGGCAAACTCAATCCACCGATCCAGCGAGTCTTCATGAATAATCGTGTCCGGATTCAAGATTAGAACGTATTCCCCATTAGCTTCACGAATACCGGCATTATTCCCTCTGGCGAACCCGAGGTTTGCCCGATTTTCCACCACATGGACGGAAGGAAACTGTGCGCGAATCTTCTCGACAGATCCGTCTGTCGAACCATTATCCGAGACGATCACTTCGTACCGAATCTTGTGGGTGCCTTCGAAAATCGAGCGCAGGCAATTCTCAATGACCTTCCAGTCATTCCAGCAAATAATTGCGATGGATAGCTTCATAGAGAGCCCCTTGGGTTAGTCGAAGAAGCGATCAGAAGGCGTTGGCTCGGTGAGTTGCCCGCCGACCACGCCAACCGGTGAATGCGTGGGAAACGCCGAGAAATCTGGCGCCATGATAGAAGATTGGCTCTGTGCCGGCGCTTTCGCTTTTGCGGGCCGCGAGGCGGCCGCGACCACCGGAATGGCCACTAGCAGCGCGTACCAGACGAATATCGACTGATCGAAATAATCAAGTCCCAAAAACGCGAGAATCTGGGCAAAAATGGTCACTCCAAGCAGCCAGCACGACCACTCGGCCCGCCGATTGCCCTCGACCCGCCGCCTGGCTCTTCCCACCAGCTTGAAGCAGACGACGAACATCGCAATGAAGCAAACGAACGCAATCAGTCCGCCGGTTTCTCCCTCGGTGACGAACTGGTTGCACTGGTCCCACATATCCCAGCCCCAGTTCACGTTGTCGTGGGTGCCGATCAGCCACCAACCGCTGAAATGGCGGATAAAGTTGTCGATCAACAACGCCCGGTCATAACCGCTCGACCCGCTTACCAGGTCGACTCTAGCGATGAGGAACCAAACTGGGGCCTTCATCACAGCAGAGAGAACGAGGAGCGCGGCTATGATCGCCCAACGAAGCCAGCGCATTTTTTTGCGAATCGACCACAGGAACATGGCTCCAATCCCGCCCGCCCAAGCCATGACCGGGGTGCTGCTGGCGCAAGCAAAGACCATAACGGTGGACGCCATGGCGGCGACCAGCGCAATCGCACGCTGCTTAGCCCTGCTCCACAACCAAACGAAGAGCGGAAAAGTCGTTGCTCCGAAGGTGCCTGCCGCAATCGAAATCGCGAAAGCCGCCTGGGCGCGCAGGCTGCCATTGCGAATCTCCGGAGTGGGACGGATGCCCCCGAGCAGCGCGAAAACGTTCCTTCCCGTTGTCTTTTCGTGTATCATTTCGCAGGCTGAAACCACCGCGACCACCGCGAAGATTTTGACCAGGGTCTGGACGTCCTGCTCTTCGCGAATCAGGGAACGCAAAACAAAATATCCGCCCAGCGCGTCCAGAAGAAACCCAACTTGATTCACAATCGCGCCCGTCTGCCCAAACAAAAGAATTACCGCGGTGGCGCGATACAACGCCCAAACTAGGAAGATCTTGTCGAGTGTCGCAAGGCCGCGCGGCAGAAATCCGGCGGGCGCTTTCGAGGTGATGACCCGGACGAGGCCTGCCAGAATCAGCAGGCGCGTAACGAAAAGATGCACTCCCCCGATATATAAGTTCTGCCCGGATGGCGTCAGCAACATTGTGAGCAACAGGGGAACCACCGCAAACCTTCGCGGCAGAACAAAGATAAGCACGACCGCCAGAACCAACGCGGCCAGCACTACGGGATGGAGAACGCTGCCGGAAGAGCCACCGCCGAATGCGGCGTGGCCCGGATCGAATTGTGATTGCGGCTGCAAGATCTTCCCTTGGTTTCCGTCGAGTATCGTTGCCAGTTCTATGCCAAGGAGCGATTATTCCTGAGAAATGCGAATGCGCCCAACGCGTAGGCCAGCAGCGAAGCTACGATGCCTAGAACAACCGTCGGGAAAGGCCCGGCGAGTGGCGGAAAGTGTCGTGCCCCCAGGCACAAGAAACCGACGATCAGCGAGATGACCGCCGGACGCAGCAAAGCCTTCGCATATTGGCCGAGGTCGAGGCCCGTCACGCGGTGAACGCGCAGAAGCTGAAAGGAGTAGCCGCTAAGAATCGAGACCAAGCATGCTATCTGTCCGCCCACCAGGCCGAACCACTTCACAAAGGGATAAATCGTGACGATCATGATGGCCGCCATAATAACCACGCAGGTGCGGTGCAACTGGGGGGCGCCCTTCGAATAAAAGATAGTCGTAATCTGGCCATTGAGAAGATTGGCCAGCGCGACAAAAGACGCTGCCACGAGCGGGATGGCGGCGGCGGCATAAGAATGCCCGTAGGCCAGAGTAAGCAGGGCGCGTCCACAGAATATCATAAAGACGAAGCCGGGAATGCCTACAAAGGCCAGAAACGCGCTCACTCGAATCAGGATCCGATTGACTCGGGCATGGTTTGCCTGCACGTGCGAAAAGGTCGGCAACAGGGTTTGCCCGAGAAGGTTCATCACAAAGCCGCTTGGAGTCTGGATCAGGGAGACAGCCATGACGTACAGTCCCAACTGTGCCGGTGCATACAGCTTCGCCATCACGAAAACGTCGGTACGCATGAAAATCAGATTCAAAAATGAAAGTCCGAAAAGGCCCTTGGAGAATTGCAGCAAGTCGCGGGCGGCAGCCCTATCCCAGGAAAAAGAGGGTAGATAGGGGCACAAAATATAGGAGAGTAGGCATCGCGAAGCGCTCTCGGCGACGTTGCCCAAGACCAGCGCCCAAACGTCGCGGAGGAAAAAGCTCAGGAGGACGGTGATGACAACGCCCAGAATTCCTCCGAGATTGTTGATGATCGCCCACTTGCCGAACTTCATCTCTTTGATGGCAAGGTAGGCCTTCGAACTCAAAGCGCCGTCCAGAATCACGCCCAGCCCGACCACACGCAAAAGGGGCGCGAGTTGATGACTGCCGTAGAACGAAGACATCCACGGCGCAAGTAAGAATATGACGGCGTAAAGAGAGGCGGCTCTTCCCAGCGCCAGCCACCATGCGGCGCTTGCATAAGATTCCTCGGACCCCCGCGGATTCTGAATGATCGCCTCTTTGACTCCCATGTCGGTGATCGTGTGGATCACCGAACCAGCGGACAGAACGATGGCCATGGTGCCGAACGCGTCCGGCGCCAGCAGGCGTGCCAGAATCATGTTCCGGGCAAAACGGGTGGCCTGCTCGGCGAAGCTGCCGGCGCCCATCCAGGTGCCGCCGCGTAAGACTCTGGCTTTGAGCTCGTGCCCACGCAATGCGGAGGGCGCGGCCCCTGCCATCCGATTGAGGAGGGAGGCGCCCGTTCTTTGATCTGTAGCGACGTTCATAAGCGGCGGTTTTTCCGGGTTGCTGGAATACCAATGCCGAAGACGAAAAGACTGGAAATCAGAGAGACCTTCCGGCAGGACCTTCGATCATGGCTCCGCCCACTTCTTTAAGCAGCGCGTTCACATTCTGCGCGCGAGCGCCAAACGACTCCTTGCGCCGAATATGGCGCAGATACACTTCCTGTAGCCTCCGCCACCGCATGGGGAAATCGAACCGGGTAATCCGGATGCAGCTGGTTTGAATGGGCAGATGCGCCACCCACTTGAGCTTCACGTAGGAATAGCACTCGTAGAATTCCCGGGGCAGAATCGTGTACGGAAAATTGTTATGGGTACAAAACGCGGAGATGGCGTAGCTTCTCCGGCCCTGTCGGGCCGCCTCCAGGCAGATGTCTGAACCGTGCAGATGAAAGTGAGGCAACTTATCGTCAAATCTCAGTCCGCTGGATTTCCGCAGAATCAGCACGGTTTCGTCAAGAGTCTGCACTGGAACGGGCTGCTCAAAAGCGCGCCCCAGCGTGCCGAGGCCGTTGGAGTGAATGTGGCCATAGTAATTCGCGTCCTCGGTAACTCCCCAACACCCAAGGACTCCCCAGTTCGGATCGATCTGATCGAGGTGCCCAATGGCCCGGCTGAGTTGTGCCGGCCAATTTGCCGGCAGAATCACATCCTGATGAATAAATGCAATCAGGTCGTTGCCGCTGCGACGAATTGCATCATTAAACGCAAGCGACGCGGAAGGAAAGTTCTCTTGCACCAGCACTTCATGATCTCGAAAACCTGCCAGTCCCGGCGAAGAGAGAAAGTTATCCCGAAGGACATCTCCCTTAATCGCAACCGGGACGACAAATGCTATAGATGGAACAGTTGGCACGAGGATAAAGTTACGGGAAAGTCGGAAAGCGGCGGTTGATACAACCACCGCTTTCGCAAAGTCGTTCTTAACAATATTTACTGAACAAGGGCTGCAAGCCCGGTTGGAGGTGCGGGAACAGAGCCCCCAGAATTGTAGGCGAATGCACCGGCGTCCCAGTTTCCGCTGCTGGGCCGGGGGTTGCCGGCAGCATCGCTGCAAAGGGCGCCCAGACCCGGCACCGGCTGCCCGTTGCAGGTGGAGGAAAGACTGGTCCCGGCAGCGATCACTACCGAACCGCTTTGCGGAACATAATTGGAATTTAGATTCAGAGTTCCCGTCGGCGTGTACGAACCATGCGTATCGCAACCGCTCTGGCGCCACGTTGTGATCGCGCTTGTGTCAACGCCAGCGGTTTGCCAATTCCAAATTCCGCTTCCGTTGCCGGGACTGTTCACATAGACGTTGTAGTCGCACTGCGAAGAAGCCGACCCCGTGAACGTCATCGTTCCGTTCGAAGACTCGAACTGCCCCAGGCCGTACATGGCATTATTTTTTTGGGAACTAAACGAGCCTGTGCCGCCCCCGTTCTGGTAGATGAAGCCCTGATCTCCGGTGATCTGGTCGGTCGAGAGCCAGGTATTGTTCACCAGCAGATTGCCCGATCCAATGTTCAATTGCACCGCACTGTGAGACGCCTGTGTCGCGATCACGTTGTTAAAAATGTAGAAGGTTCCGTTCTGGGTCCACGGGGTGCCCTCGGAAGTACCTTCCATGAAGATCATTGCGTTCATGCTCACGCCCATGGAGCCATCGAAGACATTGTTGTAGATATAAGCGTTCGTCACCCCTCCGCCCGATCCGTTGTAGACGTGAATCCCATCGTGGTGGCAACCATTGTTCGGACAGTCCCAATTCGCAAAATCGTGGATGTGATTTCCGTAGATATATACCGTCGGCAAAACGAAATCTGCTCCCGCTATCACAACTCCGTGATCATTGTTGTAGATGTCGTTGTTATAAATCTTGTAATAGGTGTCGTTCGTATAATTCGAGTAGACACAGAAGCCGTTATCATGAAACGTGCTGTCATGAATCAGAAAGTCCGTTCCACTGAACAGCACACAATGCGTCATATCCTGCTGATTGAATGACCCGTTTTGCACGTGCACGTAGATGTTATAAATACCGAGGTTTCTGATCTCACAGTTGTTGCAGCCCTGAGCGTAAACCCCAAGACTGTTCTGCTGGTTGGCTAAGTTGTCGCCGTTGGCGGTGTTTTGAATGACACCGTTGCATGTTCCTTCACTACCAGTGCCTGGCACGTACCCACAAGGGACACCGCCGTCGATTACGACATATGATCGGCCGCCAATATTGATGGCGCCAGTGTTGGAGGCCCAATACGGAGACTTAAAGTTCGCGCCCGTCTCAAAATACAGGACGATGGGATTGCCATTCGCACCGTTGCCTTGGGCAGTCAGCATCGAACCCCCAGCAGAACCTGTGAAGGTTCCACACAAGTGCACGGTCGTTCCCGGCCCAATCAGGCTGGCGTTTGACCCCCAGTTGGACGAACTATTGAACCATGACGCCGCATGCGCGTCGGCACAGTCGGCGCCGGTGTTGCCGCCGGCTGCGTTTTGCGCGATATAAATGTCGCTGGCGGTGGAAAAGGCTGCGGTAAACATCACAAGGATGGCTGCGAGTACAACGTTGCGGGGAGCGTTCAAGCTTTCCTCCATGAATCGTGTGCTGGGCTCGCTATTTTAGCCGAACCCGCTGGTCAGACTCTTCGTGCCCCAGTAGGGGAGTGGCTCACGATCTACTGGATGATCGAGTCTCCCTTATAAATGGAGGTTTCTAGGCATAACAGGTCTCAGGAGGACATGGCCAGTTTCGCCTCGGATGGTGTTTCAGTAACTCGATGCAAACGTGGACGTTAGCCTCACTTCATCGATTCCCAGATGAGGAATGCTCGGTGCCCCGACCACCTTGAAGCAGACCTGGTTGAAATTGTTCACCGCACCGATCACCTCGTATTGAAAGCCGAACGCTTTCACGCAATCAGCAAAAGCACGAAATTCATGAACGGGACTCGCAAACTCGTCAAAGAATAGGAGGTCCCCAGGCCTCAGCAGGCTGGCGACGGAGGTCAGCACAAACAGCGTGGAACTATACAGGTCGGCGTCAAGATGAAGTATCAGTCTTTTGCTTCTTCTGAACTTGCGAAGAAAACCCGGTAAGGTCTGCTGGAACATCCCGACCTGGAAACTCACTCTTGAATCCTCAATGGTGGGCGGCCTCCCCTCAGTGCTAAAGGTTCCCGACGGCGCGCACTCATGCCACTTTTCGGGCAATCCTGTGAATGTGTCAAAACCAATGAATCGACCGGTCGAGTGGGCTACGTGCTTGCACCACCAGGCAATCGAGTCGCCACGATACACTCCGAACTCAAAGTAGTCGATGCTTTCTTTATAGAGGGCTTCTCGTTGTACGACGGCCGCGTACAATTCATATCGATTGCTATGAGAATTACTTGACAGTGCTCGATACGATTCAGCAACCGCGCCTCGTTCGACACACCAGCGGGCGAACTGCGCCCAACAAGAGAGTTTTTCGAGCCAAGTACCAATCCCTGGAATCCTCCCAACACTGTTCACGAAGGCGGCTTTACCTGCTTGCACGAGCATTCTCACCTCCCTGATGCGTATCAGAATTCGCCAACGAAAGCTTTGTTGACTTCGCTTTTAAGGTTTTGGCAATGTACTGCGATTTTCCGATCCAGTCATAGGCCCCAGCCAGCTTGGCTTTGAACAACGGAGTGTCATCGCACGAATTCACCGGCAGCCGCTCCATGAAAAGAGGCTCGCTGCTGCGGTTAACCCTTCCTACAACCGTGCACACCCCATTTTGATAACCGGCCTGATGTAGAGAATCGCGCAACATCGTCTTGAAATCGTTATCTGTCTGAGGAAAAGCGTACGGGTAGGCAAATGAGTCCACGGCACAGCCGAGTATTTCCTCGATTGCCTTCCGGGAATTCACGACCTCTTCCTGAATCTTCGCAACGCTTAAGCCATGAAGCTGGGGATGAGTCACGGTGTGCGATCCAAACACGATTCCGTGCCGGCTCAATTCCCGGACTTCAGACCACGTCAAGCAATCTGTTCCTTTGAATTGGACCGAATTCTCTCCGATATAAGCGGTAGGCAGAAAAACGGTCGCACTGAACCCATACTGGTTCAATACGGGAAACGCGTGACGATAAAAATTTCGGTAGCCGTCGTCAAAAGTAATGCCCACCAGCTTGCCCCCGGCAGGTGATTGCACTTGCTGAAGCGCTGCCGCTACGCTGCAAGTTTTGTATCCGCTTTCGTGCAGGGATTTAACCTGTGCGGCGAACATCGCCGGAGAAGTCTTCGTCCGGTAATAAGGGTGAACGTTAGACTCATCGTCTTCAGAAATACTGTGGTACATCAAGATCGGAATGCTTGCCTCACTCCCCTTTGCTAGGCGCAAGAAGGGCAATACCAGGTAAAGAGTAGCGAGCCGGTCGAGACGAAAATCCATGTGCTGAGTTTGGTATGCGCCGAGGGTCAGGCCGGAACTTCCTGGGCGTTGTTGACTGCCGGCCAGGAAGGATTGACTTTTTCGGCGCCAGCAGGTTGGCAAGGCAAGGCATCGACCCGGCCGATGCTGACATACCGGAATCCCATCCGGCTGATCTCTTCCGGTACGAACAGATTCCTTCCGTCGATCACTAAGGGCTGCTCGACAGCTGAAAGCAAACGCTTCCAATCCATCTGCCGGAATTCGTCCCATTCGGTGACGATCAAGATGGCGTCCGCTCCTTCGGCCGCCTGGTAAGCGTCGGCACAGTACGTAACCTCGGGAAGGATCGCCCTGGCCTTCGCGGTGGCCTTAGGATCATAGGTACGGACAGTAGCACCTTCGGCCAACAGCGTTTTTACAAGTGTGATCGAAGGGGCGAAGCGGACATCGTCGGTGTTGGGCTTGAAGGCGAGACCCCACACCGCGACTCTCTTGCCACGCAGGACCCACAGTTCCTTTCGAATTTTCTCAATAAAATGATCGACCCGACGCTGATTGATCTTCTCTACTTCTTTTAACAGGGAGAAGTCGCAGCCGGATTTCTCGGCGATCCTGATGAATGCCTGCACATCCTTTGGGAAACAGAACCCGCCAAACCCTATTCCTGGATTGAGAAATGACGAACCAATTCGAGGATCGAGGCCCATCCCTTGGGCGACCTTAGTCACGTCCGCTCCGACCACTTCACACAGATTCGCCACCATGTTGATGAACGAAATCTTCATCGCCAGGAAAGAGTTGGAGGCATGCTTGATGAGCTCGGCTGAATTGGTGTCGGTAGCCAGAAAGATGGGATCTTTGTGCCTCGGGCAATCCGCATGTAAAGGGCAACTGAAGCTTTGGCCAATGATCGGTTCGTAGATTTGCCGCAGGAGGTTTTCGGCTCGCGGCGAGTCGACTCCAATCACAATTCGCTCGGGATGAAGAAAATCCTCGACCGAAGAGCCCTCGCGCAGGAATTCCGGATTCGACGCGACGTCGTAGCTCAAGCCGTTTCTGCTGTGGACAGAGAGGTGTTTCTGCAGTTGTGCTCCGGTCTGCACCGGCACCGTACTTTTTTCGATCACCAGTCGATACCCCGACGCATGTTTCGCAATCGCTCGAGCGACTCCTTCGATGGCAGAGAGGTCCGCGTCGCCGTTGGCCAATGGCGGCGTTCCCACACAAATAAAAATCGCATTCCCCCAAGCAATTGCCTCTCTTGTGGATCCGAAATGCAGTCGGCCAGACTTGCGGCCCGCCTTAATGACGTCCTCCAAGTGCGGTTCAAAGAGCGGCATGCCCCCATTCTGCAGCTTGGTGAGTTTTTCGGGGTCGCTTTCGCTGCAGAATACGTCGTGGCCAATCTGTGCCAAGCAAGCGGCGGTCGTCAGACCCACATACCCTGCGCCGATGACTGAAAGTTTCATGTTTGTCTGTCCTT
>JBEKXC010000075.1:0-33641 GCA_049512435.1 Terriglobales bacterium | reverse complement strand
TTGGCGCCATGGTATTGATAATCGGCCTCGCCTGCCGCGTAGATTCCGGGAATGTTGGTGGCTTGTTTGTAATCGATCCAAAGGCCGCCCATGGTGTAGTGCATGCCCGGGAAGATCTTCATTGGCGTGACGCGCGGGTCGTCGCCGACAAACTTCTCGTAAATTTCGAGGATGCCTTCCAGCTTGCGATCGAGAGTCTTGGCGTCGATGTGCGTGAGGTCGAGGTAAACCATCGGCTTGCCGTCGATGCCGAGGTTGTGCTCGTACACCACTTTGAAAATCGCGCGGGTGGCCACATCGCGCGGCACGAGGTTGCCGTATTTCGGATACCACTCTTCCAGGAAATACCAACGTTCTTTTTCCGGGATGGACTTGGGATCGCGCTTGTCGCCCTGCGTCTTCGGAACCCAGACGCGTCCACCTTCGCCGCGCGCCGATTCCGACATGAGGCGCAGCTTGTCTTCTCCGGGGATGCAGGTGGGATGCACCTGGATGAACTCGCCGTTCGCGTAGTAGCAGCCCTGCTGGTAGAGCGCGGACTGCGCCGATCCGGTGCATACGACCGAGTTGGTGGACTTGCCGAAGATAGCGCCAATGCCGCCGGTGGCAATGATGATCGCGTCGGCAGGGAAGGTGCGAACCTCCATCGTCCGCAAATCCATGGCGCAGATGCCGCGGCAGACGTGGTTCCCGTCGAGCACGGCCGAGAGAAATTCCCAGTGCTCGTACTTCTTCACCTTGCCTTCGGATTCGTAGCGGCGGACCTGCTCGTCTAATGCGTAGAGAAGTTGCTGGCCGGTGGTTGCTCCGGCGAACGCTGTGCGGTTATAGAGCGTGCCACCGAAACGGCGGAAATCGAGCAGACCTTCGGGCGTGCGATTGAACGGAACACCCATGCGGTCGAGCAGATCGATAATGCCGGGCGCGGCCTCACACATGGCCTTGACCGGCGGCTGGTTGGCGAGAAAGTCGCCACCGTAAATCGTGTCGTCGAAGTGAATCCAGGTGGAATCGCCTTCGCCCTTCAGGTTCTTGGCGGCGTTGATGCCTCCCTGGGCGCAGACCGAGTGCGAGCGTTTTACGGGGACGATCGAAAACAGGTCAACTTCACCGCCCATTTCGGCGATCTTGATAACCGCAGCGAGGCCTGCCAGGCCGCCGCCCACTACGATGATTTTCGGAGCTGCCATGCTGTATGAATCCAATCTGCCGGACTGGGCCCGGGGCTTTTTGCGGAACCGCTATCGCATTACGATATTTTCCGAAGCATTCGAATCCAAAGACTGCGGCGGCGTGCTCAGGAATCCGTACATGCTGGCCGCGCCAATCGAAACCAGCCCGAGAGCGAGCGCCAAACAGAGGTAGCCAAAGCGGCGCCGCGCCGCTTCGCCGGTGGTGATGCCCCACTTCGCCGCGAACAGCCACAGGCCGTAGCTGAAATGCCAGGAAGCGGCGATGATGCCGACCGAGTAGAAAGCGATCATCCACGGATTCTGGAATTCTGCCTGGACTTTGGCGAACGCCTCCATAGGATGCGTTGGCAGGTGCACGCCAGTGAAGCGCAGGAAGTACGTATGCTGCACCATATAGATCAGCGCGATGATGCCCGTCCAGCGCTGCGAAGTGTAGAGCCAGTTGCCGGTCCAGGGGTACTCCGCAACGTTCGTGTCGCCTTGATACCAGATGTAGACGCCGTAGAGGCCGTGGTAGAGGATCGGAATCCAGATGAAAAACAGTTCGAGAAAAAAAACGGCGGGCAGGCTGTTCAGAAACTCGACTTGCTTTCCGTAGGCGATGGGGCCCTTGAAGGCTTCGGCGTTCGAGATAAAGTGTTCGAGAAGGAAGGCTCCGATGGGCACGACGCCGCTGAGGGAATGGAGACGGCGCAGCAGGAACGAGGTTCCGTGGCCAGCGCGCAGCGGGGCTACGCCCGACTTAATTCTGGGAGCGACGGGATTGGCGGTTGACGCCACGATGACTGCTCCTTACGTGGTCCGATATGCAAACCCACTATTATCGTTTTGCGGTGGAAGGGAAGTCAAGGAGAGATTGCCCGGTACCACGCCAGGAACGCGCGAAAAGCGGCGCCGCGATGGCTGTAGCGCGACTTTTGTTCAGGATCTAATTCAGCGAACGTTTTTTGAATTGCGGGGAAATAGAACAGTGGATCGTATCCGAAGCCGTTTTTGCCTCGGGGCGCATCCAGAATGATCCCTTCCGCGGTGCCGCGGCAGGTGTGCAGCGTCCGGCCATCACGGGCTGCGGCCAGCACGCATACGAAACGCGCGCTGCGTTTATCTTCTGGAATCCCTCCCAGTTTGCGCAGCACTTTTGCATTGTTGGCTTGGTCATCTGAGTTGCGATCCGAGTTGCGATCCGAGTTGCGATCCGAGTTGCGATCTGCCACGTGCGGCTCATCTGCCGCGTAACGTGCGGAGTGCACGCCGGGTGCTCCACCGAGCGCGTCGATCTCCAATCCGGAATCGTCGGCTAGAACCAGTTCGCCGGGAACGGCCAAGCTGTAGGACTCGGCTTTCTTGCGCGCGTTCTCCTCGAAGGTAGTGCCGTCTTCGACCACCTCGGGCAGAGAAGAGAAGTTTGGGATGGTGGCGATGGTGATGCCGAGGGGCGTGGCGGCTCCAGCGAAATCGCGAAGCTTGCCGAGGTTTGAAGTAGCGACGAGGACGGCACGAGAGTTCATGCGGCACGGCTCGCGTTTGCAGATCGCCAGTTCGGTGCTCGCGTCTTAACCCAAGCGACGACGAACACAGCCAGGCTGATTAGTGAGAGGGCGTTTCCGACGGTGCGATCCATCGTCCTGCGAAAATAGATGCGTACATCGTTGTCTCCGGCAGCGAGGGGAATGACAATCAGGCCGGTGACATCGGTTTTCTCGGTTGCTCTGGGCTTACCGTTTACGACGACTTCCCACGCCGGGTAGCTGAAAAGGCGCACGGTGAGATTTTGAGGCGCGGCGGCGTGGACCGTAAAGTGTTTTTCAGTGGGCTCCCACGCCAGCATTTCGCTCGGAACCGGTACTCCCGTGTGATCGCTGATGCGCGGCAGATTTTTGTTTAACTCGTAGGGATCGGCTCCGGCGGGGACGTATTCGTCCGTGCCCTCGTAGCCGGTGCCGTCGGCAACGGCATCGCTCATCTCGCGAATATCGGCGGACATGTCCCACCAGGGAGCTTGAAAGCGGTAGCCCGCGAGGATAACCGCAGCCAACAGAACGGCAGACGCCAGCAAGCGCGTGGTCCAGCGCTTGGCCGCCATGGGGAGAAGCATGGCTAAGGCGACGTTCATGCACAACAGCCAGCGGAAGGGAATTTGCATGAACCGGAGCTTCGGCAAATGCTGCCAGAGCGAGTTGCTCACTGAAAGCATCAGGACTGCACTGCTGACACCCCAGGCGGTGAGAAGCATCCAGCAGGCTCGATCGGCAGAGACGGCGGTCGCGTTGCGCGCGACCGGACAGCCGGGGGCGGCTGTCCCTACGTGCTTCTTCCTTGAAAACCAGATCGCGAACATGAGGGCGCCGATTTCGGCTAGCGCTACGGTTGAGACGAGAAGATTGAAGCGATTGTGATCGGGATCGGCAATGGTCCTGAAAAGGAAATTGTCCTGCGGCCGTACTCCCGGTGACAGCACCTGGCTGACATCGATCCACTTCTGTTCGTAGATAGCGGGAAGCAGATAAAACGAGGCGAGGCCGGCTCCGAGGAGCATCGCCAGCGCTGTACGGACCAAGGTCCGAACTGGGTGTCGCCAGCTCTGTGGACTCCAGGATCGCAGCCCTGCGGCGTCTTGCTCGGCGCCAATCGCAGCCTGAATCGCAGCAAGGATCAACGTCAGTCCGGCGGCTGAGTAATGGATCATCACCGCCGCAGGTGCGTTCGTTAGCCAAGCCGCGGCCAGCGTAAAACTCAGCCATAGTGTCGGGCGAAAGCCAGGCTCGGATTCCGGCAAAAAGAGCCGCAGAAGACAAAGCAGCAATAGCGGAAGCAGGGCCGCAGCCAAGAGTTCGGCGTAGGCGCTCCGCCAATAAACGATTAGCAAGTGGTAGGGATTCAGCGCATAGAACACAGCGGCAAACAGCGCGTCCGGAGCCGGGAGCCACTGCCGCGCCAGCCGGTACATGGACGCTCCGGCAAGCGTGAGCACGATCCAGCAATACGCGCCCGGCACCACTTTCCAGGGCAGGACCGCACCGAGCGCGGCGCCCAGGGTCCAAGAGACGGGCGGATAAAATAGGAAGCGAGCCTCGCCATATCCCCAGTGCGCCAGCGCTGCCCAGCGTGGATAGGCGATGCCATGCTTCCATTGGCCGAGGACTTCCATCCACGAAAACATGTGGAACTCAAAATCATGGCCGGAGGGACTGCCCCACCAAAAAAACGGGGTGATGGCCACCAGGCAGGCGCCCGCCAACACCACCGCGCGCGAGATCGGATTTCTGAGCAAATTGCCTTTAGCTTACCCGAACCGCTGATTTTCCCGTCGAAACGGGGCAAGCCCCTTCTTTACAGGCAGAGCAATTCTATTGCATTGGAAAATTCTCGGAAAATTTACCGCACCGAAATCATTTGAGAGAAGGGGCGAGGTAGTCTGCAGGCAATGAGGTGGAAGAGAACACCGGGATCTGGGCCTACACTAAAGACGGAGTGTCGATCTGGTTCCCGGTTTTTTGCTGGGAAGGCTAACGTCTATGAGCTAACGTCTATAGGCTAACGTCTGCCGGCGTTCGCTGGCCGTGCAGGGCATCCAGAAAGGCTTCCTCCTCCAGCAAATTGCCGGTCCGCAGCAATTCCAGAAGAGGATCCTCCGCGGCGCTTTCTCCGCTTCCAGTCTGGCTTAGGTCGAGGGCGTTGGCGACGAGAGCGCGCGGAGAAATCTCCAGTTGCGGAGTAGCGCCGGGTTGGCTAGTAAGGAACTCAATGAAACGACCGACACTTTCGCGCTGTTCTTCGGTGCTGGCGGGGAACTCAATGCCCATGCCATGTCCGGGATGCATGATCCGGACTAAACCTTCGGTGTGAATCTCCATTCCGGCGGCGTGCAGGCACAGGTCGACGGCTGAGGACTGAGGGAAGGGAGATTCGGTCTGCACATAGCAGCCGCCCAGACTAAGGTCCGTCAGTTTACATTGGCTGACCGTAGCCGGGTCTTCGGGAAACGCATCGTGCGCGCGGGCAGCCAGCCATTCGTCCATTTGCTCGCGCATCAGGGCGTCCATGTCGAGAAAGCGCAGCCCGACCTGACCGTTGGCGGTACTCCAGGCAACGTCTGCCTCGGCTTCGATGCTGGCGCCGTCGGGAATCTGAAAGCAAACATGAACCCCAGCGGCCGACGAAAGGGGCTTGGCCGCCAGCACGTCCATGCCGCCGGTGCTCAGGTCGAGCAGGATACCTTCAACCGAATTGCCATCGCCCAGACGAATCGAAACTGGCGCCTGAACGGCGACCCGCGACGACTGCCGCCTTTCGCGCGTCAGCAGCGCTGTCGCAGCGCGGAAAGTGTTTTGCGCCTGTTCGCGCGCGACCGGCTTGATCAGGATGAAATGAGCGCCGGCGCCGAGGATGGAGCGGATCTGCGAGGCGTCGTGCAGCAAAGCGACGGTGACCGGAGGATTATGATCGGGCCCAGCGAGACGGCGGCAAGCTTCGAGCAGTAGTGAGGCCGACTCGGGATCATCGAAGTCGACGACGACCTGGTCGAAACGCTCCTCCGCCAGCCGCGTTACGGCGACATCGACCGCATTCGAGCGATCCACTGCCACCCCAAACTGCGCCAGAACCCGAATCAGCGTTTCCGCCGTCGGGTCATCCTTTGACATCAGCAGTGTCTGCAATACCATGGAAGACGAAACCCCTTCCGCCTCGGTCCTTGTTTCTTGCTTCTGCAGGCTTCTACGGCCACCGCGGCGTTACGCTACGCCCAGGCTTGGACGCAGCCGGCGAGGATGGAGTGCCGGCTTTGGCAGCCATCGCATTGGAATTTTCGTCGTCCACTTCCGTCAGTACCGCGCTATCGTCCTCGGCGTCGTTTTCGGCAAGCAAGGGCGCGACTTCGCGGAGTTTCTCGGCAGCCTGCTGCAGCATCTCAATCTGCTTACCCAACTGTGTGTATTGGGCCTGCTTGCGGCGCAAAACCTCATGAATATCCTTCATACCACCCCCTGCGCCTGACTTTAGGTTCGCAGGGTGGCAAGGTCAACGTCAAAGCCATCAGGAGCCATTACCGCAGTAACCCATAGACAGAATATGGCCAGGTCATGAAATATTGGAATCAGGCTTGGCTGCGGCCAAGATGCAGTTGACATCGCGCGGCGGGAAGGCCGATCTTGCTCCCAAGGCGATCAAGGCGATCAAGTATCTTCTCTTAAAAGCAAAAACCCCGCCTTTCGGCGGGGCCATGAGTGAGTGTAGGCAAACTTTGCTTATTTCATCAGCTTGTGACGGAACATTCCCGCGATAGCCACCAGTCCGGTTCCCAGGAGACCCAAAGTCCCTGGTTCTGGGGTGGTGAGCTGGCTGTGGCTTACGGTGATGTGCCCGTAACCTTCGTTGAGTAGTCCCTTGCTCGTGTAGAAATTCTGGGTCGTTGATCCATTCACTAACCGCCCAGTCCAAAGCGTCCCCGTGAGATCACCAGAGAGCGTATAAGTCAAATTCCGTCCAATCTCACTGGTCAAAGTCCAAGTAATCGGACTGCTGAAGCTGCCCGCGAACATCGTAAGGGGGCCCTTCTCTCCCGTTATTTTCTTTACCCATAAGCCGACGCCAAGGACATTAAATGACCCGCCAGACGCAAACATTCCGCCGCCGGCGATTGTGCCGCTCGTCAGAACGCCGGTCGAGTAGTTGACAGTACCAAGGCCGCCTCCCTTGGGAGCTACGTACTTGCCGAATTGGGTCAGATGTGATCCGACCGTACTGAGCACTGATGTGCCAATTGTTCCCGCGCCATCGGTTCCTGCCATACCCGTAATCGTAATTGAGCCATTGTTGTTCGTTATGGTAAGTGTGTCCGCCCAAACGGCTGTCGGCAGCGTCAGTGCCAGTACCAGTAACGCCAAACCCACCACTCGCCTCATGTTAATCCCTCCCATTTCTTTCTCTTCCGTAGATTCACCTTGAATCTTATTGTTCAAGGTATAGGTCGCCTAGAGTCCGCAGTGCACTTGTGGTTCCAAAACCGCCAAAGCTTAGCGGCCTTTGTTTTTCAATAGCTTACAACCAGTCGTCCTGCCCGTTCCGAATCTCGGAATGCAATCTGCTGCACACTAACAACCATCGCTTTCCTTAATTGGCTGGAAGCTCAATCCCGCAGTCGGTCGAGCTGGCCGCGCAAAGGAGCCTCTTTGAGGCCGGAATCCGTAGAGGATTCTCAATACGAAAAGAGAACCCTTAAGCATTTGGAGACCCGCCTCCAGAACCCTCAGTAACACCTGACGGTAACCGGTTGCGAGGTCACCCATGCTAGCACAAATCCGTTTTTTGGCAAGTAGCCCGTTAGTGCCATTTCAAGCGCTCAAAAATGGCCCTATCTTTTGCCGTGGGCAGTCCTTTGGGGAAGGGCTGTTCGGGCGTCCCGAAATCCTTTTGGATCCGGGGCGCTTCTTATTTTTTTGCGCTTTCGTTATTGGGCGCTTCCGATAACGAGCGAATCGCGAGCCTACCCAAATCGTCTAAGATCGTCTGAGAACATCGGGACCTTTTCGCTCTTGCCCGAAAGCAGGCTGCGATAGGCCGCGTCCAGGATGATCTGGTTCTGCCAGCCTTGGTCACCCGAGACTGGGAACGTTTCCCGGCCCGTCTCCCAACCCGCTTCCCAACCCTCGACTGCGGCAGCGAAGCTGTCTGCCTGCCTCGCGTAGGCAAGCTGGTTGGAAGCGGTGTCTTCGGCGACTAGTTGTCCACTGCGCCACAGTTGCAACGTGACGGGCCGTTCAACATTCAGCGCATCGTCAGCTCGTAGCACGCCGGCGTCGCCGACAATCTCCAGCGGCGTGCGATAGTGGGCACGAGTTGAAACCATCACCGTGGCGAGCGTTCCTCGCCGAAACTCCAGGGTCAGAACGGCCGCGCTTTCGACATCGCCCGGCCGTTCGTCAGGGCGAAGTTCGTCGCAGCGACCGACCGCGGTCACGAACTGAGGCTCATCCTGCAGGATGTAACGCAAGACATCGATGCAATGGACGCCCACGTCGGCAATGGGCCCGCCTCCGGCGATCGACCGGTTGTAGAGCCAGGTGCGGGCATGGCCCAACCCGGGATACGAGAACTCCGCCCGCGCAAAGATGGGACGGCCGATGTCACCGGCGGCGACGCGTCGGCGAAGGATCGCCGTGCTTTCCTCAAAGCGAAAGACTTGCGCGACGCCGAGGAGTACGCCCGCGTTGCGCGCCGCTTCGACCATCTGGCGGCATTCGTCCGCATCCATGCCCATCGGCTTTTCGCACAGCACCGGCTTGCGGGCGGCGACCGCCGTGAGGACGTCCCTTAGATGGCAAACATTGGGGGTGGTGACGAGCACAGCGTCAACTTCAGAGCACTGGCAGAGTTCTTCGGTAGAGAAGAAGACATGCGGGATGCCATACCGTGCAGCGGCTTCGCGTGCCTTGTTGGCGTCCCGGCGCGACAGAGCGACCACTTTGCAATTCCGAGCGAGAGCAAACCCCGGCATCAACCGCCGGACGGCGTGCAATCCAAAACCCGCGATACCAAAGCGAATCATGAGAATTTCACTCCCCGCTCGAAGCATTCTACATTCGCGGAAGACGAATCCCCCCGACTCCGACGGTGGCGGTGTTCAGAGACGCCGCAAGTCGGCGAGCAGTTTGGGATCGATGTTGCCGCCGCTGATCACAGCTACATTGATCTTTGTCTTGGGCAACTCGTCAGCATGGAAAAGAAATGCGGCCGGGGCAACGGCGCCGCTCGGTTCAGCCACCGTTTTCGCGTTCGCACTCAAAGCGCGCATGGCCTCGCGAATTTCGTCTTCGGTCACGCTGACGATGTCGTCGACAAAAGCGCGGATGTGTTCAAAATTGATCGCGCCGATGCTCTGGGTGCGAAGACCGTCGGCCAGCGTCTGCGAGACTTGCTCAGCCGGGAAGGAGACGATGCGACCGGCGCGCAGGCTGGCTTGCGCATCGGCGGCAAGTTCAGGCTCCACGCCGATCACCTTTATGTTGGGATTGCTGAGCTTGATGGCGGCCGAGACGCCGCTGATCAATCCGCCTCCGCCGACCGGGACGAGCACGGTTTCAAGGTCGGGCAGATCCTCATTGGAAAAGTCTTCGAGAATTTCAAGCCCCACGGTCCCTTGGCCGGCGATGATTTTTTCGTCATTGTAAGGAGGCACGATCACATAGCCGTGCTCGGCGGCCAGTTGTTCCGCTCGCAAGCGGCGCTCTTCACTGCCCGGACCGACGGTGACGATCTCGGCGCCAAGCGCGGCAGTGGCTTCGAGCTTATTCTGCGGAGCATTGACGGGCATGACAATGATGGCCTTCACGCCAAGCGCGCGCGCTGCATAGGCCACGCCTTGCGCATGATTACCGCTGGAATAGGAAATGACTCCGCGGCGGCGTTCGGCGTCGCTGAGGGATGCGACCTTGTTATAAGCGCCGCGCAGTTTGAAAGCTCCGATGGGCTGCAGGTTTTCGAGCTTGAGGTAGAGCTTGCGGGGATCTGTTGGGCTCGTCCACTCGAACAGGGGAGTGCGGACGGCAATGCCATCGAGGAGGGTTTGAGCGGCGCGAATATCGTCGAAGGAGACCATCAAGGGAAGGGTCTTCAATAATTACAATGCAATGTTCAATCTAGGTGTATAGTAGCACTAGGTAACACCTTTGAGCACCCAACATGCCAATATCTTCTACAACCAGCTTAAAAATCGATCTTAAGACAAAAGAACGTCTACAGCGACTAGCCGCAGCCCGCCGCCGGTCGCCGCACTGGGTGATGCGCGAAGCCATCGAGCAGTATGTGGAGCGCGAAGAAAAGCGCGAGCGATTGCGGCAGGACGCGCTGGCCGCCTGGACCCATTACCAGACAACCGGTCTGCACGCCACCGCCGAGGAAGCCGACGCCTGGCTGGCCAAGCTCGAAGCGGGTAAGGGCGCCGCTCCCCCCAGATGCCACGACTGAGGTGGTCGCAACCCGCCCTGCTGGATGTGGCCCGTCTCCATGCGTTCTTAGCTCCCAAGAGCCGCGACGCAGCCAAGCGCGCTGTTAAGGCGATCCGGCAGGGCGTGAAAGCGCTCGGCAAGCACCCCGAAGCTGGGCGTCCCGTCGAAGAGTTGCCGACGGAGTTTCGCGAATGGGTGATTGACTTCGGACACGGGGCCTATGTCGCTCTCTATCACTACGACGGAAAACGGATCGTGATCCTGGCAGTTCGGCATGGACGCGAAGCCGGATATTGAGCAGTTTTCAGATTTCCAATATCACCGGCATAATCAGCGGCCGCCGCTGCGTTTGCCGCGAGATGTAGCGTTTCAGATCGGTGCGGATTTTCTCTTTAATCACGCCATAGTCGGCTTTCTCTTCGGCGCTGGAGGAATCGAGGGTTTCGACGACGATCTCCTTGACGCGCGCGATCACGCCGTTGTCACCGGGGTTGAATCCGCGTGTCACAATTTCCGGCGAGCTTTCCACGCGACCAGTGTGCTTATTGATGGCGATGATCGGCATCACAAAGCCGTCTTCGCTGAGGTGGCGGCGGTCTTTGACGATGATGTCTTCGACCACGTCGGTGCGCGAGCCGGAATCGATGCAGACGCGGCCTATGTTGACGCGTCCCGCTTTGCGGGCGCCGAGTTCGTCGATCTCAAGAACGTCCCCGGTCTCGATCAGCATCACGTTGCCGACCGCGCCTCGCATTGACCCCGCCAGTTCGGCATGCAACTTGAGTTGCCGGTATTCGCCGTGTATGGGGACGAAATACTTGGGACGCACCAGGTTGATGATGAGCTTTAATTCTTCCTGGCTGGCATGTCCGCTGACGTGAATCGGCGGGTAGGAGCCGTCATCGTAGATGACGAATGCCTCGCGGCGGAAGAGGTGGTCGACCATGCGGTAGATGGCTTTTTCGTTGCCGGGGATGATGCGGGATGACAAAACGACGGTGTCGCCTTTTTCAATTTTTGCGTGCTTGTGATTGTCCACTGCCGCGCGTGACAGCGCCGACATCGGTTCGCCCTGCGTGCCGCTGATGAGCACGCAGACTTTCTCCGGCGGGAAGTTTTTCATTTCGCCGGGATGAATCAGCATGCCTTCGGGAATCTGGACATAGCCGAGGTCTTCGGCGATCTCCGAGGAATTTTCCATGGAGCGGCCGATGAAACAGATTTTGCGGCCATGTTCGCGCGCCATGTCGACGGTCAGCTTGATGCGGTGAATGGAAGACGCGAAGCAAGAGACAAACAGCCGCCGTTTGGTGCGAACGAACACTTCTTCGAACTTGCGATGCACCGCTCGCTCGCTCGGAGTGTAGCCCTTGCGCTCGACGTTGGTGGAATCCTGGAGCAACACCAGCACTCCTTCTTTGCCGTACTCGGCGAAACCGTGGAGGTCGAAAAGACGGTTGTCGGTGGGCGTTGGATCGACTTTGAAGTCTCCCGTATGCAGGACGACGCCGAGCGGCGTGTGGATGGCGAGCGCGACGCAATCGACCAGGCTGTGCGTAACCTGCAGTGGATGAATGGTGAAGGGGCCAACCTTGAATCGTTCCCCCGGACGGATTTCGCGCAGGTCGGAGTCGTCGAGGAGTTGATGTTCGTCGAGCTTATCTTCGACGTAAGCCAGCGTGAATTCGGTGCCCCAGACGGGAACGTTCAGTTCGCTGAGAATCCAGGGCAGAGCGCCGATGTGGTCCTCGTGGCCGTGCGTAAGAATGATGCCACGCACAAACTTGCGATTCTCCAGCAGGTAGGAAATGTCGGGGACGACGATGTCGACGCCCAACAACTCGGCTTCGGGGAACATCAGGCCGGCATCTACCACGATGATGTCATCGCCATAGCGGATGGCCATGCAGTTCATACCGAACTCGCCCATGCCGCCCAGCGGAACTATGTGCAGTTTTCCTGTTGACATTAGATAATTTGATGCTAGCACACGATACGTTCGTGTAGAGACGGGGCTTGCTCCGTCTGCATTGGGCAAGGGGAGAGACGCGGCAAGCCGCGTCTCTACGTGAAAGCGGAAGCGGCGTTGAGCTGACTGGTAAACTCATACTTGAAAATGGTCCGCGAAAAAGGCGACCCAAAAAAATCGTGGATGCGGCGACGCATCGAAGGTGCGATTCGCGGCGGCCTGACTCGCGCCTATGACACGATCAAGGTCGATTCGGGACGCTTCCTGATGCAGCTGCGCGTGGCCTACCGGCTACCGCTCGCGACTTTTCATGGCGTTTACACTCTGCCTGTGGAACGTCTCGACGATGTGGCGGAGTCGGTCATCCGCGGCGGCATGAAGCTGGCCGCCGCGGAGGGAGCGGGATTTGGTCTCGGCGGAGTTGTCACCATCGTGCCGGACCTCGGCATTCTTTCTGCCATCACCATGCGCACCATCCAGAAACTCAGCCTGGTTTATGGCTTCGAGTTGAATACCGACGACGAGATTGCCGAGCTATGGATTGCCGCGGCCAGCGCCGCCGGAGTCGACATCAGCCGCGAATTGCTGGAGAAAGAAGTGATCAACCGCTTCGTGCCGAAGGTGATTCAGCGGATCGCGGTTCAGGCGGGAGCCGATGTGGTTGAGAAGTGGGCGGGACGCCTGATTCCGGTGGTCAGTTCGGCCATCGGGTGCGCGCTGAATTATTACTTCGTACGAGCATGGGGTGATCGGGCGCGGGCGCATTTCCGCGCCAAGCATCTGGCAGCGCGGCGGAAGTTCGCCAGGGAGGAGGTCGAGCTTCCTGCCGCGCCTTCAGCGCAAATGTAGCTTCAGATCTCCTTGCGCCAAGTCCGCTAAACACATCACTGCGCTGGCGTCAGCAGGAAGGCGTGCAGGTTCCCTTGGGTGTTCTCTCCCGTGCACACGATTTGTCCGGCGTTGTTGACGCTCCGGGCTTCAATCAGTGTCCATCCGGGGTCCGCCTTTACAAGACTGTTCAGGTTTTGCATTTTTTTGCCGTTGTATACGAACGCTTCGTAGGCGCCGTCGTCGGTCTCGACCCGCCCCACGACTACTCCAGAGTCGTTGATCCCGAAGCCCCAACTGACGGCGTATTTGCCGCCGATGGCACCTAAATCCTTGATCTTGCCATCGGGGTTGGCAATGAAGGCATGGCTGTCGCCCTTCTTGTTGGCGGAAATGCCGGTGACCTGGCCATTGTTGTTGATGGCATAGGCCTCGGTCCATTCTTCGCCGAGGTTTGGCAATGCCGTCATGACTCCGTTGCTCCAGGTAAAACCGCTGAGGCCGCCGCTGGAGGTGTACCCGTAGCCGGTTACGACGCCGGAATTATTGATTCCTTCCGCGCTGTTCCACCACTCCCCACCTTCGGGCGATCCCAACGTACCTAGGTCGATCATCTGGCCGTTGCTATAAAGAAACGGATGATTGCTGCCGTCCTCCGTGACGGACGAGCCGACGACTTGCCCCCCATCATTGAGGGCGTAGGCTACCGCGGAGCCGCCACCCAGGTCGCCGATATCGATGAGCGAGTCGCCATTGGAGATAAAAGCGCGATAGGCGCCAGAGGCGTTGGTAGAGTATCCGGCAACTTGGCCGGAGGCGTTGATGCCGTTACCGATTCCCGAATTGCCGCCCAGAGTGCCGAGATTGGTGAAGGTGCCACTACCGTAGACGAAAACGTCGCTGTACTCACCATCGACGGGGCCGGCGGCTCCGGTAATCTGCGCGGAGACGTTAATTGCCCGCGGCACAGCGAACCCGTCACCGGCAGGAACGCCGAGGTCGATCATCGTGTAGGTGTGCGTCGCACAGAATGCGGGCGCTGTAATGGCAAGCATCAGACTAAGGAGAAGCCGCAAGCTGGAAGTCCTCATAATTCACCTTCGCGGGAGATTGGTCTGGAGTGCAGACCAGCGCATTGTGCTCCAATACATGCGGGAAGTTGTCAGGGAAATGTAAAAAGTTTGTCACTTCGCCGGGGCACGGACGCCGTTTTCTTACCGCAGCCACTCTTCCAACTCGATTCCGCGCTCGGTCTTCTCGTCGCGATATTTCACAATCACAGGCGTGTAAAGCGAGAGGTTCCACTCGTCGGATTTACCTTTGCCCTTTTTCACAGCGCGCGAGCCGGGGACGACGACGGCGTTCTCTGGCACTTCCAGCGGCCGCTCCGCCGTCGCGCGATAAATTTCACTCCGCACCAGATCGTAGAGCGGCGTGGATCGTGTCAGAATCGTTCCCGCTCCTAAGACTGCGCGGGCGCGGACCAGCGTGCCTTCGTACACTCCGCAATTGCCGCCGATCAGCACGTCGTCCTCAATGATCACCGGGGCGGCGTTGACGGGTTCGAGCACGCCTCCAATCTGCGCGGCGGCGCTCAGGTGCACGCGCTTTCCGATCTGGGCGCACGAGCCGACCAGGGCATGC
The DNA here is from genome assembly GCA_049512435.1 of Terriglobales bacterium. GTDB lineage: Bacteria > Acidobacteriota > Terriglobia > Terriglobales > Acidobacteriaceae > Acidiflorens. The sequence goes on along the minus strand of JBEKXC010000075.1, from coordinate 19,062 downwards.
GAGTCGATCATCGAGCCTTCACCCACATAGGCGCCCACGTTGATAAACATGGGAGGCATGCAGACAACGGACGGCGCAACGTAAGCGCCTTCACGGATAGAAGATCCACCGGGCACCAGACGAACCCGATCGGTGAGGTTGAGACGGCGGGCAGGGAAGGTGTCTTTGTCAATGAAGGAGAGTACGTCTCCGTCCGACATCTTTTGTAACTCGCCAAGACGGAAGCCCAGCAGGATGCCTTGTTTCACCCAAGCATTGACCACCCAGCGGCCGTCGATTTTTTCGGCAGCTCGGATGTCACCGCGAGTCAGAGCAGAGCGGAAGTCGAAAAAAGTGGGACGGGCTTCGTCGGGGTTGCCGATCGTTTCGCGCGCCGATAAATGTTCAATGGCCGACTTCAGAATAGATAGCGAATCTGACATAGGAGAGCAAGAGAAACAAAAGAGCCAGAAGCTAGTAGCTAGAAGCCAGCAGCTGTTTTACGCCACGCACTTGCATTCACTGCGGATCAGCACTCCCGGCATCTGATGCGTCGCCGCGCGTGCTTCGGCGAGGTTGCTGTAGGGTCCGTGCCAGCGCGAATGATTGGGATCGTGCCCCGAGGGGCGTCCTTTGCCGGAACTGCACTGTCCACAGGATGCGCGGTGCAGCATCACTTTGTGCGGGCCCGCTGCCCAATTCTCGTAAATATAGAATTCGGCGGCAGCGGCCGGCGGAGCCGCGGGGCGGGCAATCAATCCCGCGTCGGTTGCGATCTTCTGCAGCTTCGAACGCATGTCGCGGCGCATGGGAAGCAAGGGCAGGCGATAGATCTCTTCGATCTTGCCCATCATTGCGAGGACAGCCTTCACCGGCAGCGGATTCGACTCGATGAAGTTACCGAGCATCAGCGGAAGATATTTGCGGTGGATAGTGCGCGCCGTTTGCCAGTCGTTGTTCAGGGCCGCTCGCGTCATCTCCGCCATCTCGCGCGGAATTTCATTGGACGCAACCGAGATGATGCCTACGCCGCCGAGCGCGATCACCGGCAGAGTGACGGCGTCGTCGCCAGAGAGCACGAGAAAAGTTTCCGGCACCACGTTCAACACTTCGGCGATCTGCGTCATGTTTCCGCTGGCTTCCTTCACGCCGGCAATATTTGGCACCTCGCAGAGGCGCGCCAGCGTCGCCGGTTCGAGATTGGCGCTGGTTCGGCCCGGAACGTTGTAGAGAATAATCGGCTTGTCGACCGCTTCGGCGATCGCGCGGAAGTGCCGGTATTGGCCCTCTTGCGTCGGCTTGTTGTAGTACGGAGAAGCGGTAAGGATGGCGCTGACACCCGGCCGCGCCGCCACTTCTTTCGCTTTGGCGACAGCCTCTTGCGTCGAGTTAGAAGTTGCGCCGGCGACGATCGGCACGCGTCCGGCGGCGACCTCGATAGTGACGTCGATGACGCGCAGCCACTCCTGGTGATTGAGCGTGGGAGTTTCTCCCGTGGTGCCGCAGGGAATCAGGAAATCAATGCCCGATTCGACCTGCCAGGCGACCAGATTGCGCAGCGCGTTTTCGTCAACCGCACCGTCCTGAGAGAACGGTGTGACCAGAGCGGTACCACAGCCTCGCAGTTGCATGTGGTAAGAATAACTCTTCTCGCGAGCGCGTGCATGAGCTTGGTTTACTGGTGTGGTTTTGCCTGTGTGTGGAGGGGCACCCTCGCGAGCCTGCCCTGAGCGAAGTCGAAGGGTCCAAGCCGAGCGGAGCGGGGCAGCTGCCTGCAGCCTTACCCGATCCAGGCGTCGCTCTAAAGCTCACGCCAGACGTTGCGAAATTCGTAGAAACCCGTCTTTCCCATCATCCACTCGGCGGCGCGCACCGCCCCTTCAGCGAATCCAAGGCGCGACTTGGCGTCGTGGCATAAATAGATACGGTCGCCGGCGGAATTGAAGACTACTTCATGCATGCCAACCGCGTCGCCTTCGCGAAAGGAGACGATCTCGATTTCTTTTTCCTTGCCTCCGGATTCGCGGACAATCTTCTGGATCGTGATTGCAGTGCCCGAAGGAGCGTCTTTTTTCTGCGCATGATGACGCTCAAAGATCTGACCCGAGTAATCGTATTTCAGAGCGGCCCCGGCGGTGGCGGCAATCTCGAAGAACAAATTTACGCCGATGGAAAAATTCGATCCGTAAAGGAAGCCGGTCTTGGCGGCGAGCACCATCTCGCGCAAACGCGGCATTTGGTCATACCAGCCGGTGGTGCCGATCACTATATTTTTCCTGGCGCGGATGCAGGCTTCAGCATTAGCGACGACCGCCGCGGGCGTGGTGAAGTCGATCACGACGTCGGTCTCGGTGAGCAAATCCGGTGTGAGAGCTCTGCCGGCGGTATTTTCAGCAGAGGAAAGAGCGCGCACATGATGCCGGCGCGAGAACGCGACCTCTGCCACCATCGATCCTGTCTTGCCACGACCGAGAATAAGGAGCTTCATAGAGAATCCCTTCACCGCCTAGACGCCGAGAGCGCAGAGAAGATCTGAAACAAATGTTTAGCCCGTTCTTGTCTTCTCGGCGACCTCCGCGTCTCGGCGGTGAAAAACAACTTTATGCAAACACCTCGGAATCCACTTCGGCGAAGAATGCGTGGTGAAGCCGTTGCACCACCTCGGCCGCATCGTCCTCTTCAATCACGAAAGTCAGATTAATTTCCGAGGCGCCCTGCGAGATCATCCGGATCTTCACATCCTCAAGGATGCCGAAAACTTTGGCGGCGATTCCGGGAGTGTCGCGCAAGCTCTCGCCCACCAGACAGACGATCGCCTTGCGCCCCTCGTACTTCACGTCCGCGATTTTCGCCAGATCGGCGGCCAGGGCCGGGATCGATTCGTTGGTCTCGGCCGTGATCGAGACGCTGACTTCAGAGGTCGAAACCACGTCCACCGCTACTTTATGGAGATCGAAGGCCTCAAAAATGGACTTCAAATATCCGTGCACCAGCAGGCGGCGAGGCGAGGCCACCTCTACCAGCGTGATCTTTTTCTTGAGCGCGATGGCCTTGAAAATATTTGTGCAGCGCGGGGCGCGCGCCGTAATCTTCGTCCCTTCACAGATGGGGTTCAGCGAGTTCAAAACATAGACCGGAATATTTTGCTGCACCGCGGGCAGCACGGTTGCCGGATGCAGGACCTTGGCGCCGAAGTAGGCAAGTTCGGCGGCTTCATCGAAGCTGATGACCTTGATGCGGCGGGCATCGGGACAGAGGCGTGGGTCGGTGGTCATCATGCCGTCGACGTCGGTCCAGATTTCGATGCGCGCGGCGTTCAGACCGGCGCCAAAGATCGCTGCGGAGAAATCCGATCCTCCGCGGCCGATGGTGGTGGTGATGCCCGCGCGATTCGAACCAATAAACCCGCCCATTACCGGAACCTTGCCGGCCTCGATCAACGGCTGGACGCGCTTGCGCAGGCGTTCATTGGTTTCTTCGAACTGAGGAACGGCGCGGGTATAGCTGCTGTCGGTGAGCAGACATTGGCGCGAATCCACGTGCGCACCCGGCAATCCACGAGCGACGAAAGCGGCGGCCACGATCTTGCTCGAAAGCACCTCGCCGAAAGAGGCTACGTAGTCGTAAGTGCGAGGAGTGATCTCGCCGACCGCGCCAATGCCGCGTAGCAATTCGTCCAGGTCTTCGAAGTCGGCGCCCAGGTCGCCGTGAAACTCCGTGAACAGGGCAGTGCCCAGCAGTTCTCCGGCGGTGTCATAATGGCGCTCGCGCAAGGCACGCGCCATTTTGAGAGCAGTCTTGCGATCGCCGCCACCGGCAGCTTTTCCCATGGCGAGCAGGGAATCGGTGACCTTGGCCATGGCGCTAACCACCACCACCGGACGATCCGCCAACCGCCCCTGGACGATTTGCGCCACGCGGTCGATTGCCTTCGCATCCTGCACCGAGGTCCCGCCGAACTTCATAACGATCATGAGCGGGTATTCCCCTTGCTGTCGGCAGAGAATCCACCACGGAGACACGGAGACACGGAGAGAATCCAAGTCTTGTCTGCGTGGTTCCGCGTTATGAGAACAAGCCTTGAAGACAGATGAGACTGCGCGGACTCCCATTTGACAGCGCCCATCACGAACACAATTCTTTGGTTCAGGTTTTCTCCGTGTCTCGGTGCCTCCGTGGTGGGTTTCGCTCTCACCCGAGATACCCCTTCGCCTTAAGATATTCAGCATTCAGCAGGGCAGCGCCGGCCGCGCCACGAATTGTATTGTGCGACAGAACGGTGAACTTCCAATCCAGAACATTGCATTTGCGCAAACGTCCGACCGCCGTGGTCATGCCGGCGCCGAGGTCAACGTCGAAGCGCGGTTGCGGACGGTCGGCGGCGGTCATATAGATGATAGGTCGCTCCGGTGCGCTCGGCAGGTGCAGTTGCTGCGGTTCGGCGCGAAAATCGTTCCACGCAGCAATGATCTCCTCCGCTGTAGCCTTCTTCTTTAGCCGGACGGCGACCGACTCGGTATGGCCATCTTCTACCGCGACGCGATTGCATTGCGCGCTCATAGCGAAGGGAGCCGGATCCACTCGCGAACCATTCAGCGTCCCGAGCAGTTTTTGCGTCTCCTCTTCCATCTTTTCTTCTTCGTTCTTGATGTACGGAATCACGTTGCCCAGAATGTCGAGCGAAGCCACTCCGGGATATCCCGCCCCGCTGACGGCCTGCATGGTGACCGCGGTCACGGCTTCGAGCGTGAACGCGCGATGCAAGGGTGCGAGCGCCAACACCAGCCCCATCGCGGAGCAGTTGGAATTGGTGACGACGAATCCGCCCGACTTGGCGCGCCAGGATTGTTTTTCGATCAACCGAATGTGGTCGCCGTTGACCTCGGGAAGCGAATGTGGTCGCCGTTGACCTCGGGAAGCACCAGCGGAACATCAGCCTGCATGCGCAACGCGCTCGAATTGGAAACGACGGCGCAGCCGGCGGCGGCAAATTGCGGTTCCAGGTCGCGGGCGATCGCGGCATCCAGCGCAGCGAAGATGATCTTCGGCGCACCTTCAGGTTTGGCCGGCGAGACTGTCATCGTTGCGATCCGAGCCGGGATGGCAGTCTTCAAGCGCCAGCGCGCGGCTTCGGCATACGCCCGGCCTTCGGAACGGTCCGACGCTGCCAGCCATGACACTTCAAACCACGGGTGATGCTCAAGCATTTGGATAAATCGCTGCCCGACGATGCCCGTGGCACCGAGAATTCCTACAGGAAGTTTGGTCGACATGGTGAAATGTGATTTTATACTAGCGAGTTTTATGAGGGGAATGTTGCCGCTGACGCAGGGGCGAATTCGATGCGCCCCCTAACTTCTACTCTTTCCTATCTCAGGCGAAAACGAGTATTCGTTGAGCGGGCCGAACTTGCGTTTTTCGGCATAGATGCGCCAGCGACGCCAGACAATACGCAGACTGGCCATCACTGGGATGGAGAGATAGACGCCGAGTATTCCAGCGATTTCGCCGCCCGCTAGAATGCCGAACAATGCCGCCAGCGGATGCAACTCCACGCTGCCTCCCATGACGCGGGGAGAGATCACGTAGTCCTGCACCAGTCGCCAGACGAGCAAGAACAACAACAGGAACGCCCAGTGCGGATATCCGGCCAGAACGGCGACGATCATCATGGCAACGCCCGCGAGCAGCGGTCCTGCCATGGGTATGAACTCCAGCGCACCCCCGACGGTACCGAGCGTCAGCGCGTACGGCACTCGCATCGCACCTAAAATCGAAGTGTAGGCGAGCAGCGAAAACGCCGCCAGGGTCAATTGGGCGCGAATGAACTGGGCAAGCATCTGGTTCAGATCCTGGAACACATCCTGCAGAAACTCACGCTGCGTGCGTGATTGCACCAGCGCGATCAGCACCTCGTGGAAGTTGCCACCATCGCGCAGAAAGAAAATGGCGAGGATGGGGATCAGAAACAGCACCCACAGTTCCTGCGCCGCTTCGGCCGCGCGCACACCGATGCGTTGCGCCAGAGCTGACAAGTCATCCCGGCGGCTGACCAGGAAAGCCTGAATACGCTTCTGGGTCACATCGCTCCAGCCGTGCTCGTTTCCAATCCGTTCGGCGATCTGGCCGATCTGGCCGGAGAGCTGGCCGGTCGAGGCCTGATCCATAAGTCCGGGCAGCGACGCTCCCAAGCGGGCGCTTTGCCGGGCAATCCGCGGGCCCACCAGAAGACCGAACACTCCTACACCGACAAGAAGCAGAAAGTAAATGAGGGTAATCGCCCAGGCGCGGCTGCGCACCAGTCTTTCCAGTCGTGCGACGGCGGGATTAATAAGGTAGGCAAAAAAAATCGCGAACAGGAAGAGAATCAGAGTGCGCCGCGCCGCATAGAGAAAGCCGAGCCCCAGGGCAAACAGGAGCGCCGTGAGCAGCACGCGCGACGTGCGTGAATCAAGAATGGTCAAAAGTAGGTCTCAGGTCTTAGGTCTCAGGCTTAGGTTTTAGAAATCTCAGAAATCTTCCATGGCGCTTGCCGAGCCAGAAACCTAAGACCTAAGACCTAAGACCTGACACCTGTCGTTCAATCGCGGTCCACTACCGTATTCTCGCCCACAACCAATATCCGCATCAGCTTGAATTGATCGTCGAGCCAGAGTTGCCAGGTTCCCGCGTCATTTTTCAATTCGACTTTAAGCAGGTCTTGCTGCCCGCTTTTCAGGTTCACCTTTTCGCGTCCCAGGAACTCCGCGCGCAGCGACACAGAAGCCTGTTCATGCGGGTTCAAGGTTCCGAACTGGACATGCTGTTTCGGTTGGCACTGCAGCACCCCCGCTTCCTGTTTACAGACCATGCCCAGAAACTTCCAGGCCAGCAATTCGCGGTGGACGAAGAAGTAGTCATCCAAAATGCTGGTCGATGTCGGCAGCAGGTAAGGCTGTTCGTGTTCTTTCTCCTGCGCTCCGGTCCTCCACTTCTGCATCAGAAAATCATCATTGGGCAGCACCACGGACTGCGCACTACCCGGACTCAGTTCCTTCCACTCATAACGCCGGATTTCTCCGTTCGTCGTAAGCTGCATGACAGAAGTTTGCACGGCCGGGGTGGGAGAATTCTCCGTCTTGAACTCGGACTCGATGACGCTGCCGTTGCCGGTCTCGTGGATGGAAAACGTCTCGGTTCCCACCCGATGGCCATTCTGGAAGACGCCAAAGGAGCCGGAGTCGATTTGCTTCCCCTCGTGTTCTTTCTCCTTTTCTTTTGCTAGAGGAGCGGCGCTTGCCGGGAAACTCAAAGTCGCAATGCACCCAACCAGCGCCATTATGATGGCCAGCAGCCGATAGGACAAAAACAACTTCAACTTCACTGTGCTTCTCCTGTTCCGCGAGCGGGGGGTATCTCGGATGATCCATCCCTCTCGTTCCCCCAAGACTGCAACGTACGCTCGATCTCAGCGCAAAGGGAGGTTGGATCCTTCCCTGAGGTTACGACGGTCACGGTTGCTTGACGGTAAAATGGCAGCCGGTGGTGATGGAGACGGGCGAACTCCGTGGGATCGTTTCGCAAAGGCCGTATCGTCGCGTCCTCCATACTGCGCCGCCAGAGTTCGTCGAGCGGAGCGTCCAGGAATACCGAGGGCCAGGGCCGCAGCAGCTCCCGGTTCTGCGGTTGCGCGAAGGTTCCACCGCCAAGGGCTACCACGGCATTGCGTACGAAGCTATTGCGCTCAACAGTGTCGCGCCCGAGCGATTCCGTCAGATCGCGAAGGGCGCTGGTTTCGGCCAGCCGAAACGCGGCCTCCCCGCGGTCCCGAAAAATCTCGGAAATGGTTTGTCGCTCACGCGACTCGATTCGGGCATCCAGATCCACAAAATCCCAGTCCAGCCGCCGGGCAAGTTCCTGCCCCACGCTGCTCTTGCCAGAAGCCATGAATCCTACAAGAAACACCGCGCGCACTCCCATGGCACTCCATCAAGGTCTTAGGTCTCAGGAAAATCAAAGACCTTCCCAAGACCTAAGACCTGAAACCTGAGACCTGATTCTCTTTGGGTTCAGCGTTGCTTTAGGCGGATTTTACCACTGAAAGAGCGCAGCACGACTTCCGAAGACGACTCGCCGGTGCTGCCAAAGAAGGAACGTCCCGCTTCTTCGTGAAACCGCGAGTGTTTGGGCTGGAGAGGAAAGTCATGTCGCACCCGGCCCAATACCGAGTGCGCTCGGAAAGCGGCCGAGACGTTCACGGGCACCAGCGCCTCGATATCACCGGTGTGGGTGGTGAATTTATAGTCACCGTCGGAACCAAAATCGCCATCGTAGAAAATCTTTCCCCGGCCGGACCTGGCCTGCACCAGAGGTCCCGTCACCGAATTCAAATGGATGTCGCCGCTAATGGAATCGATTTCAACGTGGGCGTTGCGAACATTGATCAGAGTGACCGGCCCGCGCATCGTTCGAACGTGCACATGGCAATTGTCTACGTTGCGAACAGTTACCACCGCATCCGTGCCTTCCAGGGTTAAGTCTCCCTGCAAGCGCTCCGCCAAGAGCGGGCCGCTGGCAGAACGGAGATTGACTGTAGCGTCGGGCGGAACCAGTAGTTCGTAATCAACCTGAGCAGTTTGCTGGTCAGTGCCCTGCAGCAGGTGGGACGCGATTTCAATGCGGTTGCCATTTTGCTGCTGGTCGACTTCCACGTTGTCCGATTTGAGAGTGGCGGTCACCACCACCTGATCACCGTTCCCAGGCTTCACCGAAATTGCCCCGTACTGCGTTTCCACGGAGATATTGGCGTGGGGACCCACCGTGTAGCTGTATTCCTTCTTGGTCTCGGTGAAGGCCGACGCCGACAGGCAGCTTGCCAGAACCAAAGTTACGACCACGCTCTGGTGAATACCCGATTGCCAAAGACTCGCCATAAAATGCCGCCCCCGCGGCCGGGAACACCGGTCCGCCCCAACTATTGAATTCGATCCAGCGCGATCTGGTAAAGGAGTGCTTTCTGTTGATAGGCATCCATAAGATGCTGCCGCGCGTCCGCATCCCCCGGATTCCGACTCAGGTAGTTCTGCACATCCCGTATATCGGCATTCACCGCTTGCAATTGATTTTCATACGTGGCCCGCAGCGAAGGGGCACGAGTGGACACCACGCTAAGAAACTGCTGATCTTCCGCACTGGGCTCGGGTTCCACTGCGGCTTTGGCGGCGGAGGCCACCGTGTCGGTTGGCTTAACGGGCTGCTGTCCCACTGGTTGAACGGCCGTAGCGGGCGCGGAACCCGCGATAACTGCAGGTGTCTTTGTCGAGTTCTTTGCCGAGTTCATCGCAGAGTTCTCCGTAGGGTGCTCTGCAACTGAGGTCGTCACCGAAGGTGCCGGAGTTTGCTTCGCCAGTTGCGGAGCCGGCTTATGACTTACCACGTAAGAGCCTGCCGCCACCAACGCCGCCGCAACGGGCGCGAGCCACCACGTGGTCGCGGTCCAGCGCCGCACAGAAGAAGGAGAAGAAGGAGACGCGACAAGAACAGGGCGCCGGGTTGGGACGGACTCGGGTTCCCGGCTTACCGGATGCATGATTGCCGGAACATGGATCGCCGGAACCTGGGCCGCCGGATCAACGCTCGATGGATCAACGACCGAGGCATCAACGATCAGGCCCTCGGCGCGCAATTGAGCGGCAATTCGCCCCCAAACTCTCGGCGCCGGTTCGTCGTTTGCCGCCAGTTCCCGGGCTGCGCTCGCGATCAGCTTCAGGTCCGAAACCAGATCCGAGCAAGCGGGACACGACTTCACGTGAGTTTCAAACGCAGTCTGAAAGGCACCGTCCGGAGCACCGTCAAGGAGTTCCGGCAGAACTCGCTCCACATCTGAACACGTCATAGCTAACTCTCTCCCCAAAATACCGCCACTTCACTTACTAATCGGTTATCCAGTCTTGGCCTTTTCGGCTCTCATGAACTTCAGATAATCCCGCAACTTCAATCGTGCCTTGTGCAGTTGCGACTTGCTGTTGCCAATCGAGCAGCCCACGATCTGGGCAATTTCGTTATGCTCGAATCCTTCCACGTCGTGCAAAACAAAAACCGTTCGATAGCCCGGCGGCAGCTTGTCGATCGCCCGCTGCAATTGCAGTCGATCGATGGAGCCCGTCAACTTTACATCCTTGGTGCCGAACTCTTTCCGCGGAGCTTCGTCGTCGGCCTCCAGCGTCTCTTCGAGCGACACCACCGGCAAGCCCTTCTTGCGCAGTTGCATCAGGACGACGTTGACCGTCATGCGGTGCAGCCAGGTGGAAAAAGCAGACTCGCCGCGAAAGGTGCCGATTTTGCGAAATAGTTGGAGAAACGCTTCCTGGGCCAGGTCTTCGGCCTGCGCGGGATTGGAGACCATGCGCAAACATAGCGAGTACACGCGCCGCTTGTGCAGGTGATACAGGACTTCGAACGCAGCTTCGTGGCCCTGTTTCGCCTGCTCAATAGCTTCTGCTTCGGTGATGCGTTCCTTCAGGTCGGTCAAGTCGCCTTTTCCGGCCGCTACTCGTTCAGATGCGGCTTCAAACTCTTTTCGTTGTACAAATTTGCCGAGGCCGCCCGAGCAGAGCTCTCGACCGTTCCCAGGTCGTCAGAATACCAAAAACCGTAGTTTGCCGGATGATCTATGAGACCAAAGTACTCGGCTAACTATCGTTCTATGCCACTTTAGTAACCGGGCCCATGTAGCCCTGTCCGCGTTTCTGCGGCGAAGCAGCTGTCGACGCGGACAGGAGTGTCCGCGCTACGCCACCGAAACCCAAACCTTACGCTTTTGCCGTGATCGTCTCCAGCCCGTGCCCCTTCGGGCCGGTTTCGCGAATCCGCAATAGAATCGCGAAGGCCAACCCCACAAACCCAAGGACGGAGAAGATCCACATGCCCAGCCCGTATCCTCCCGGGTTATCCAGCCCGGCGTGGGAGTAGTCATTCGCCTTGCCGATGAGCAGATTCAGGATGAAGAAACCGATCTGCTGAATCAGGGTCATCAAAGCGTACGCTGTACCCAACCGGTTCTGCTCCACGATATAAGCCACCGATGGCCACATGACCGCCGGAATCAGCGAGAATGCCACCCCCATCATGCAGACGGGCACGAAGAGCGAGATGTTGGTGTATCCCATCATCAAATACACCGGCATCAGCAAGATGGAACCGAACATCATCAAAAATGCGCGCTTTCCTATCTTGTCGGCAAGAAGTCCGAAAAGGGGAGTTGCAATCATGGCCGAGAAGGGAAGCAGGCTGTTAAAGAATCCCGCCCGCTCGTGCGCCAGTATCCGCATAGCGTCGGAGGCGTTTATGCCGCCGTGGGTTGCCAGAATCTTGTTGGTGAAGAGATCGATGGCAAACGTGCGGAAGGGAAAGATGGCAGAGTAGAACGTAAAACAGAGGCCGACCACGAGCCAGTACGACCAGTTAAACCGAAAAATCTGTCCAAACTCCAGCTTGTCGATGGAGCCGGCCTGTCCCAGTTCGTAGCGCCGTTCTGCCCGGCTTTCAAGGACCCAGTAAACCACCGAGCAAACGACTGCCAGGATTCCCGCCCCAACGGCGATCAGCAAGGGTCCCTGCCAACTCGGCTCGCCGGCCGGTCCGTTCGGATAAAACGCCTTGTTCGCCCAGGTCGGCGAGTTGTCCGCGGCCACCGACGCCAGACGGGCAATGGTGAGGTTGATTCCGACCGCGAAACTCAGCTCTTTGCCCTTAAACCACTTGGCAAGCACGGTGATAACCGCAACGATCATGGATTCGGCGCCCAGACCGAGCACGGTGCGACCGGCGATCATCACGCCCGGTTGCCCGCGAGCGGCGGTAAGTGCGGCTCCCAGCAGACAAAGCGTAGCAAAGAACGTAATCGCCTTCTTTGTGCCAATGCGGTCAATGACGATGCCGCCGATCAGCAACGTACAAACCGCCGCCACACTGTAGGCCGAGTTCAACCACCCGAACGCCGTGGCGGAAAACCCAAGTTTGTCGATAAAAATACGTTCCAGCGGGTTGATGCTGTCGTAAATGTAGTAGTTGCCGCCCATCGCCACGCTGACGAACAGCAATACAGTCCAGCGATAGAGGCGGGGCGGTTCCGGACGTGCAATCTCAGGCATGAAGACACTCATCCTTGGCGCCAAGCGTCAGCGCCTTGCGAAGAAGAGCAACCGCAAGAAGATAACAGATCAGATTTGAGAATGTCCGCGTTTTTGAAGCGAGGGAGTCACTCAGACCAAACAGAACGGCTCCCGATCACGGTGCAGCCGCGACCAAGAGCCAAAAGCTAAGAGCCAAAGCCAAGAGTTAAGAGCCAAGAGTTAAGAGCCGTCCCTAAATCTTTTCCGTCTTATCGTCGTATTTCACGGTGCCGTTTTTGTCGTTCTGGCGGGTGACGTCGCCATTGTTATAGACGTGAGCAGCCGTCGCTGGTCCCGTAAAGTAGGTCCAGTCGCCGCGCGCTTCCTCGGATGAGCGTGCGCCACGCTCTTCACGCGAACGCGTTTCACGAGGGCCGACTTCTCGCGGTCGCTCTTGAGGCGGACGAGCTTCGCGCATCGCCTCACGCACCGGGTGACCTTCGCGGTTAATCCGTTCCGGCGACAGGTTGATATCTCGCGTAATCAGCGCAGCATCGCCGCCCTGAAGCCACACGGCCACGGTGTAAACCGAACTCGTCGATCCCTGAACCTGCGAGAGCGTGGAGTTGGTTGCTCCCGCAATAAGTCCCGTGGTGGCGTTGCTCGCTCCCACCGGATTCGGCGAAAACTGTTGCAAGGAAATCTCGGGCGTGGTGAGCCGCGGAACATAAGGGCCGCACCCATAAAAGCAAGTGCCGGGGTAAGGCAAGGGCGGTTGCCCAAACGCTGCTACTGCCATCAAAACTACCGCCATCAGAAGCAAATAGGGTCGCATACTACCTCCACAGGGGGCTGACACAACTTGCGTTAAGTGCAGTTTATTGGCCAGTCGCGGCAGAGCCTGAGACAACCAGAATGTCCGGAGATTCGCGGCGCTCTCGGCCAAACAACTGAGATCCAGGAGGAGACGCGGCGCAGGATGGTGAAAACCTGTGCGCACAAGCTTGCAACCGATTAGTACGGCTTCCAGTTGATGGAGTGCCGGGCGCCCGTCGCTCCATTGATCTTAATTACCAATGATCTTAACTACGGATGGTCTTAGCTACCGACGAATCGTGCATACAAACTCCGAGCAATGGCCGTATCAGTCGTCCCCTTAATGATCGCCCGGCCGTCGGGGAACAGCGTCATTTCGTAAGGCTCGCGCCAGAACTTCAGCACAAACTCATTGTGGCGGACGTTGCCATGAGGCTGCAGGCGGGTGGTCAACTCGACAAAATCCACCGGCCGCTGCCGTTCGTGAATCTGCACAGAATTTCGACCGCACAAAGTAATGTGAGGGCGCCCTTCGCCTGCCAGATGAACAAAGTCCCGCGAACAGGCGCGGCAACCCTTCCGAGGATGAATCGCCGCCAACTCCGCCCGTTCGTTCGTCCAGACATCCCAGGAGAGCAGCGTTCGCCGCATCTTCGAACGCGCTCCCGCCAGAAACTTCAACGCCTCGGTCGCCGCAATCGATGCCACCAGATTCACGGCAGAATTCAAAATCCCGGTAGTCTCACAAGTCTCCACGGTGCCGCGCGGAGATTCTGGAAAGATGCAGGCCAAGCAAGCCGTTTCGCCGGGCAGAATGTTCATCGTCAAGGCATAACTTCCGACCGCAGCGGCGTAAATCCAGGCTACCGAATTTTTCACTGCGTAGTCGTTGACTAGATAGCGAGTTTCAAAATTGTCGGTACCATCCAAAATAAGATCGCAGCCGCCGAGCAGGGAATCGACATTCGCCGGAATCAGATCAGCGACATGTGGCTCAACCACGATCTGCGAGTTGAAACGCGCGATCTGCCGCGCGGCCGCAATCGCTTTCGGCACAGATTCCCGTGCATCGTTCTCATCGAACAGCGCTTGCCGCTGCAGATTGCTGGGTTCGACGTAGTCACGATCGAGAATCCGCAGCGTCCCGACGCCCGAACGCGCCAGCAATGAGGCCAGGGCAGAACCGGTGGCGCCGCACCCCACAATGACCACGCGGGACTGCGCCAGCTTTCTCTGCCCCTCGGCTCCGATCTCCCTGAACAACACCTGCCGCGAGTAGCGGTCTTCTGTTTCCAGAGCTGTTTCCAAAGCGCTTACCTTAGCGATTAACCTTTCGCGGGCCTTCCAGCCAGTATTATAGGTTCCGATCATCAAACTTGATCCTGCGAGCAACGTGTGCCATTTGGCGATTCATCGAACCGGGTAGGTTTCATGGTTGACCAGCCTGACTTTCGGGAGGGCTTGCTCGTGTGGGGACGGGCGCCCTCGCGAGCCTGCCCTGAGCGAAGTCGAAGGGTCCGCGGATTCGCTATTGGCGGCGTACGGTTCGTGCTGGTCGTTTTGTTGGTGCTAGCCCAGGGGATAAGTTGGGCGGCGGGGTCGCCAGAGGCCGGGCAGCAGACACTTGAATCGCCCCCGCAGTCTGGAGCCCAGTCCGGAGCAGAATTCGGAACCATCACGCCTTATCTTGGGCTAACGATCGATCAGATCGAATTGCCGGGCGTTCCGCCGGAAGAAGCGGCTTCGCTAGTGGCGGCCACGCCCCTCAAGATCGGAGAGCCGCTTACACGCGAATCCCTGCACGACGCCATGCAGGCGCTATTTGCCACCGGCCGTTTCTCCGATATTCAGGCCGAAGTGGATCGCACCGAAACCGCCGGCATCCGGCTGCGCTTTCTGACCATCGCCAATTTTTTTGTCGGCATGGTCACGATCGAAGGCGTTTCCCAAAATCCGTCCGCCAACCAACTGGCTAGCGCCACCCGTCTGCAACTGGGCGAACTCTATTCTCAGGAAAAACTTGACCGCGCTCTGGCCGGCATCCAACGAGTGCTGGAAGAAAATGGCTTCCACCAGTCGAAAGTGACCAACTCTGAAAAGCGCGACGAGCAGCAACACCAGATCAATTTGACCTTTCGTGTCGTCCCCGGGCCGCGTGCCGTCGTCGGAGAAATCAAGCTGGAAGGCGACGCCGGCTATTCTCTAGAACAGATCGAGGAGATCGCGAAACTGCATCCTGGGGTTCCGGTCCTCTCCAAGCGCATTACCCGCGCTCTGCAAAGAATCCGCGCTCGCTATCAGAAACAGGACCGTCTGCTCGCCCAGGTCGAGGTCGCCAGCCGCACCTACCAATCCAAGCGCAACAGTGTGGACTACGTCTTAAAAGTGGACCGCGGTCCGGTGGTCGAGATTGCTGCCGAGGGTTTTAAGCTCACCCAGCGCGTGCTCAAGAAGATGGTGCCCATCTATGAAGAAGGCGCGGTTGACGATGATCTCCTCAACGAAGGCCGGCGCAACATCCAGAACCTTCTGCAGAGTCTGGGATACTTCCAGGCCACCGTGAGCGTGAGCCAGCACAGCACGCAGGACGGCAAGCACGTGCAGGTGGTTTACGTCGTCAATCCCGGGGACCGCCACAAACTCGTTGTGATTCGCATTACTGGCAATCGATTTTTTTCCACCGAACTGATTCGCTCGCGGATGCAGGACCAAGCCGCCGGACGCCTGTTCAGTCACGGTCGCTACAACGACGCCTTGCTCGACGACGATGTTCATAGTATCCAGGGTCTCTATCGGGCGAGCGGTTTCCGGCAGGTCGAAGTCACTAGCAAACTGGTTACCAGCTATCAGGGCGATCCGTCGCAGCTCGCCATCGAGATCGCCATCAAGGAGGGCCCGCAGACGCGGGTGGCGTGGGTCCGCATCGAAGGCAGTTATATACTTCCGGAGGAACAGCTTCCCGAAACTTCCACCGCTGAAGGACAAGGTTTTGATGAATCGAGTCTCGCGGATGACCGCGACCGAATCCTGGGAAAATATTTCGACAATGGCTTTCCCAATGCGACCGTCGACGTCGCTTATGTTTCTATTGCCGCAGCGGACAACTTACCGCGGGTTGGCGTAACCTTTACGATTCATGAAGGCGAGCAATTTTTTGTCAGTCAACTTTTTCTCGATGGGCTGAACCATACCCGGCCCGGAGTCGCCCGCCGCGCCATCAGGGTGCAGCCAGGCGGACCCTTGAGCCAGCAGGACATGCTGGAGAGTCAGCGCCGCCTCTACGACCTCGGCCTTTTCAAGCAGGTGGACACGGCCGTCCAGAACCCCGACGGCACCGAGTCGCGCAAGAACGTGGTCGTCACGGTGAACGAAGCCGATCGCTACACCTTCGATTACGGCGTCGGTTTCGAATTCCAGACCGGACAGCCCTCCTACGGCACCAACCAGCCCCTCGGAAAAACCGGCGTCAGCCCCATGGTGTCTCTCGGCGTCAGCCGCATCAACGTGGGCGGTCGTCATCAGACGATCACCATGAAGGGTGCCCTCGGCCGCCTGCAACAGAAGGCGCTCATCAGTTACGATATCCCCACGATCCTGAACCTCGACAACCTTCGCTTCACCGCCACCGCACTTTACGACGACACCGTAGACGTCTCCACCTTCACCTCGAAACGTCTGGAGGGCACGGTGCAAGTTGCGCAAGTGCTGAAGCGAGACCCGACAACCAGCCGCGAACTGACGACACTGGCTTACCGTTTCAGTTACCGCCGCGTGGACGCCAGCAATATTGAGGTCACCAGCAATTTAATTCCGCTTCTTTCCGAGCCAACCCGGGTGGGAACTCCCAATTTTATTTTCATTCGCAACCGTCGCGATAACGATTTGGAAAGCTCACGCGGCAGCTACACCACCCTCGAAGGCGGCGTTGCTGCCAGCTATTTTGGTTCCTCGGCCGACTTCAGCCGGTTTCTGGCCAAGAACTCTACCTATCACACCTTCTTCCGAAATCGCAGCACCGGACAGGGATTCGTCTTCGCACGCTCCACCACCATCGGGCTGGAGAACCGCTTCGGAAGCACGGTTCTACTGGATCCGGCGCAACCCGTGCCTGCCGGCGAAACGCTTATCCCGCTGCCCGAACGTTTCTACAGCGGCGGGGGCAACTCGAATCGCGGGTTTGGATTAAATCAGGCAGGGCCACGCGACCCGTTCACTGGATATCCCGTCGGCGGCAGCGCCCTGTTTCTCAACAGTGTGGAAATGCGTTTTCCAAACGTCAGAGTGCCTTACCTGAATGACAAAATCGGCTTTACGGTTTTCGAAGACCTGGGCAACGTTTTTGCGCGGCCCCAGGAAATGTTCCCCAGCCTGGTCCGTTTTCACCAGCCCGACCAGGGTTACTGTTTCCAGGAAGTCACGCACTTGAGCTGCAATTACAACTATGCGCCGAATGCCATTGGCACAGGGGTCCGCTACCAGACGCCGATCGGCCCATTACGCTTTGATTTCGGATACAATTTAAGTCCGCCCTACTTTCCCAGCTATACCAACATTACGACCAATAAGGTGACGGGGCAGGCTGTCGGGCAGTTTGGGTACCAACGTGCCGGGCATTTTAACTTTTCGTTCAGCGTCGGGCAGTCATTCTGATGAATCGCAGCCGAATCAAAATCGAAATCCCGTGGAGAGACGGGCGCCCGTTCGGCAGGCTCAGGGCAGGCTCTCGCCCGTCAATCCGGGCAACGCCCCGCTCCCTACTCAAAATGGGCGGACACTGCATACTTGCAATAGCGCTGACCATGGCGCTCGCGGTCTCGGCCATGGGCGGTCAGATCGTCGATCGGGTGGTCACCAACGTTAATGGCCACGTGGTGTTACAGAGCGACTGGGAGCAGGAAGTGGCCTTCGAGGCCCTGTCGAATGGCCGCGATCCGGACACGTTCACCTCGGCCGAGCGCAAGGCAGCGCTCGATCGCCTGATTGATCAGGAACTGCTGCGGGAACAGGTGCGGCCGTCTCAACCAGCCCCCGCCGAGCAGGTCGCGGCCCGGGTTACTGAAGTTCGCAAGCTTCATCCGGATTGTGCCACCGACGAAGGATGGCACGCTAAGCTACAACGTTACGGGCTGAACCAAAGCGCGCTGGAGAAACGTCTGAGTGACGAGATCGAGTTGATGAAAATGGTGGAAGACCGCCTGCGGCCCTCGATCCAGATCGATCAGCGGGCGGTGGAAACCTACTACCACGATCAGTTGCTGCCGGAAATGAAGAAAGCTGGCAGCCGCGCCACGCCGTTGACCGAGGTCTTTGGCCGAATTAAGGATCTGCTGGCCGAGAAGAAAATGAACGAACTGCTCTCGGGATGGCTGGCGAGCCTGCGCTCGGGGAGCCACATCAATCCTCCTGAATCCAAGGCCGGAGAGCAGAACCGTTGACGGAGAAATCGACGGAGAAATCGGCCGAACCATCGCCCGAGCAGCCCAACGACCAATCGATCGAGACGCCTCCCCTTGTGCGACGGCGCATCCTGTGGAAGCTTTTTCTGGCGTTTTGCGCTTTCAGCCTGATTGCATTCGGCCTTCTCTCCTGGTACGTCACCACGGATTCTTTTCAGCGGTTCGTCCGCCGCCGGGTGATTGCGTCGGCGGAGAAACTCACCGGCGGACGCGTCGAACTCGGCGAACTGCACACCACTCCGTTCCGCCTGCGCGTGGACGTTCGCAACCTGACCATCCACGGTCGTGAAGCTCCAGATCAGGTTCCGTTCCTGCACGTCGACCGTCTGCAAGCGGAAATGAAAATCATTTCCCTCCTCAGCACCACTATTGGATTGCATTCTCTGGTCCTCGAACATCCGGTCGCCCACGTCATTGTCTATCCCGACGGCAGCACCAACATTCCCGCGCCCCAGATTGGTCATTCCATCCTTAATCGTTCCTCCGACAATGGACCCGTGGAAGAGCTCTTCTCGCTTTCGGTTTCGCATATTGAGGCGCAACGGGGCGAGCTTCTGTGTGAAGACAAGAAAATGCCGTTCGATTTTGACGCCCGCGACGTTGCGCTGCTCTTGAACTACTCATTGCTGCGGCAGCGCTACGAAGCCCACGTCGCCGTCGGCGACGTCGCCACGCGTTTTCAGCAGTATCCGTCGTTTGCGTTGCGAGTCGACGCTTCG
>JBEKXC010000074.1:0-19951 GCA_049512435.1 Terriglobales bacterium | reverse complement strand
GCACGCCAAGCCAAGGCGCGGACGATCAAACGCGCGGATCTGCGCAAGATTGCCTTCGACGTCATCATCAACGCCACTCCGGTGGGGATGGGAAACACGCGCGACTGTCCGCTCAAAGACCCGGAGATTCAGGCGCGCGTCGTCTTCGACATGGTGTACGACCCGGTCGAAACGCACCTGCTGCAAGTGGCGCGGAGCAAGGGGATCGCCGTCATTCCCGGAGTCGAAATGTTTGTGCAGCAGGCCGCGCGACAGTTTGAAATCTGGACGGGCAAGCCCGCTCCCGCGGGCGATATGCTGCGCGCGGTTACGATCGCTTTGCAGGAGCGGGCGGCGGGGCTGAAGCAGGCGAAAACCTGACGCTTCTTACTTGGCCGAGCGGACGATACTCGCGTGAGATTTTGTAGTGCTAAAGACTAAAGAGAGGATGGCTAACATGCGTCGAACCTGCTCTCTAGTCGCAAGCTTCGTGCTGATCTCCATGGGCCTCGTGCTGACGACGGCGAGCAGCGCCTGGGCCTCCGACACATTTTCCGTATTATACGATTTTGACTACTACACCGGTGATTTTCCCATTGGGAATCTGATTTTCGATTCGGCGGGCAACCTCTACGGGACAACATCCGAGGGGGGACTTGAAAGCCCGAACTGCCCCTACAATTGTGGGGTTGTGTTTGAACTTTCGCGCTCCGGCGGCGCTTGGACATACACGGTCCTTTACTATTTCACCGGGGGAGAGGACGGCGGCGAACCTCACGGACGCCTGACCCTCGACTCGGAAGGGAACCTCTACGGGACGGCATATGTTGGAGGACTAGACGACTGCCCGGCTGGCTGCGGCACCGTTTTCGAACTCTCGCCTTCAAACGGAAATTGGACTTTTGCATTGCTTCACAGCTTCGCCGGGTCGGACGGCTCATCGCCGTGGACCGGCCTAACACCAGATAATTCCGGGAACCTGTATGGGACGACGACGGGGGCCGGAAGCGGGGGAGCACCTAGTACGATCTTTGAGCTGGTGCCATCCGGCGGCGGAGGCTGGACATTCTCAACTCTGTACTACCCCAGCTTTAGCGATGGAACTACTCTCCTCAGCGATTTAGCGATCGACGGCTCCGGCAATCTTTACGGTGCGGCGTCCGAGGGGGGCAATCCAAGGGCGGATTGCGATAACGGCTGCGGGACCGTGTTTGAGCTTTCACCTTCGGGTGGCAGTTGGAACTTCAGTGTGCTCCACACCTTCCGGGGAACGAAAAACGGAGCGAAGACAGGCGATGGGGGAGGACCCTTGGGTGCCTTGGCCCTGGACAGCGCGGGCAACCTGTACGGTACGACAGAATTTGGCGGAAAGGTGTGCAGCTTCTGCGGGGGCACGGTTTTTAAGTTGTCCCAGTCTTCCGGGAAGTGGAAAGAGCAGATTCTGCATCGATTCGGCGGTCCCGACGGCGCTGGCCCGATGGGAGGCGTGACCATGGACGAAACCGGCAACCTCTACGGAACCACGAACTACGGTGGCACAAGCTGCAGCGATTGCGGCACCGTTTTCAAGTTAGCACCCCGGAAGGGCAGCGGATGGAAGTTCACTTCGCTCTATAGCTTCACCGACGGCGCCGACGGCGGATTGCCTTATGCCGGAGTAATTTCCGTCGCTCTGGGGAATCTTTACGGTACGACTTCGTTGTTTGGGCCCGACTATGGGGGCACTCTGTTTGAGTTGTCGCTCTGAAGCGCGGACACACCTTCAGTGGCTCAACGGCGCGAGCGGAACTCATGCCCCTCCCGTTAATTGAGAAATCAACAGCTTTTCAGCAGGTTGTGAAGCCATGCCCTTCCCATTCGGTCCTGATTGCCACTGCCGAATCGCAGCGCTGAAGCGCCTGCGCCACCCAAAATCAAAAGCGGAATCCGGAATTCTTCCTCTTGCCTGTTGAGACGCCGCAACTATGACTGCGGGCGATATTGAGGAGCTGTTTTTCCACAATTTCCCGAGCCGCCAAGACTGGGCGATGCACTCGCTGAAACCTCCCTGCTAGCGCGCCAAAAACGCTTTCGTAACAAGTTGAGACAATCGGCGATGCAATCATTATAAGAAAGGTTGCAAAAAAGCCGGAACCAAAGTAGTATGGGCCTTGGACGCAGCATTTCGCGTTCACCTTAACCCAAAAAACCAAAACTTCCAGGTAGAAAACGCAGCCCTAGTTAAAAAATCTAAAGGGGTGCCCAAGCCCCGGTGCTATTCGGAGAGAATGCATGTCGTGGTACGCGTACTGCCTCACGGAACACCCGACCCTTCCTAACGGTGTTCGAGCCCGCCGTCCCTTCCTGCTAGATGGAATTCAGGGAGTCAACTCCGCTCCCGTCATGAGCTACCCGAGCGGAGAATTCGCGGTGATCGTCAGTGAATATGATCGCGCGACCTCCAAACTCGATGAAAAGTCCGTTCTAGAACATGCCCGCGTGGTCAGCCAGAGCTTCCGAACCGCGACCGTTTTACCGTTCCGCTTCGGGACGATTTTCGACACCGAAGATGCCATCCGCCAGGCGGTTCGATCGAACCGGCGCACGTTCTGCGAGAGTGTGGAGCGGCTTCGCGGCAAGTCGGAAATGCGCATCAAGCTGACGGTTCGTGACGGGTCTTCTCGCGGAAACATGGAAGAGATTGTCTTGCCGGATACGGTGGGCCGCGAGTACCTGATCAAGCTCCGCGAGAAGGCGTCGCGCGAGCGCGAGCGGCAGACCAAAGCCCGCGCTTTGTCCGTCCAGGTGCACAAGCTCTTTAACCCGCTGGAGGAAGAAGTCAGTTGCAAGAAGGTAAATGCCGACGGAATGCTGCTCGATATCGCTCACCTGATCGATACCAAGTCGATCGAAAAATATCAGAACCGCTACAGCACCGCCGCCAAGCAACTTAAGAATTGCCAGATGGTCGTCACCGGTCCCTGGCCGCCTTACCATTTCCTGCCGGGGAAAGTGCGCACCGTCGCTGGTGATAGCTAGAAACGACAGCTAGAAACTGCGCCGGTTTGTCCCGAGCCCCCCCCGAGGGGGCTTTTTCGTTTGTGTGGGAGGCCTCGATCTCTGTCCTTAAGCTCTGTCCTTAACTTCTGTCCTTTAGCTTCTGTCAATGTGCAGCTTTGTTCATCCCGCCGAACCCTGCGATGTGATTTGGCTCACTATTCCGCGCTGAGGCGATTTCCCCCTAACGTCCTGATTTTGGACAAGTTCCCAAAACGAGACCGGCGCTCCCGTCCGAGGTTACCATTTTGGTTCGGCAAATGCTTATTTCCCAGGCAGCTAAAGAGGTCGCAACGTTGGAAGAGCTTCACTCTCGATTGTTTTTGACATCTCACTCTGTCCGTTCCACTCCCCGGAGCGGCGCCAAATTGAGTTTCCTCTGATTCCCGCCACCTAGCCTCTTTGAAAAGGGTGGCCCCGAAAGGGGCCGCTTTTTTTGTCTCACCCGCTCGTTACACTGCCGGGTTATGAATCAATTGGTTTGCACTTTTTTATTGAATTTTAGAAGTAAAATCAAGTGTCGTGATTGCCGGTCCTCGCTAGCCTCATCCTGAGCAATGTACACACTCCAAGGATCGCTGAACGTTGCGGTTGCCAGCCGAGCCATAGACTTGGCAACTAGAGCAACCCTGCAGCATTTGAGGGACAGATATTTCGACTGCCTCTTGGCTTGCACAGGGCTTGTTGGCATCGGCCTTCTAATGGAGGCATTAGAGATTAAGCATGACGTACTGGAGGCAATCGGACGTAAATCACGAGAACATAAATACTGGCTGACGCTTCCGATAGATCGGAAGAAATACCCAGAGGAATCACCTCGTGCCAAGGTCTTGGCGGCGGCTGGCTGGGTGATAATCGTCTTGGGAGTTACAGGAGAGGGCGTGTTTGAAGGATTCGTGTCCAAGTATGACACGGCGCTTTCAAAGATGACTGACACCATAGTAGCCGAAGCCGAAAAGGAATCTGCCCACGCCGAGGCTATCGCCAAAGGGTTCGACGCGAAAATTGCCGAATCAACAGCCCGTGTCCAGGCAGCAGAGGCCATAATCTCAACCGCCGACGCGAGGATCGCCGAGGCGCAGCGTGATGCAGCAGAGTCCAAGAAAGAAGCTGAATCTGAGCGGCTTGCACGAGTCCAACTCCAGAAAGAACTGGAACCACGGCGGTTGACAGGCGCACAAAAGGAAAAATTGCGAGCGCTGCTCAGTGATGATCCACAACAGATCATGTTCGCCTGGTGCCAAACAGGCACCGACGATTGCCAAGACTTTGTAAACGACATCGGAGAAGCCTTCAATAAAGCGAAGTGGACGACATGGTTTGGAGCGTCACTACGCAATAAGCGGGGAATAGAGGTCGGCTTTACGAAAGGCTCAGATGAACAATTAGCTGCCCATTGGGTACCTAAAATCAGACACGCCTTATCTGAAGTTGGACTGACGAGCGAACAAGAATGGTTCGACCCAAATGATAAATGGTCAGTTGGCGGATTCCAGAAAAACGGCCTCTATGTAATTGTAGGCCAGAAGCCAGCTATTACGAGCAAGACCGCAAAAGCCGACCGCCAATGAACCTGTGGACGGCAAACGGCACCACTACCACTGATCCAGCCATTTGACGCCTGATCTCTTCCGCGCTTACGATAATTGTTTGTATTTAATGTGCGATGGGAGCCTGTGGGGCGCGAGCCTGCGTCACCGCAGGCAGCAATCGTAGGCAGCAATCATGGATAAGAAGAAACTAGAGACGTTCAGAAAGAGACTGGAAACCCGGCGCCAGGAACTGCGCCACATGGTGGTCCGCAATCAGCAGGACGGCCGCACCGCCGACGAGGAGGCCACACAAGATGTGGCCGACCGCGCCGCCAGTTCCTACAACAAGGAATTCCTCTTCAGCCAGAGCAACAACGACCGCCAGTTGCTCAATATGGTGGATGGCGCTCTGGCACGGATTCGCGAAGGCAGCTTCGGGGAGTGCGTCTCCTGCGGCAAAGAGATCAACGCCAAGCGTCTCGAAGCCGTGCCTTGGACCCGCCACTGCATCGAGTGCCAGGAAAAAGCGGAAAAGGGCCTGCTGGAAGCTGCGCAATAAAAATCCCAGTTCGCAGCTAGCTATTTTCGCTCGCTATTTCCGCTCAATGACGAATTGACGGCCCGAACAGGGGTTTCTGGCTTATGATGTTAGCGCCCTTTGGGTGGGGCCTTGGGCCGAACTCCGGGCGGAATTCTGCTTCTTCAGGCCATCGATTCCGTCCGCTCGTGACAAGAATTTTACAAATCGCTGACTTCGCCATGACAACCGCGCTGGCTTGTGCGGATAGCATTCTTTTCGCCGCAAGGTTGGTTTTTTTCGTTCCACCCTGCGCGGGTAGGCATGGCGACCGTCCAGGCCACCATCTAGTTTCGCTTCAAGGAGAGTTCCGCTATGTATCGAGCTTTGTATCGAACCATGCTTCCAAAGTTCCGTCACAACTTCGTAGTCGCCGCACTGCTTGTGCTCGCGCTGTCTCTTGCCTCCAGCCTCGCCTTAGCGCAATACGCGGCGACCACGCTGGTGAAAAATACCGGCAAGAAAGGCGATAAGCAGCTCATCAATCCCTGGGGACTTGCCTATGCCCCCAGCGAACCCTTCTGGCTCAGCGATGAGGGCTCCGGCTTTTCTACGCTCTACACCGGCACGGGCGTGAAGCAGAGTCTGGAGGTCACGATTCCACCCGCTTCCGGCAGCGGCCCGGGCTCGCCCACGGGCATCGTCTACAACGGTTCGTCGGAATTCCAAATCGACGGTTGGGCGTCGACGTTCATTTTCGACACGCTTGACGGTACGATCAGCGGCTGGTCTTCCAACGATCCCGACAATGCACTGCTCGCAGTGAATAACTCGAGTTCGGGTGCTATCTACACCGGCCTGGCGATTACCAGTCACGCTTCCGGCAACTTTCTCTATGCCGCCGATTGGTGGAATAACAAAATCGACGTTTACGACAACAACTTCAACTTCGTCATGTCGTTCACCGACCCGAACGCTCCAAGGGGCTATGTCCCCTTTGGCATTCAGGACATTAACGGCCAACTCTATGTCGCCTTCGCGCCTCAAAGCGGCGCCAAGGGTGGGTACATTGACATCTTTACTGAAGCCGGGACGTTCGTCCAGACTCTGACTCAAGGGAAACCCCTCAATCAGCCCTGGGGATTTGCCATGGCTCCCTCGAACTTCGGCACGCTCAGCAACACCCTGCTGATCAGCAACAACATCAACGCGGGCACGATCAATGGCTATAACCCGACGACCGGCGCCTTCGTTGGGACGGTGGAAACCACTGCCAACAAGGCCATAAAGATTAACCAGCTCTGGGGAATCGAGTTTGGCGGCGGCTCCTCCAACAACGGTGCCACCAACCAACTCTTCTACACCGCGGGCCCGAAGAACAACGCTAACGGTATATTCGGCGTGATCAATGTTGAGTAAATATGTTGAGTAAATATGTTGAGTAGATAACCCACCCTCCGCGCGGCTTGCGGAGGGTGGCTTTTTTCCACGCTGGTTCTGACCAACCTCTCCCGGCAAAGTGCAGCGCATTCAACCCCGTTAGTATTCGTATTTGCCAGTCCCTGCTTTTGACGCTCTGGAAATTACCCTGTTAGACTGAAGAATTGCCAGCCTATACTTAAGCGAAGAAGGAAGCCCGTGCGCGCAGAAACCCGGCATCAACTGAAGCAAGACCGCTTCAGCAAGGTCACGTTCGAGGCGGCGGAGAACGCTGCCCACTGGACCGCGGAACACCAGGCGAAACTGGTGGCTGCTGTCATTGCGGTGGTCGTGATTGCGGCGATCGCGTTTGGCGGGTGGTACTACGTCAACTCGCAGGACGAAAGGGCCAGCGCCGAGCTTTCAACGGCGGTCCGCACCTTTGAAGCTCCCGTGCGACCGGCAGGCGTGCCGGCGGAACCGGGGTACGACAGCTTCGCGTCGTCGCAAGAGCGAGCCACGGCGGCCCGCAAACAGTTCCAGGACATCGTCGACAGGTATCCGCGCACGCACACGGCCGACATGGCGCGCTATTTCGTGGGATTGGCCTCGTCACAGCTAGGGGATAACGCGGCCGCGGAGCGCAGTCTGCAGGAGACGGCCGGCTCTCGGAACGCCGACCTTGCGGCACTCGGCAAGTTGGCGCTTGCTTCGGTGTATCGGACAGAGAATAAGGACGCGCAAGCAGTCGACCTGTACAAGCAGTTGATCGATAAGCCGACGATTGTCGTCAGCAAAGCGACGGCACAGCTTGAGCTGGCGGGGTTCTACGAGTCGCGGCAGAAGCCGGACGAAGCCAAAAAGATTTACGACCAGGTCGCGAAAGACAATCCGTCCAGCGAAGCGGCATCGCTGGCGCAGCGGCGAGCGGCCGCGCTCAAACCGTAAGGCGCTGGTGGACGGGCGAGGCGCCCGTCGCTCCATTGTCTGACTTTAAGCAGCACTTCCTGCGGCGATGCGACGCAGGCATGCGACCAGCCGCTCGCAGTCGTCGACCGTGTTGTAGACGTGGGGTGTGACTCGAATCGAACTTCCCCGAACGCTGACAAATACTTTTTCTCGCGCGAGCATTTCGGGAAGTTCCTTAGGAATCGCAGTTTTTCTCCGCAGCGCCAGGTAATGAGGCGCGCGCCACGGTTCGGCGGGCGTGTCGAAGCCCACCTCAGCCGCTTCCTCAGCCAAACGGCGATTCAGCGCTCCGGCGGTTTCGGAAACCTGCGCCACTTCCCACTCCAACAACTGCTTCATGGCACGCACAGCGGCTGGCAGCAGGGCGAAGTTCGCGCGCTCGCCCATGTCGAAACGCCGCGCCCCGTTGTCATAATTTTCCGTATACAGGATGAGACTCGAGAAATCGCGGGCGTTGGCGCGCTGAATCCAATTCTCCTCCAGTGGCATTCCGCCATGCCATTTTGGAGCGACGTAGAGAAGCCCGACGGAGTAGGGGCCGAGCAGCCATTTGTAGCTGGCGGCGACGGCGAAATCGGGCTCGACGTCGTGCACGCTGAAGGGCAGCGCACCGAGCGACTGCGTGAGATCGAGAACGAGCGCGGCTCCGAGCTTGCGGCAAGCTTGGCCGATGCGGACGAGGTCGAGCTTCCCGCCGCTCGTCCAGTGCACGTGCGGCAGCGCGGCGATGGCCACATCGGCGGTCAGAGAGTCGAGAACGGCCGCAGTCCAGTCGTTGTGATCGGGCCAGGGAACGATCTTCAGAGAGGCTCCGGCTTCTTCCGCCCGCCGCTGCCAGGGATAGTAGTTAGATGGAAACTGTTCTTCGAGTACAAGAACGCTCTGTCCTTTTTTGACCGGAAGATTTCGCGCGGCGGTTTCTATGCCGTAGCTGGCCGAGGAAACGATGGCGATATAGTCGGAGGAACCATCGAGCAACCGAGCAGCAACGGCGCGAAATTCCTCGGCCCCGGTGAAAAACTGATCGGGCGTAATCTGCCACGGCTGTGCTTTGCGGGCCAGGCCAGCGTTCCCGGCCTCAATCGCCGTCTTCATCAACGGAGACATGTAGGCGCAGTTCAGGTAGGCAACGTCGTCGGGGATATCGAAGAGATGGCGCTGGTTGGGGAGCATGGGCTAGGCTTTGGGCCTTGTCTTGGCTTCAGTGTATCAATCGGGAACGGGACGGCAACCGATGCGGCGCGTGCTCGGTGGGCTGCGATAGGGTTAGAAAGCTCCCAGCCAGCGCACGGGGAAACGGCTGCCGAGGGCGTTTACAAGCCGTTCGTCGGCGGTGATGAGTTCTGTCCTGGTGGCGAGCGCCAATGCGACGTACAGGCTGTCGTAAAAGCTGCGGTCGCAGTCCACTGCGATCTGCAACGCCCGGTCGAGCAGGTCGCAGGTGGGGATAGCCTGAATCCCAAGTTCAGTAAAACGTCGCAGGGAATTCTCGGCCGCCTGGTGGCTGATGCGTTTGCGCCGCACGGCTTTCCAGAGGACATTGCCAATCTCAGCCTCGATCAGAGTCGGCGCCAGCAGTTGCAATTCGCGCCTCACGTGCCGCTCGATTAAACGATTCGCCTGGTCGAGCAGTCCTTCGCCAGCCCCGGGCAGAACCCATTTGGCAGCGACACAAGCATCCACCACGCAGGTGGTCACCGTTCACGGTCCTCGCGGATCATTTCTTCTGTAGTTTGAAATGGCCCAGGGCCGGGAGGAGTGGAAGCTTGGATCTTTCTCAGCTCTTCATACGCGCGCATCCGGCGCCGTAGCTCCGCAGGCGTTGGAACGAACTGTCCGAGTATCTCAATCACCTCGGCGGCAATGGAGCTACGGTTCTTGCGGGCGCGGGCGCGCAGGGCTTCGTAGAGGTCCTTGGGGACATTTTCCACGTATAGGGTAGGCATAGGGAAAGTCTAGCACATCCCTAGGGAGGCTTCGAGGCACAACTTTGCTCCGGGCGGGAACGCCAGTGCCATTCGGCCAATGGCCGCTTCAACCGCAGAGCACGGCCGACTTCACAATCTCTCTCGCATCCCCGGCTTCGGCATTCTCCCAGAGGCAGAGTTCGTTACCGTCGGGGTCGCGAAAAAAGGCTAGCCTGCCGTCTTTTTTCTCTTTGATCTTACTGGTTGGGACGCCCTGGTTACGCATCCGCTCCAACGACTCCTGCAAGTTCGCGACGGAGAGGCAGAGGCGGGCATTGCCACTGCCCGGGACCACCGTTCCGGGCGGCAGCGGCACGAGTTCGATGAGCACGCCATCGAGGTCGAAGCGCGCAACGTAATCCTGCGAGACCAAAGGCAGCCCGAGGATGTCGCGATAGAAGGCGACGGATACGTTAATGTCGGTGACATAATAAAAGAC
This sequence comes from Terriglobales bacterium, assembly GCA_049512435.1. Classification (GTDB taxonomy): domain Bacteria; phylum Acidobacteriota; class Terriglobia; order Terriglobales; family Acidobacteriaceae; genus Acidiflorens. The sequence goes on along the minus strand of JBEKXC010000074.1, from coordinate 10,093 downwards.
AGCGTCAAAAGAGAGTTTCAGCTTGCTGGAAGAAGACGAAGATCGCATGAAAGAATTGCCCCCTTTCCTCCGTTTGGGTGGGTGGGAAAGTTGTGGACGAATTTGCTGCGACAAGGGAATTTTAGGGAAATGCCGGCGGGTTTGTCAGTGAGGTTTGATACGGGTGGAAGTGACGGTGAAAAAATGGTAAACGCTTCTCGCTTCTTCCTGCCTTGACACTCCGTTTTCAGCCCTTTATTCTTAGATATTGCTCCCTGAGAGACTTTCGTCTCTGTGCGCACTCCGCAGGCCTTTGCGGTAATTTGAGTGGGGGCGGCGGAGGTTCCAAGTTCCAATGTTCATCGCAATCAAGGATCTGGAGATTCACCCGGTCGATTTCCGGGAGGAGATCAGCCCGGGTGCGATTGATCTGGGTGGGGAGCTGCGGCAACGGTCGCCGTTGCGCGCCGAAGGCCGGGCCGATCTGGTCGAGGAACATCACGGCAAGCACAAGGTGGTGCAGGACATCCGGGTGAAGGGCAAGCTGGACACGAGCCTGGAAGTGCTTTGTGCGCGCTGCCTTGATCCGGTTGTGCACGAGGTGGAGCGCAGCTTCGATCTTCTATACCGGCCGCTCGGAACCGACTCCGGTCACGCAGAGCTTTCGGTCACCGACGCCGAGGCCGAGATCGGATATTACGAGGGCGAAGGTTTGCTGCTGGAAGACACGCTGCGCGAGCAGGTGCTGCTGGCGTTGCCGTTGCGGACGATTTGCCGCGAAGATTGCAAAGGTTTGTGTCCGCACTGCGGCAAAAACTTGAATGAAATTCAGTGCTCGTGCGTGGACGAGGTGGAAGATCCACGCTGGTCGGCGCTGAAAGAGATCAGGGATAAACTGAATCAATAAAGGAGAGTTCTCAGTTCCCAGTTCTCAGTTCCCAGTGAACCTGCTTAACTGAGAACTGAGAACTGAGAACCGGGAACTGAAAAAACATGCCGAATCCGAAACGCAGACATTCACAAAGGCGCACCGCCACGCGGCGCGCACACGACTCGCTCTCGAAGCACTCGCTGTCAGAGTGTCCAAATTGCCATGAACAGAAGATGCCACACCGCGCCTGCCCGAAGTGTGGAACCTACAAGGGCCGCGAAGTTATAGAGGTCGAAGAGAAGTCCTAGTTTCTTCTTCTGTCATCTTTCATGCCTAGCATAATCGCACTCGATGCGATGGGGTCCGACAAAGCGCCGAAGCCGGAGATCGAAGGCGCGTTGCAGGCGGCGCGTCATCACGGCGTCCGGGTGCTTCTGGTGGGACCAGAACCGCGGCTGCGGGCCGAACTGGCGCGCTATCCCGGGGCGCGGCGTCTGGGGGTTGAGGTCGTTCACGCCAGCGAAGTTATCGCCATGGACGACAAAGTGGAGGCGATTCGCGGCAAGCGCGATTCGTCGATCCGCGTTGGACTGCGGCTGGTGCGGGAGGGGCGCGCCGCGGGCTTCGTGACCGCAGGCAACACGGGCGCCGCCATGGCTACGGCTAAAGTGGTGCTGGGTGCGCTGCCGGGCGTGGATCGTCCGGCGCTGGCGGCGGCGTTCCCTACGGTTCTGAACACGGCCGCCGTTCTGCTTGATGTGGGAGCGAACGTGGATTGCACGGCCGTCAACCTGGAGCAGTTCGCGGTGATGGGCGATATTTATTGCCGTTCGATTTTTGGCATGAAGCATCCGCGGGTCGGGTTGCTTTCGATCGGCGAAGAAGAAGGCAAAGGCAACGACCTGACGCGCGAGGCATTTCAACTGCTCAAGCGGCTTCCAATCAACTTTATTGGCAATGTGGAAGGCCGCGATTTATACAATGGCCACGTGGATGTGATCGTGGCCGACGGATTTGTCGGCAATGTGGCGTTGAAGACTTCGGAGGGCGTGGCCAGGCTGGTGCGCGCCGTACTGAAAGAGACCTTGAAGTCGACGATTACGCGGCAGGTGGGCGCGTATCTTTCGCGCAATGCGTTTTCCGATTTCAAGAAGCGGCTCGATCACACAGAGTATGGCGGTGCTCCGCTGCTCGGCATAAAAGGTGTATGCATCATCACGCACGGATCGTCGAATACGAATGCCATCAAGAATGCGGTGCGCGTGGCAGCGGAGTTTGCCGAGGGCAGGGTCAACGAAACCATCGAGCGCGATCTGGCGGCGTTGAGCGTGGCGGTTCCGACGTAGGCAAGGTTAGAGGTCAGATTGCAGAAGTGAAAATCTCTTGCAATCGACGGCGTAGTAGATGGGAAGGTTTTACCTCTGCAGTCTAACCTCTGACCTTATTACTATGACAAACGGTTCTTCTCGAATTGCTTTTCTTTTTCCCGGCCAGGGTTCGCAATCCGTTGGCATGGGCAAAGAACTGGCCGACAACTATCCGGTGGCGCGTCAAACTTTTGAGGAGGCCGACGAGGCGCTGGGCTACAAGCTGTCGCAGGTTTGCTTTGAAGGTCCGGAAGAAAAATTGAAGTTGACCGAGATTACGCAGCCGGCAATTCTGACGGTTTCAATTGCGGCGTGGCGGGTGTTGCAGGAAAAAGGTCTGAAGCCAGATTATGTTGCCGGGCACAGTCTGGGCGAGTATTCGGCGCACGTGGCCGCGGGCACGCTGGCCTTTGCCGATGCGGTGCGTACGGTTCGCAATCGCGGCCAGTACATGCAGAAAGCGGTGCCGGTGGGCGTGGGTGCGATGGCGGCAATTCTTGGAATGCCGGCCAACAAGGTCGGCGGAATTTTGACCGATGCGGCCGAGGGAGAAGTTTGCCAGGCGGCCAACATTAATTCGCCCGAGCAGATTGTGATCTCGGGACACGCCGGCGCCGTGGAGCGCGCCATCAAACTCGCGCACGAACGCGGAGCGAAGAAGGCCGTGAACCTGCCGGTCAGCGCGCCTTTCCATTGTTCGCTGATGCAACCGGCGCAGGATCGCCTGGCGCTAGATCTGGGCGCGCTGACGTTTCAGAATCCGTCGTTCCCAGTGGTCTGCAATGTCGATGCGGCGGTTGTCGATTCCGCGGAGGCTTCACGCGCGGCCCTGATTCGCCAGGTGACTGGCACCGTGAGGTGGGAGCCGTCGGTGCGGCTGCTGATCGAGAAGGGAGCCAGCCTGTTTATTGAAGTCGGCCCCGGAAAAGTTCTGTGGGGACTGATGCGGCAGATCGACCGCTCGAAGACCTGCGTGACGGTGGGCGATGAAGCGTCACTGCAGAAGACGCTGGTGCAGATTGCGGCGTTCGCTGCTTAGAGCGGCTGCCGAGCTTCTCCACCCGGTTCGCTCGCCTTGGACGGGGCAGAGCCCCGTCACCACACGAACTAATACGGATACACGGTCAGCGTTTTATCTGATTTTTGCACGAACATGCGGGCGTGCTCGGAGCGCTCGTTGACGACGACCTCGACCACGACCCCTCCACCGCCAAAGCCTTTGGTGTTGGCCGATCCGTAAATCCTGTGCGATTTGACTAGACCCCACTCGCCGCCCGGTCCCCAGTCGCGATAAAAGTCCGCGTACGTGTATTGAGAATATTTCTGCTGATGCTGGCGCCAGCCGGGATCGTTGAAGTAGATGCCGTAGGCGGTTTCGTAATCCTGATGCTGGAGCGCGGTGAAGAACTTATCGACGGCGTGCTCTTCGGGCCAGTTGCGGTACATCCAGGCCAGCGCGGCGAGAACAAGCACCGCGGCCACGACGGCGATGACCTGGATTTTCCGCCGCCGTGCTTTCGCCGTATCATAAGGCTGGGCGTCGAGCAGGGTCATAGGTCTGCATCAAGCATAACGGATAAAGACAGAATTGAGTCATTGAGGTACTAAATCATCGCGGGATTGAATTCAATGACTCAAGGACTCAATGTTCTCCCTGGGACCTGGACAATTTTCCCCCGATGCGGTCGGTGATTTCCTTGTACGCCAACGCCTCAACTTGCGGATCGCTAAAGCGATACCTTGATACGAAACCTGAGTTTTTCCGCGAGCTGTGAAGGCGCGCCCCTCCCTTTCGTGCTTGCAGATAGTTCACGGACGCCCCAAGACGGAGCAAGCCCCGTCTCTACACGGGTTTTTCCGCAGGCTGTGGAAGATGAGTCCTGATATGAATCCACTTTCATGCAGCTCGGGGGCGGTTATTGCGTCCGCATTCTCCTAAAGCACCGCCTCGGACTGCCGATGTACACCAAGTCAGCCGGAAAATGGCACAACGCGATTTTGTGGCCTGACCACGCAAAGCCGCAAAGTGGGTGGAAACAATGGATAAGATACGAGCGCTCATCGTGGATGATTCCTCGGTGATGCGCAAAATCATCGAGCGTTCACTGCGCCAGGCGGGCATCGAGCTGGATAAGGTTGTGGAAGCCTCGAACGGAGCCGAAGCGCTGACCGCGTTACAGGCTAACACGCTCGACCTCATTCTGTGCGATATCAACATGCCGGTCATGGACGGACTGGAATTTGTCCGCGAGGCCGCAAAGTTGGAATGCGCCAAAGGCGTTCCGATTGTGATGATCACCACCGAAGGCAGCGAAGCACACGTGGTGCAGGCGCTTACGGCCGGTGCACGCGGATACATCCGCAAGCCGTTCACTGCCGATCAGGTGAAAGAGCACGTGTTGCCCGTGCTGGGGAAGAAACCATGAGTACAGATACCTCATTTGTCACGCGCTCCAAAGAAGAGAACTGGCTGCCGGTGCTCGAACTGGCGGTCGAGGAAGTTTTCGAGATCATGCTCGGCTGCCGGGTCAAGCCGGTAGCGCCAGCTGAGCACACGCCGAACGGGGAATTCACCGCCATGATCGGTCTAGCGGGGGCGCTGTGCGGAATTCTGACGGTCTGCTGCAGCGCGACGACCGCCGGCCAGATTGCCAAGAGCATGTTGGGGGACGCAGCCAAATCCGCGGATGAGGTGGGGGACGCGCTCGGAGAGGTCTGCAACATGATCGCGGGAAACTTCAAAAACAAGCTTGCGGGCACCGATGAACGATGCATGTTGAGCGTGCCGAGCGTCGTCAGCGGCGGCGAATATAGCTTGCATTCGCTCGCTGCGGGCAATGCCGTCGAAACCGTCCTGTTGTTTGAGGGTGCGCCGGTAGCCGTACGTCTGCAACTGCAAAGCTGATCCCTGCCCCTTGCTGGGCAAGAAGCCATGACCACAGACACCAGCTTTGCCAAACCGTCTCGCGAGGAGGACTGGCTGCCTGTTCTCGAACTTGCCATGCACGAAGTTTTCGAGATCATGCTGGGCTGCCCGAGGAAATCAGTGGCGCCATCCGAACACGAATTGCAAGGCGGGATTACCGCCATCGTCGGGCTGGCCGGTGCGCTGTGCGGAGTGGTGACGGTGTGTTGCGCCCCAAGGACCGCCGGCCAGATTGCCAAGGGAATGTTGGGGGACACGGCCGAGTCCGACGGACAGGTGGGGGATGCGCTCGGAGAGATCTGCAACATGATTGCAGGAAACTTCAAAAACAAGCTCGCGGGCACGGATGAACGATGCATGCTGAGCGTGCCCAGTGTTATCCGCGGCGGAGCCTACAGACTCCATTCGCTGGCCGACGGGAATTCCGTGAAAACCGCCTTGCTGTTTGAGGGCGCTCCAGTTGTTGTTCATCTTCAACTAAAGAGTTGATCGTACGCCAGGTGTCTGGTCTCGGGTCTCAGGAAAAACCTGGCGCGACCTTCCTGAGACCTGAGACCTGAGACTCGACACCTAGTCTTTATTTGCCGGGTTCCGGGTTATGCTGGGCAAAGTCTTCCTCGCTCGCAAACTCATAAGAAGCGTCCAATGTTTCTCTGCCGGGCGCCACTGCTAAGCGGTTCAGAACACGGTCAATCGTGAAAATATTCCCATCTGCGTCATGGCTACAGGCTTGCACCATGTAACCGCAAGGAGCCAACGTGGACAGCGGATTATATGCAGCATGCGCCGGGCTACGCGCGCAGAGTCAGGCGCTCGAAGTGGCGGCCCACAATCTTGCCAACCTGAACACCGCCGGATTTCGAGGTCAGCAGACAACCTTCCAATCGCTGGTTGCGTCGTCCGGCCGGTCCGGTCCGAATGTGCTTAGCAATGCGGTTAGCAATGTTGTGAATTCGGTACTCAACTCGGCGACAAACAATTTTGGGGTGCTCGAAGGGACGCACATGGATCTGACCGCGGGCAATCTGGAAACAACGAGCAATCCCTTGGATGTCGCGATTGAGGGCAGCGGTTTCTTCGCCATTCAAACCGCAGCTGGGATCCGTTACACGCGCAACGGAAGCTTCCAGGTATCGAGCAGCGGAAAACTGGTGACAGCAGCGGGCGATCTTGTGCTCAACAACCTGGCGCTTAAGGATCCGACCATCAAGAATAAAGACATCAACGTTCCGGCAGGAGTCGTCTCCATCGCTTCCGATGGGACGCTGTCGGTGAACGGCGCGGTTGCGGGCACGATCGGGCTGGCGGAGTTCGCTCCCGGGACGATGCTCACCTCCGAAGGTGGAACCCTGATCTCCGCCCCCGAGGGCAGCGCGAAACCAGCGCCACAGTCGCGGATGAAACAGGGCGCGCTCGAATCCTCAAACGTAAATTCCATCAGTTCGGTGGTGACGTTAATTGGAGTGCAGCGGCAGGCCGAACTGCTGCAACGGTGTATGTCCATGTTTGACACCGAATTCAACCAGATTGCCAGCACGCAACTGGGAAAAGTCTAGAAAAATCGCTGTTGGCTATTCGCTCTTAGCTTTTAGCCAAGAGCCAAAGGCTAAGAGCTAAAAGCGACGCGGAGGAACTCATGTTTCGAGCACTCTACACTGCCGCCACCGGAATGCAGGCACAGCAAACCAACCTGGATACCATTGCCAACAATCTGTCGAACTCCAGCACCGCCGGCTTCCAGAGCCGCCGCATGCAGTTCCAGGATTTGATCTACCAGAACATGGTGGTGCCGGGCGCGGCTGCTTCGCAGCAAACCACGGTGGCCGCGGGACTGCAGGTAGGCCTCGGCACGCGTTCGGCCGCATCCGAAATTCTGCAAATGCAGGGCGACCTGAGTCAGACGAGCAACCCGCTCGACCTGGCCATCGAAGGCCAGGGACTGTTTCAGGTGCTCTTGCCGACGGGAGAGACGGCGTACACGCGCAGCGGCGAATTCCACCAGGATTCGCAAGGCAATGTGGTGACCGCCGCCGGGAATCCGCTGCAGCCCGCGTTGACCATACCGGCGGGCGCGACCTCGGTCACGATCGCTTCCGACGGGACCGTGTCGGTCACGCTGGCCGGACAAACCGCGGCGCAGCAGGTGGGCACCATTCAACTGGCGCTTTTTCCGAATCCGGGCGGATTAAACAGCGTCGGCCAGAATTTGTATCTGGCCACCACCGCCTCGGGCGATGCCGCGGTCGGAACTCCGGGCGGCACCGATGGTTTGGGTCAGATCGAGCAAGGCTATCTGGAGCAGTCAAACGTCAGCGTGGTCGATGAGTTCATCAACATGATCGTAGCCCAGCGTTCCTACGAAGCCAGCTCCCGTGTGGTGCAGGCGGCCGATGAAATGTTCCAGCTCGTCAACAATCTCGGTAAGTGATCGGGAAGCAATGGAACCAGCTAGCTTGGGAAAGTAGAGATCTGAGTGATGGCGCGATTTATTTTTGCCCGCTACCTGTTCGCCTTCGGAATCGCATCGGGCTCGCTGCTCTCGGCGGAAGTCGCGGCAGAGATTTCGGCGGAGGCTTCGGCGGGAATTTCGGCGGGAATATCGGCCGCGATTTCGACGACAGACTCTCGCCTGCGGACGGCCGTGTCACCGACTCCGGTCCCGCGCCAGGAAGTGTGGCAGGCCGTGGCGGCGGAACTCCGCCAACAAGGGCTTTCGGATTCGCAATTGCCGAGGGTCGAGGATCTCGATCTGCCGCTGGCTCTGCCGGCGCTTGCCGGACGGAAACTGCGGGTCTCGTCGGCCTGCTGGGACGAAGGTCCGCGACGGATGCAATTCCGCCTGCAATGCGGCGAGCCCGGGCAGTGCCTGCCGTTCCTGGTCTATCTGCCTGACCCTGTTCCGAACTCTGTTCCGAACTCGGGACCTAACTCGGTTCCGAACTCTGTAAATACGGACGCAGGCGAGCGCGCCAAGTCGTGCCGGCTGACGTCGGGGCCGCATTCGGCGCTGGCATCGCGCCGGACACAGGAAGCCGCGCCGAAACCCGCGGTGCGCCCTGGAGACCCTGCGACTGCGGTGTTTCTTTCCAGCGGTATGCGCATGACCGCGAGTGTGACTTGTCTGGAGCGCGGGCATGAGGGCGAAGTGATTCGCGTGCGCGGCCTGGATGGGCACGTTTTCCCAGCGCGAGTGACCGGACCAGCCCGGCTTGAAGCTTTGCCGCAGTAGGCATGGGGTCAGAAGTAAGAGGTCAGAGGGCAGAGGTTAGATTTTGCAGAGGTGAAATCGCTGGGGTTCAACCTCTGCAATCTAACCTCTGCCCTCTGACCTCCCCAAGGAGACATAAGTGAAAATGGCGCTGTGTTGCCTGCTGGTGCTGACGACGGGATGGCTGAACGCGTCGAAGCGGGAGGCGAAGAAGGACGGGTTGGCAAAGTACCTTGCCCGTGAACAGATGGGGCAACCTGCCGCGTCCGCGCTTTCCCTGGGAAGCATCTGGTTGGACTCGGGGCGGCTGGCCTTTCTGAGCACCGATTACAAAGCTATGTTTGTCGGCGACCTGATCGAGATCGTCGTGGTGCAGGGCGTGACCGCAACGAACGCCAACGCGGTGACGACGGCGCGCACGTTAACGACAAGTTCAGGCATTACTTCGTTGCCCGGCAAGGTCAAGGTCGGAGGAGTATCGAGCTTGCTCGGGCTGACCTCGAACGAGGCTCTGGCCGGCCAAGGCGCGGCTTCCACGGCTACCAACGTGACCACCAACCTCTCCGGCCGAGTGGTCGCGGTTCTCGCCAGTGGCAACCTGGTGGTCGAGGCCGAACGGGTCATCAACATGAACCACGAGAAGCAGACCATCGTATTACGCGGGGTGGTGCGCCGGGGCGATATCGGACCGAACAACATGGTCGCCTCGGACTCGGTCGGCGATCTCGAACTGGAGATCAAGGGCAAAGGCGTGATCTCGGACGGGGTGCGGCCGCCGAATCGGGTGCTGCGCTTCCTCTTGAATTTTCTGGATTTCTAGCTTTCTCTTGCAGGAGTCTTGACTTACATGAAAGCCGCTTTTACCGCCGGTCTTCTTCACGCATCCGTACGCAGCCTCGCGCTCGTGCTTGCGTTTTCCGGTACGTTCTTTGTTTTTGTTTTTCCGAACGAAGTTTTCGCAAACGACCCAGTGGCGATCAAGATCCGCGATCTGACCAGCGTCGAAGGCGTACGGGAAAATCCGCTGATCGGCTACGGCATGGTGGTCGGGCTCACGCGTACAGGGGACAGCCAGCAGACCGTGTTCACGACTCAGACCCTAGCCAATATTATGCAGCGCATGGGGGCGCAGATTCCTCCCTTGACGGCGCGCGTCGCCAATGTGGCAGCCGTGTTTGTAACTGCCAGCCTGCCGGCGTTCGCGCGGCCGGGCACCCAACTAGATGTGACTGTCTCCTCGATCGGCGATGCCAAGAGCCTGGAGGGCGGCCTGCTGTTGCTGACTCCACTCTATGGCGCGGATGGGCAGGTTTACGCCGCCGCCCAGGGCGCGATCGCAGTGGGAGGGTATGCGGTTGGAGGCGCGGGCGCGAGCAAGCAGATGAATCACCCAACCCTTGGAAGAGTTCCGGCGGGAGGGCGAGTGGAACGCAGTCTGGCCTTCGATTTCAATCGCTTGTCTCCAGTCTCGCTGCTCTTGCGGGAGCCCGATTTTTCGACGGCGGGCGAAATCTCCGACGCCATCAACCTCGAATTCGGACATGCGGTCGCGAGCGCGCGCGACGGCGGACGAGTCGAAGTCGATCCGGCGGCTACGGGCGTTGCAAACCTGACGGCGGTTCTGGCGAGAATCGAGAATCTTTCTGTCATCGTGCACCGGCGCGCCCGCGTCGTGGTCAACGAACGCACGGGAACCGTGGTGATGGGGAGAGACGTGCGGCTTGGAGCGGTGTCGATTCTGC
>JBEKXC010000073.1:0-20355 GCA_049512435.1 Terriglobales bacterium | reverse complement strand
AACTGCGCAGCCTCATTGTCACCGATCCCGACCATCGCGCGCTCTATGGTGTGTTTCTGGAGGTGCGCGATGCCGCGGCCAAGATACTGGAGAGCACCTCCGTCGCTGATATTGTCGGGGGCGCTTCCAAATCCGGCAAACGATCGAGCGCGACGAAGAAGGCGAAGAAAAGTCCTCTTCTGTCGATCGTTCACAAGGACGCGAAGAGTAAGTAGCTTGCTGGTTCGAAGCCGTTAGGCGAGAACGGCCTGGTACTCGGCATACGCGCCTTTGAAATCGGTGATTTCGTGGGTGCCCTCGAAGTGCCATATCCTCGTCGCGACTTCGTCAATCAGATCTTCGTCATGCGTGACCAGGAGTACCGTTCCCGGGTAACGCTGCAGCGAAATGTTGAGGGCGTTGATCGATTCCAGATCGAGATGGTTGGTCGGCTCGTCGAGTACGAGCACGTTCGGCTTCTGCAGCATCAGTTTGCAGAAGAGCAGCCGCGCGGCCTCTCCGCCGGAGAGCACGTCGGTGCGCTTTTCGGCGTCATCGCGCGGAAACAGCATCTGGCCGAGTATGCCGCGAATTTCTTCGGTGGAAGCGGAAGGATCCCACTGATGGAGCCACTCCAGAACCTTGATGCCGGGCTCGATTAGCGCCTTGTGATCCTGCGCGAAATATCCTACGGCAGCTTCGTGACCCCAGATAACTTTTCCGCCGTCTATAAATGGCCCATTGTAGCTACTCGTTTTGCACAGCTCTGATTCTGAAACCGTCGGCGAGTTCACGAGCAACGCGTTTACCAGGGTGGTTTTGCCGGCGCCGTTGCGGCCCATCAGCGCGATTTTTTCGCCTCGAATCACGCTCGCCGTAAAGCCGGAAATCACCTTCGCATTTCCGTACGACTTCGTTACACCTTCCACTTCCAAGATGTGTTTGCCCGAGGGCCGCTTCTGTTCGAACTTCAGGTAAGGACGCTGGATATTCGACCTCGCCAGCTCAGTGACCTGCAGGCGCTCGACTTCCTTGCGCCGCGACTGCACCTGGCTGGAGCGGGTTCCGGCGGCAAAGCGCGCGATGAACTCGTTCAACTGCGAAATTTTCTTTTCGCGCTGCGCGTTTTGCGATTCGATCTGCGAGCGAATCTGCGTCTTCGCGACGACCATGTCGTCGTAAGTGCCGGTGTAAGTGATGATGGTCTCGTAATCGATGTCGGCAATGTGGGTGCAAATGCCGTTGAGAAAATGACGGTCGTGCGAAATCACGATCAGCACGCCCTCGTATTGATTGAGAAAATTCTTCAGCCAGTGAATCGAGTCGAGATCGAGGTGGTTCGTCGGCTCGTCGAGCAACAGCGCCTGCGGATGCCCGAACAGAGCCTGCGCCAGCAGCACACGCATTTTTTGGCCGCCCGGCAATTCCGACATCTTCCGCTCGTGCATCTCATCGGGAATGTCGAGGCCCTGCAGCAGAATCGCGGCGTCCGTTTCGGCGGTGTAGCCGTCTTCTTCGCCGACGATGCCTTCGAGTTCGCCGAGTTTCATGCCGTCCGCGTCGGTCATTTCGTGCTTCGCGTAGATAATTTCGCGTTCTTCGAGGGCTGCCCACAGGCGACGGTTGCCCATAATGACCGCATCGATCACGCGATACTTATCGAAGGCAAATTGATCCTGGCTCAGAACACCGAGCTTGCGCGGGCGGACGACGGTTCCCTTCTGCGGCTCGAGTTCGCCGGTCAAAAGCTTCATAAATGTGGTTTTGCCTGCCCCGTTGGGACCGGTCAGGCCGTAGCGCTTCCCCGGAATAAACCCGGTGGAAACTTCGTCAAACAGAATTTTGGCGCCGTAGCGCATCGACACGTTGCTGACTGAAATCATGATCTTTTATTGGAACTGCGGGAATCGGTCCTAATCGTATCGGAGGAAGACGCAGCTGCTGTGATTAGAATATCACGATGTGGCGCCTTCAACGGTCGAAGGCTTAGCCACAGGGGTCACTGAGGTCACAGGGCAAAGGTCGCATCGAATCGCCATCGCAACCAGGGACTCATGGTAGCCTTTTCAAACTTCTATTCCACAAAAGCGGAGCAGTGATGAACGATTCCCGGACTCCTTCTGTCGATCTTCAGGCAATGGCGCGGCAGGTCATGCTGGCCGAGGGTTTCGAACCGAATTTCCCGCCCGCGACCCAGCAACAACTGGCGGATATCAGGGCTCATCCGCCGCAACCGACGCCCTCGGATACGGTGCGTGATTTGCGCAGGCTGCTTTGGTCTTCGATCGACAACGATACGTCGAAGGATCTCGACCAGATCGAAGTCGCCGAGCGTTTGCCGAATGGCGACGTCAAAGTGATGGTGGGCATCGCCGATGTCGATGCCTTTGTCGCCAAGGACACTCCCATCGATCAGCACGCGGCTAGAGAGGCGACGACCGTTTATACCGGCGTGACCATTTTCCCGATGTTGCCGAGCGAGCTCTCAACCGGCGCGTCTTCACTGCTCCCAGACGTGGACAGGCCGGCCGTAGTGACTGAATTCGTGGTCAGTGCCGCCGGCTCGCTTAGTTCCAGCAACGTATATCGCGCGATCGTTCGTAACCAGGCGCAACTCACCTACAACGCGGTTGGAGCGTGGCTGGAGGGTACAGGAGCGGCTCCTTCCAAAGTGGCTGCGTCTTTGGATCTGCAGGCGCAGCTCAAACTTCAGGATCAGGTCGCCCAGGCGCTCAGGAAATTGCGCTACGCTAACGGCGCGCTCAACATCGACACCGCCGAAGTGGTTCCACTGCTGCTCAATCAGCAGGTTACGGGCGTCGCGACGGTAGTGAAGAATCGGGCCACCGATTTGATTGAAGACTTCATGATCGCTGCCAATGGTGTGGTGGCGCGGCTGCTGGAAAAAGTTTCTTCCTTGCGCCGCATCGTGAAAACTCCCGAGCATTGGGATGGCATCGTGCGGTTAGCTGCACTGCAGGGTGAGAAGCTGCCCGCACAGCCCGATTCCAAGGCACTCAACGATTTTCTTTTGAAGCGGAAAGCCGCCGATCCCGACCACTTCGCCGATTTGTCGCTCGCAGTCATCAAGCTGATCGGGCCGGGCGAATATATTCTGGAGCGTCCGGGCGATCCCGCGCAGGGGCACTTCGGACTGGCCGTGCAGGATTACACGCATTCGACCGCGCCCAATCGGCGCTTTGCCGATATCGTAACCCAAAGGCTCGTCAAGAGTTTGCTCGACGGAAAGCCCGGACCCTATTCCGACAACGATCTCACCGGCATCGCTGCCAACTGCACCCAGAAAGGAGATGCCGCGCGAAAAGTGGAGCGGGAAATGTCGAAGCGATTGGCGGCTGTGGCGATGAGCCATCGCGTCGGTGAAACTTTCGATGCCATCGTCACCGGAGTCATGCCAAAGGGAACGTTTGTTCGCGTCATGCAGCCGCACATTGAAGGATTGCTGGCTCAAGGGGAGCAGGGGTTGCACGTCGGCGACAGAATTCGGGTGAAACTCACGCGGACGGATGTGCAGCGTGGGTTTATTGATTTTGTCCGGGTGTAGCTTGGTGTTAGCTCACCCGTTCTTCTTTTCCAGTTCCGCCCAGCGCGCGTAGAGGGCATCGAGGGCGTGCTGAGCCCCGTCCAGCGCGGCCTGCGCACTTACCAGACGCGGAGCATCCATCGCGTTGGCTGGATCTTCTAATTCGGCACGTTTCGCCTGCACTAACTGCTCGGCTTCTTCCACTCGCTGCTCGATCGTGGCATATTCCCGCGCTTCCAAGTATGAAAGCTTCTTTTTAGTTGGCGCTGCCGATCTCGAATCTACTGAGGTCTGCGAAGTCGCCGCCGCCGTTGCCGCGTCTGGCCGGTTGCCTAGCTTGGAGCGCTGCGCCTGCCATTGCTCCCATTGCGCGTAGTCGGCGAAAGTATCGGCTCCGCCTTTTCCGTCCAATCCGAGCACGATGCTGGATACTCGGTCGAGCATGTAGCGGTCATGCGTCACCAGCACGAGCGAACCGGGGAAATCGATTAGGCTTTCTTCCAGAATTTCGAGAGTTGGAATGTCGAGGTCGTTGGTAGGTTCATCGAGCAGCAGAATGTCGGCGGGCTGGAGCATGAGCTGCGCGATCAGGACGCGCGCGCGTTCGCCTCCGGAAAGGCGCGCGACGGGCTGGCTGAGTTGCTCACCGGTAAACAGGAATCGCGCCGCCCATCCGGCGACGTGAATTACACGATCGCGATAGACGACGGAATCGCCGTCCGGTGCGAGCGCGCGGCGCAGAGTCACGTCGGGATCGAGGGTGCGGGTCTGATCGAAGTAGACGATGCGCAGCCAATCGGCGCGGCGAATCTCGCCGCCGGTTGGGGCCAGGTCTCCCTGCAACAAGCGGAGCAATGTCGTCTTGCCGCTGCCATTCGGCCCCACGAGGCCAACGCGCATTCCAGCGGTGAGGATGAAGTTCAGGCCTTCGAATAACGCGCGATCTCCCATGGTGCAAGTCACGTCCTGCAGCTCGATCAGGCGTTTGGTCTTGCGGTCGGTCGCCGAAAAATCGATCTGTGCTGTGGCGCTGCGAGTTCGCGCATTCAGGTCGGCAAGCTCTCCCATAAGCTCGCCGGCTTTGCTGATGCGCGCTTTCGATTTGCGGGTGCGGGCTTTCGCTCCGCGGCGGAGCCACTCGATTTCCCCGTGAACCAGATTTTCGAGCGCTTCCTGACGCTTGGACTGCGCGTGCAGAAATTCTTCCTTCTTCTCTAGAAACGCGATGTAGCTGCCGCGGACGCGCAGCGAGCCGTCGGGATAAATTCGATTGAGCTCGACCATGTCGGTCGTGACATTCTCCAGGAAATAGCGGTCGTGGCTGACGATTACGCTGGCAAACGCCGCCTGCTCGATGAGGTCTTCTAGCCACGTGATTCCTGGAAGATCGAGATGATTAGTGGGCTCGTCGAGCAGTAGGATGTCGGGATGCTGCACCAGCGCTTCGACAATCGCGAGCCGCTTCTGCCAGCCGCCGGATAACTCGGTCGCCCACGCTTCGAGATCTTCAAAGCCGGCGCGGCCGAGAGTCTCAGCAAAGCGGGCGCCGCGCTCCGACCTCGAGACGCCGCAAAGATCGAGGGCGCTCTCAATCACAGATCGCACCGTGGCGCCAATTTTGAATCGCGAGTCTTGCTCGACACAAGCCAGGCGGGTTCGCTTGCGAAACGATACTTCCCCGCTGTCGGGAGCGACCTCACCCGCCAGAATTCGCAGCAGAGTGGATTTACCGGATCCGTTCGGGCCAATCAGGCCGATACGATCGCCATCAGAAATGGTGAAAGAAACGTTCTGGAAAAGGGGATTCGCTCCGAAGGCTTTCGTGATCTCCTGTGCGTTGACAATGGGCGACGATATAGGCGGCAATGAGCGTCGGTCTCCGAAATCTTTTGTTCCAGATTATCAGTTGAAAGTAGTTTCGACGCTGCGCCTACGGCGCGACGATTTTCTGTTCTCGATCTTTTTCCTTGAGATCCTGAGCAGCTTGTGACAAATCCTCGGGACGGCCGAGATCGCGCCAATAATATTCATCGGCCCGAAAGGCAAGGATTTTTTCACCCTGGGCAGCCAGACGCAAATAGGAGGTGATGATAGAAAACGCTCCATCTTCAATCAGCATCGAAAGCAGGCGGGGAGAAACGACGTGGATGCCGGAAAAAGCCAGCGCTTGAGATGGCTGCCGACTGTCCACTAACTCCGGTGGCTCGTTCCCAGATCTTCGGCCGCAGAGCTGAAGCTGATTATCGAATAGAAGGTAGCGAGAGGTGTTGCGGTCCCGCACAGCGAGGGTAGCTAGGGCCTGATTTTCATTGTGAAATTGCACCATGCGCCGGAGATCGATGGTGCTGAGCACGTCGACATTGTGCACAATAAAGGGTTCGTCGACCAGATTGGAATTCTCCAGAAAGAAGTGAGCAGCTTTCTTGAGACCGCCGCCGGTGTCGAGCAAGACCTCTTCGCGCGAGACTTCAATTCGCATGCCGAAGTTGTTATTCGCTTTCAAATACTCCACCACCATGTCGGCGAAGTGATGCACATTGATAATCGCATCGCTGACACCAAAAGTACGCAGGCGGGAGAGCGTGATCTCCAGCAGCGTGCGGCCGTTGATTTCGACCAGAGCTTTGGGGCGATTGTCGGTGAGCGGACGCAGACGCGTGCCCAGACCGGCGGCCAGAATCATCGCCTTCATTAGTATTGGTCCATCACTTTCATCGGGCCATCGCTTTCACAGCTCTGTCGCTTTCATGGATTCAGTTGCTCCTGCTCGCGATGCCGCACCACCACTTCCACTTCATCCTTGATGCGCAAATGCTTCGCCAGTTGCTCCGCTAGATACACCGAGCGATGCTGGCCGCCGGTGCAGCCGAATGAGACCATCAAGTGTTTGAAGCCACGCCGCTGATACGCGCTCACGCTGGCATCCACCAGCGACTTGGCGCTCTCCAGAAACTGATGCACGCTTTCCTGCTGGTTGAGATAGTCGATGACCGCCGCGTCTTTGCCGGTCAGAGATTTGAAGCGCTCCTCGCGCCCGGGATTCGGGAGACTGCGGCCATCGAAAACGAATCCGCCGCCATTTCCAGAGTCGTCCTGCGGAAGGCCGCGGTGAAAAGAAAAACTGAAAACGCGCACGGTTAGCTTTTCCGTTTTTGCCGCTTCGGAGGTTAAGCCCTGCAACCTATCCGAGGCCACCATGCTCTTGAAGGCCTCCATCAGCGTGGGCAAGGCGATGGGCAACTCGACATTGTGAAGCAGCCAGCGCAAGTTCTTCAGCGCATACGGGACGCTTTGCAGAAAATGCTCTTTGCGCTCGTAGAAGCCGCGAAAACCGTATGCGCCGAGCGCTTGCATGATGCGGACGTAAACGTAGGCATAGTAAAACTGCATGAACTCCGAGCAATCGAGATCGAGGAACCCCGCGAGCCGGTCGAGATAATGATCAAGCAATTGCTGCCGCAGATCGGGAGGCAGGTCGGCCTTGGCATCGTACAGGAGAGAAGCGATGTCATACTGTAGCGCGCCTTTGCGACCGCCCTGGTAGTCGAGAAAAAACGGCTGGTCTTCATTCAGAACTTTGCGCAGCATGATGTTGCGGGATTGGAAATCGCGATAGAGAAAATAGTCGCGCTTGGCGCTCAGCAGGAATTTCGTCAAGCGGCTGAAATCGTCTTCCAGCGCCTGCTCGTTGAAGGGAATGCCCGCAAGCCTTAGAAAGTAATACTTAAAATAATTCAAATCCCACGCGATGGACTGGCCGTCGAAGCTGTCGCGGGGATAGCACACTTTGTAGTTCAAGTCGCGTCCCGCTTCGACCTGAAAACGCGGCAGCACGGCGACAACTTTGCGATAAGCCGCGACTGCCTCGGGAGCGATGGCCCCGCCGTCACGATGGTCGTCGCTACGGTGGTCGTCGCTACGATGGCTCGAGAGAAACTCGAAAAGCGTGGTGTCGCCAAGGTCTTCTTCGAGATAAGCGCCATGGCTCAAGTCTTCCGCATAAATTTCCGGCACCGGCAGACCGTGCTTGCGAAAATGCCGGGAGAATTCGAGAAAGGCGACATTCTCTTCGCGCACGTCATAGAGAATGCCAATGGCGCTGGTTTTTTCGCTGGAAAGCCGGATGAGCTGGCGGCCCGATCCACCGAGTTGCCCCTGCAGAGGCTGCACCCGCTCGACAGGCGAGTGGAAATGCCGCTCAAAAAGTGTCTTCAGAACTGGAACTTCCATGAAGGCGGTGTCCGGCGATTCGATATCCAAATTTCGATATCCAGATTTCGATATCCAAATTTCGATGTCCAGATAAAGATAACATCGGGCGCACGGACAAGTGGGCCGCCTGGCTAAGACGAAAACTGGCGGCAGCTTGAAGAACCTTGATCCACATGCTGCCGCCAGGAATCGGAACTACTTCCAGGAAATTATTTTGTCACCGTGAAAGACGGGTTGCTCGTAAGCGTGCCGCCGGATGTAACTACCTCGACCGTGCCGTTGGTCGCACCGGTGGGCACGGTAGTTGTGATTTCAGTGGCTGAGACTACGGTGAAGGTGGCCGCCGTGCCGTTGAAGGTAACGCTGCTCGCGCTAGTTAGATCGGTTCCGAGAATAGTGACTTTCGCTCCAACTCTGCCGAAGGTGGGCGTCGTGGTCACGAAGGGGCCAAGTCCCACAGGCGCTTCGAAGATGGTGCCGCTATCCGCACCCTCTCCCCAAGACCCGCCCAGATAGGTTGAACCGTATAGGTTTCCGTTGGTGTCTTGCGTCAGGCCGCCGAGCGGTTGGAGGCCGGCAGCTTGGGTGTTGAACTGGTACAGGTTCGTCAGCGTGCCGGTTGGGGTGATCTGAAAAACGCACCCGGCTATACACGGTTCGCTGTTTCCATCGCCGTTGTAGGTCACGCCGTAGAAGTTGCCGTCGGTGGCTTGAATCAGTGGAGCTTGGGGGTGAGCGCCGTCATTGTTAAAGCTCTGCAACGTCGTGAGTTTGCCTTTGGGTGTGATCTTGAAGACGGTGCCGTAGCCGGGGCTGGTCCCGCCAATGTACGTTGTGCCGTAGAAGTTGCCGTCGCTACCTTGGACCAGGGAATCCTGAGGGGCGCCACCGTCAGCACAACCACTTTGCGCACAGAAACTGTAAAGCGTTGTGATCTTGCCGCCGGCAGTCATCTTGAAAACCGTGCCTGAGTTGTTGGCCCCGCCGGTAGAGGTCATCCCGTAGAAAGCTCCGCTGGAAACCTGGATCAGCGCGGCCACGGGGCTGGCTCCGTCGGCACCCTTGAAATTATGGATCGTCGTCAGCTTACCCTTCTTGGTGATCTTGAAGACGGTGCCACACCCGCAACCACCGCCCGTTCCGCCTTCCTCGGCTACCCCATAGAAGTCGCCGTTGGAGGCCTGAATCAATCCTCCGTAAATATTCGTGCCGTCGGGACAGCCTTGCACCTCGCAAAAACTGTAAAGTGTGGTCAGCTCGCCTTGGGGTGTGAGCTTGAAGACCGAGCCGCCGTTGTAGGCGCCGCCACCTGCGGTTGTCCCATAAAAGTTGCCATCGGTGCCCTGCACCAGCGGGGCATAAGAGAAGCTGCCGTCGGTGCAGTTCGCTTGCGAGCAAAAGTTGTAGACGATCGTGAACGCGCCCGACGGGGTCATTTTGAAGACCTCGCCGTAACCCTGGTTGATGCCGGGGTCGTAAGTGGCGCCGCCTCGTAGGGTTGTTCCCCAGAGATTGCCGTCGGTACCCTGGATCATAGACATGCTGGCGGGATTTCCGCCGATGGTTCCGTCGAAATTCACTAAGGTGTCGGGCGCTTGTGCAGGCGAGGGAACGACCGCCACGGCACAGAACAGAACGACGAAAAACATTCCGGTTAGAGCTTGCAGCCGCTGAGCCCACGTTGTTGGTCGCATGTCATATCTCCTTCTGATTTGGACTGGAACCCCTGCATTGGACTTCGTGCGAGTACTCGTTTCTTAACTTCTACTGGGTAATGCGAAAAGCCCGGGCGGATGGGCTCAAAAATCTTTCTGGGAAGCGGGAAAATCCGGATGCGGAGCCTGTGCCCCCGTGGTCGAACCGGAGTTTTGTGCCATTGACTTCGAGTCCGAAAATGGCTACGTTGTGCTGGATCAATAGGTTAGGAGGAGCCAGGCATTGCCTCGACCAGCCGAGTCCGTCACCGAGTTGATTGCCCAGTGGCAGGGGGGAAATCAGGAGGCGCTGCAGGCCCTGATTCCTGTGGTCTATCAGGAATTGCGCGCGCTGGCACACCACTACCTGAGGGCCGAGCGCCCGGGTCACACCCTGCAAAGCACGGCGCTGGTGCATGAAGCCTAT
Organism: Terriglobales bacterium; assembly: GCA_049512435.1. Taxonomy (GTDB): domain Bacteria; phylum Acidobacteriota; class Terriglobia; order Terriglobales; family Acidobacteriaceae; genus Acidiflorens. Next base: position 10,499 of record JBEKXC010000073.1, on the reverse strand, counting down.
CTGCGGCTCGTGGACCAGAGCCCGGTTCAAATTCAGAATCGTGCCCACTTTGTTGGCATAGCGGCTAAACTCATGCGACAGATTTTGGTGGACTACGCACGCCGCCGCCGCGCTGCCAAGCGGGGTCCGGAGTGCAAGGTGGAACTGGACAAGAGCTTCGAAGGTTTCGATGTGGCGCAAGAACAGGGCGTCGATGTCCTCGCGCTCGATGATGCGCTGACCCAACTTTCGCGACGCGACGCGCAGCAGGGTCGGATTGTGGAGATGCGGTTTTTCGGCGGACTGACAGTCGGGGAGACGGCGGAAGCTCTCGACGTTTCCGCGGCCACGGTCAAACGCGATTGGACCATGGCCAAGGCGTGGTTGACGCGTGAGATGCAACGAGGCGCCGGTGGAAAAAACCAGGCAGTGGGAGAAGGCTAAAGAGCTATTTGAGGCGGCTTTGCAGCGCGAGCCCAGCCAGCGGGGCGAATTCCTGCGTGAGGCTTGCGGGCAGGATCAGTCCCTGGTGGCCGAGATCGAGTCGCTGCTTTCCGCCTACGCCCGATCGGACGGGTTGTCGGAACATCCCTGGGCGGGTGAGGTCAAGCAGGAGGCGCAGCCTCTCCAGTCCATTGGTCCCTATCGTCTGGTCAAGAAAATCGGCGAGGGCGGAATGGGGCAAGTATGGCTGGCTGAGCAGTCTGCACCCCTGCAGCGGCAAGTTGCACTTAAGCTGATCCGCGCCGGCATGTACGATGATTCTCTGCTCCGCCGCTTCCAGGCCGAGCGCCAGTCGTTGGCGCTGATGGATCATCCGGCGATCGCCAAAGTATTTGACGCCGGTGCGACTCCCGACGGCCAACCCTACTTCGTGATGGAGTACGTCCCCGGAGAGCCTATCACCGAATACTGCGATCACAAGAAACTGAATATTCGCGAACGGCTGGAGATCTTCATCAAGGCCTGTGCCGGGGTGCAGCACGCGCACCAGAAGGCCATCATTCATCGCGATCTTAAGCCGGCAAACATTCTGGTGGTGGAACTGGATGGTGAACCGGTGCCGCGCCTCATCGACTTCGGACTGGCCAAAGCGGCCACTCCCTTCGCTGCTGGTGAGTCGTCGTTCACAACATTGTTCACACATGTTGGGGGATTTGTAGGCACGCCTGGCTACATGAGCCCCGAGCAGGCCAACCAGGCCAACCCGGGCGCGGAGGAGGACGTTGACACTCGCACGGACGTGTACTCGCTCGGCGTGGTTCTGTATGAATTGCTGACGGGGCTACTCCCCTTCGACACCAAGCAGTGGCAGAAGCAGCCGCTGGATGAAGTGCTGCGGCAATTGCGGGAACAGGATGCGCCACGGCCCAGCACAAGAGTGGAATTGGAAAAGGAGTCTTCCTCCTCGGTCGCTGAAATGCGCGGGACCGAGCCCGGTCAGTTGGCGAGACTGCTTCACGGCGATCTCGACTGGATCACGATGAAGGCGCTCGAAAAGGATCGCGGGCGGCGCTATGGAACCCCCTCCGAGTTGGCGGCGGATCTGGCGCGGTATCTAAACCATGAGCCGGTTATGGCGCGCCCTGCGAGCGCCGGCTATCGCTTGCGCAAATACATTCGGCGGCACCGGGTGGCGGCGGGAGTGGCGGCTGGATTGATCGTCCTGCTCGCAGGATTTGCCGGCGTGCAGGCAGTTCAGTTGCGCCGGATTGCGGTCGAGCGCGACCGGGCCACGCAAGAGAGGGACCGGGCTTCACGCGAGCGCGATCGAGCTAATCGCATCACGGACTTCATGACGGGAATGTTCAAGGTGTCTGACCCAAACGAAGCCCGTGGGAACAGCGTTACGGCTCGCGAGATCCTCGACAAAGCCTCGGGCGACATTGACGCGGGTCTGGCCAAGGATCCCGAACTGCAAGCCCGGCTCATGTACACGATGGGGAACGTCTATCTCAGCCTGGGACTTGTGTCACGCGCTCAAGCACTGTTCGAACGTGCCTTGTCTACTCAACGCGGTGCGCTCGGACCGGAACACATCGAGACACTTGAGTCTGCGACAAGTCTCGGGAATGCACTGCGGGTGCGCGGCGAGTACGCCGAGGCGGAGAAACTCCAAAGGGAAACGCTCGACGTTTCCCGGCGCGTTCTAGGGCCCGATCACCCCGACACGGCGCTCTCGATGAGCAACTTGGCCAACACCTTGGCTGACGAGGGCCACTACTCCGAGGCGGAAAAGTTGATTCGCGAGGCGGTTGAGATCCGCAGCCGCGTCCTCGGCCCGGAACATCCGGACACGGTCGACTCGATGATCCGTTTGGCCGTCTTACTCATCCGTGAAGGCGAAGATCAAGGTCAATATATCGGCGGATATACCGAAGCGCAAGGGTTGATTCGGAAGGCGCTCGAGATCCGCCGCCGCGTCCTCGGCCCGGAACATCCGCAAACCCTTGCGTCGATGAACTACCTGGGATTGGTTCTAAGGTACGAAGGCCATTACCTCGAGGCGGAGAAGGTGTATCAGCAGACACTCGACGCCCGGCGCCGGGTCCTTGGACCGGAGCATCTGCAGACACTCCAGTCCATGAGTAACCTGGCGGACACGCTGACGCAAATGGGCGAGTACGCCAAGGCGGAGAAATTGTTGACCCAGGCACGTGACATTCAGCGCCGTGTCCTTGGACCGGACAGCCCGGATACCACTCTTTCCACTTATAACCTCGGCTGCGTCCTGGCACACCAGGACAAACATGATGAGGCGCTTTCGGCGTTGCGCGATGCGCTAGACCATGGTCTTTCAGGGTGGGTGGCGCTGGATATGGCGATGGACCCTGATCTGAAGTCGCTGCACGGCGACCCGCGCTTCGACGCCCTCGTCGCCCGCGCGAAAGCACGCGTGGCAGCGACCCAATAGAGCAACTAACAACAAAGAGCAACTAACAATGTCCGGCAACATTCACGCGAGGTCTTTCTGCACGCGCTAGCCCAGCTTTCGTCCCAGAGCACGCAAGACGAAGCGTATACGATCAGGCCAAGGCAAACGGCCCAGATTTGTGCGCACCACGCCGCGTGTGAAATAAGTCTTCTCGGAATAATCGATTGCAACCTCGACGACGACGGGATGACCAGACCCAGTTACTGTGAGCGCCTGTTTGAGAATCGCCTCGGCATCGGCGTTACGACGCAATGCCAGGTACTCTACGCCAACACCGCGGCAAATGGCGGACAAGTCATAATCAGGAAGCTCACTACAGGTTTTCCGCCCGAGCGCAATTTGCTGAAACTGCGCAATCTGCGCTAACTCGCGGTCGCGCAAGACCAACACCATTACGGGCAGATTCAGCTGGCGCGCGGTAAGCAGTTCCAAACCTGTCATCAGGAATGCGCCATCGCCCGCCAGCGAAATCACTTGGCGATCAGGACAGGCAAGGGCCGCTCCTAGCGCGGCCGGCACGGCGTAACCCATGCACGAATAATCCACCGGCGCAAGGAATGAACGCGAATGTTGGAGGCGTAAGCACTCCATGGCCAGGAAGGTCCCATTACCGCTGTCGGTGGTATAGATCGAGTCGTTCCCAACCAGACGTTGAATAGTTTCTAAGAGGTGAGGCGGGTACACTCCTTCGGAATTCTTTGGCGTTTTCCATTCCTGTTTGACTTCTTCGTGGCCGGAACGGATATCGCGCCGCAGGGATTCATCCACCGCCCGCGACTTCAAATGTGGAAGCAGGGAGGCGACAAAACTTGCGGCATCCGAAACTATAGGCAGATCCGCAGGATAGTTCTTTCCGAGGACCGAAGGATCTATATCCACGTGAATCAGTTTGCCCGGCGGCGTCATGCCATAGCTTCCCGTGCCAACCTCAGAGAAGCGGCAGCCGATCGCTAAAGTAAGATCGCAAGAAGCAGCGATCTTGCGCACGAACGAAGGCGCGGCAGCGCCAAAGCCACACCACAACCGAAGGGGATGCGTCTCGTTGAAAACGCCCTTGCCCGCAATGGTGGTGGCAACCGGAGCATTCAGTCGTTCGGCCAAAGCCACGAGATCGGCACCGGCCTCAACCGCCCCACTCCCGATGTATAGTAAAGGCCGGCGGCTGGCTTCGATCAATTGGCAAGCGCGCTCGACAAGTTCTCTGTGGGTTGCCGGCGCCGCGGGTTGCGGATTGGGCGCCTCCAGACAAGCATCATGACGGAAAAAGTAATGCTCGGCGGGAATCTCGACCAACGCCGGCCCAGCCGGGGCACTGCGCGCGATTTGACAAGCCCGGCGGATGGTCGCGTAAATTTCGGATCCATGCTCCGCGCGCAACTGCGCCTTGGTCACGGGTCGCGCGATGGCGAGTTGATCAACGTCGTGGAGTTGGAACGCCCTCCCCGTATCCCGTCGAATCCCGCAGGCGAGCACAAGCATCGGGATTCCGTCGAGATAAGCTTCGGCGATCCCCGAGAGCGCGTGGGTCAGTCCTGCTCCAGGAACGACGTTCACCGCCGCAAGCTGACCGGAAGCCCGCGCGACTCCATCGGCCATGAAAGAAGCGCTCTGTTCATCGGTGACGAGAACCGGGCGCACGCTAGTGGAACGGGCAAGTGAATCGTAGAGTTCGATGTTGTGCGTGCCCGGAATGCCGAAAGTGAAAGGTACCCCTTCATCTTCCAGCGCACGCACGACGATGTCACCGCCCGTCATCTTGCTCATAATGTCTTCACATCCTTGCGGACGGTCTCCGCCACACGGTCGGCTAGGGCCATGATGGTCAAGTAAGGATTGATTTCCAGCGAATTCGGAAACAGGCTCGAATCGGCCACATACAGCCCTGGAACCCCGTGCACTCGGCCATAAGAATCGGTCACCGAATCCTCGGGACTGTTCCCCATGGCGCAACCTCCTTGCAGGTGCGCGGCTGAGATCGAAAGCTTTCCGGGTTTAAAATCCGGATTCTCCGCAATCTGGTCTAGATGTTCGGCGTCCGCGCGTTCCACGGTCGGAGAGTGTGAAACCGGCACATGCGCGCGAACCGCTCCGGCTGCGAAAGAAATCTTCGCCGACGTAATCGCTCCCTGCACCAGGCCGTGAATCACCTCCGGCGTGAAGCGGTAGTGAACCACCGGGCACCCATCTCTGTCGACCGTCACGCGATTGTGGTCGTCCACATCGTCACACGCCAGCACCAGGATCATCTGCAACCGCGGAAAGGCGCGCATGAAGCGACCGTGTTCTTCACCGAATCCCACCATCGCCTTGGCGGTGATAAACGGGAAGTACATACAAGTCTCGAGCAGGAAGTGATCGCTCTCCGAGAACTGGTCGAGGTAGAAACTCTTGGGGTGACCGACTGCGTTGGTGATGGGCCGTTCGTGTTCGGCGACCATGATGAATGCAGGATGACAGGTGAACCCGCGTCCCAATCGTGGCAGGCTGCGGCCAAATCCAGACCGCAGCAGTAGTGCCGAAGAACTTACCGCGCCGCCGCAAACGACTACGACTTTGGCGTCGATCTGGTAGTTGCCTGCTTCCCAGGTTGAGGGTTCGCCTTTACTGCCTTCCGCTTTCTCGCTGACCCTTACAAATATTTTCTTGTCTTCGATCCGCTGCGCTTCGATTCGCAGCACCTCGCAACGCGTCACCACTTCCACTCCGTTTTGTTCCGCGCGCGGCAACTGCACCCGATTGGTGCCCTGTTTCGCCTGGTTCGGACAACCTAGATTACACAGGCTCGATCCCCGGCACCCTTTCAGGTTTACGGGGAACTGCTCAGGGCGATAGCCAAGCCGCCGGCATCCCTCGACGAACAGCCGGTTGTTTTCGTTGAGCAGCGACTCCTCCAGCAGGTGGACGTTATTTTCCGCCATATACTTTCGCGCGCGTTGTTCAACGTCCGCAAAGGTCAGCCCCGCCACGTTCCAGCGCTCGAGAACTCGTTCGGGGGGAAGCATCGAGGTGCCGGTGTATACGACCGTCGACCCGCCATACGCGCTTCCGAAGGCCAGCGTCATGGTTTGCTCGGCGGTCAGGAACCCTCCACCATCCTCGTAGAGCGCCGTCGCCATCTCCACTTCGCGGCCGGTAAATTCCTCATCGCGGAGTTTCGGACCCTTTTCGAGTACCGCGATGCGCACGCCGTCCCGGCATAGCGAAGACAACTCCTGGGCCACCGTTCCTCCGCCTGCGCCGGAGCCAATGATCACGATGTCATAACTGCGGCGTGTCATCCTCGATGCAGCGCCTCCCAGCCGCGTGGATCGGGACGATAGCCTATGGAGTGCGCGCCTTCAGGTCGTCCGTAATAACCCAATAATGCGAGGGTACGCAACCCCCAGAATCCGGAGCGGATACGTTCTACGGGGTGATCCTGCAAGTGACGGAGGACGCGGTTGCGTTGCTCGTTCCCCAACCCGGAGCCCAACCCAGAGCCCAACCCAGAGAAGGTGCGGCCGTAGCGCACAACTGTCAGCCACTCGATCGCTCGCAGGAAAAATTGAAGCTGTCGGCGCAGAGCTGGCGGTCGAAATTCAAGCGCGTCTTCCACCAGTTCTTCCAATGCCAGCCAGCCAGGTTCGTCCAGTTGTTTCGCTTCGGGCACAACCGTCACGACCACTGCTTGAAATACCACGCGCACTGGGGCGAGCACCGAACGTGATGGTTCCTTCGCATTTGGGCTTCGCATCTTTGAACCTGGCAAGATTGAACCGGGCATGCGCTCCTCGCCATGCTGAGTGTAATTGACGCGCAGGTCCATTCCATGAAGTTTCCTGGACAGCAACCGTTACGCCTTCGGCCCACGCCTTTACAGGCGGGCAGGTTCCGACATAGATTTAACGATTGACAGCTATGTCACGACCTTCCTCCGATCAACAGCAGCCCTTACTCTCAGCCAATACCATCGCTGATGTTCTCCTTTCCAGCGATCTCCTGGAAACCCTTCCCGATGCCATCGTTGCGGTGGATCGCGACGGCATCATTGTTCAAGTCAATTCACAAACCCAAGCGCTATTTGGCTATACCCGGGACGAATTGATTGGCCAGAAAGTCGAACTGCTCGTCCCGGAGAGCTATCGATCCCGGCACCACCATCATCGCCAGAGCTTCGCGGAAACACCGAAGACGCGCCGCATGGGAGCGGATCTGGATCTCTACGGCAGACGGCGCAACGGCTCGGAATTCCCGGTGGAAATCAGTCTCAGCCCGGTCTCCACCGATAAGGGCATGTTCGTCTTCAGCGCAATCCGCGACATCAGCGATCGCAAGCGCATCGCAGAAGAACTGCGGCGAGCGAACGAAGAACTCCATCGGAGGACGACCGAGCAACTGGGAGAATACCGGTCGCGGCTGGCCTTGATTATCGATTCCTCCGAAGACGCGATCATAGGCAAGGACCTCGACGGCATCATCACCAGTTGGAACAAAGGAGCGGAGCGCATTTATGGTTACACCCCGGAAGAGGCCGTCGGGAAGCACATCTCCATCCTGGCGCCGAGCGATCGTCCCGATGAAATCCCCGAAATTCTGCAGAAAATTGCACGCGGCGAAAGCATTGAGCATTACGAATCGGCGCGGGTAACAAAGAGCGGTCAGCGCCTGGACGTCTCCATTTCCGTGTCTCCCTTGCGCAATGCGAGAGGCGACGTGATCGGAGCGTCCGCCATTGCCCGCGACATCACCGCCCAAAGGCGCGCGGAGAGCCAGCTGAATCAATCCCAAAAGATGGAGGCAATCGGCCGGCTCGCTGGTGGAGTCGCGCACGACTTTAACAACATCCTCGGAATCGTCAATGCCTGCGCTGAATTTCTCCGCGACCGCATCGATCCCAAGGCGGACTCTGCGCACTACGTCGACAACATCAAGAAGGCAACCGAACGCGGCTCCTCGTTGACTCGCCAACTGCTCACCTTCAGCCGGTCTTCCTCAGTCCAGCCCCGTCTTCTCGATCTGAACGAGCGGTTGAAGGATGTCAGCAAGCTCCTGCGTCCGCTGATGGGAGACGATGTAGAGATTCTTATGGTGACCAAATCGCCCGCGGCGGTAGTTGAGGCCGACCCGGGACAGCTCGACCAGATCGTAGTCAACCTCGCGGTCAACGCGCGCGACGCTATGCCCCGAGGCGGCAAGTTTATTCTCGAAACTCGCGCCGAACACTTTGACGAGGGATTCGCCGAGCAGCATCAAGCCATGGCTCCGGGAAAATATGTTCTGTTGGCGGTCAGCGATACCGGCAACGGCATGGATGAAGCTACCGTCTCGCGCATCTTTGAACCCTTCTTCACCACCAAAGAGCAGGGCAAAGGAACCGGTTTGGGTTTGGCCACCGTTTACGGCATCGTCAAGCAAAGCGCCGGACACATCCTGGTCTACAGTGAACTGGGACACGGAACGACGTTCAAGATTTATCTCCCCAGCGCCGATCACAAAATCGGGCTCGAATCCAAAGCTGAAGTCGAGACCGTCAGTCCGAAGCGGCAAGGGACGACGATCCTGCTTGTCGAAGATGACGAAATCATGCGCGCCCTGACCCGGCAGCTCCTCCAGGAACACGGCTACACCGTGGTCGAGGCCGATGACGGCAAGTCCGCTCTCGAATGGGTGGAAGCTCATCCCGATCCCATCGATCTGTTGTTGACCGACGTTGTGATGCGCCGCATGAGCGGTCCTGAATTAGTGGAGCGCCTGCGCCCCTCCCACCCTGATCTGAAGGTCGTATTCATGTCCGGTTATACCGGCGAACTGATCGCGGAACGTGAAGTCTTGAAGCGCGACATTACCTTGCTCGAAAAGCCCTTTTCACGAACCGCCCTGTTGAACACCATCCATGCGACGTTAGGATGATCTTGAAACGATTGCACAGGTTAGAGGTCAGATTGCAGAATTGAAAAGCTGGACTCACCGATGCCCTTTGAAGGCCGAGGATTCTACCTCTGCAATCGTCCCTTTGGTCATATAACCAATCTGCGGGGTCATTTAACCAACCGATTGGTGATGGAGATCACACATAGCTGCGGGAAACCACGCACTCCCGGACAGGGTCTCGGCCGGGCACTAAAGATAATGTTCGCTACCGCACCACAACAATGCTATTATTTCGTTCCACTTAGACAACTTCCGTAAAATTGGTCCCGAGTATCAACAATGGCGAGGGACTTGCCAAAGTACTTGTGAGCGGAGGCAACATATGGCCACACAAGTCGTAAACCATACCCAGAAGCTGGCGTCGGCGGACAAGACATTTTGCGATCTTCCTCCAGCTGTAGCCGAGGCGTTGGAGCAGGACGCCATCACCACCAGCTATCCCCCGGGAGCGGTTTTGTTCGCCGAAGGTCAAGCCCCGCGCGGAGTGTTCATCGTGCGCCGCGGCCGTGTAAAGCTCTCCGTTTGCGGCAGCGACGGCCGCACGCTGATTTTGCGCATCGCCGACACTGGCTGCCCGCTGGGAGTTGCCGCGGTAGTTTCCGGCCGCCAGTATGAAGCTACGGCCGAGACCACGGAACCGTCCGAGATCAGCTTCCTGCGACAGCATGATTTGCTGCGCCTCATGCGCCAGCACGGTGAGTTTGCCCTGTGGGTGACGCAGCACATCAGCGCCGATTACGCTTCCACTTGCCGCGAAATCCGCGACCTCATCCTTTCCGATTCGGCCAGCGAAAAACTTGCCCGTCTGCTCGTGGGCTTTCTCGACCAGAACTCCAAATCCAAGAACCCCAGCCAGATGAAGCTGGCTTTGACGCACGAAGAGATCGGGCAGATGATCGGGTCTTCCAGAGAAACGGTGAGCCGGCTTTTCGCCGGATTCAAGAAGCAGCGCATCATCCAGCAGACCGGCTCGACGCTGGTGATCCCAAACCGCGTCGCCTTGGAATCGCTGATCACCGCTTAAAAGTTGTTGCGAAATTAAACATGCCGGTCGTTGTTACGCGGGGCGGTTACGCGGGGCCGGGACTCCTCCTACCGGCCCCGTTTATTTGGAGAGAGGTCAGGCCCTATAAGAATGTCATCCTGAGCGGAGTAGCCGCGTGATCTCCTTAACCCTAGAGGGTGCCCCGTCCAAGCTCTGCTTGGGCGGGCCAGTTTTTCATCACAGACTCAGCATTGTTCCATCACAGACAAAGCCAGCAGTCTCGGGGTAAGTTGTCGAAATGCCCTGGGGACTGAAGCGATATCAGGAAACCGGCCAGCTGCACTTCCTCACCTTCAGTTGTTACAAAAGACGCCCAAATTTCGCGAACGCACCCTCCCGCACCACATTCGAAGCCTCCCTGGAACGGGCGCGACAGCATTACGGACTATGCGTGTACGGCTATGTCGTAATGCCCGAGCACGTCCACATATTAGAGTCCATCTCATAAATAGTTCCTCATGAGGATGAGGATGCATCCGAGCTGCACGAAACCGAGGAAGTTGGCCTGGTAGTACTCCCAACGGGTGACCAGGCGGCGAAAGTTATGGAGCCAAGCAAACAAGCGTTCGATTTTCCAGCGACGGCAGTAGCGTCGCAGTTTGCGCCCGTCCTGGGTTTTGGGCCGACTGC
>JBEKXC010000072.1:0-20634 GCA_049512435.1 Terriglobales bacterium | reverse complement strand
GAGCGCCGCCTCGCCGCTCTCGGCTTCAAGGCAGCAGAAGCCGAGCGACTCCCCGACAGTCATGCACAGGCGGCGGATGGTCTGCTCGTCATCGACGATCAACAAGCGGATGCGGAAGTCGTTTTTCCTCAAGTCATCCTTCATCAAATTCTGTTTCGTCAAATTCTGAGTCATGGAGTGGCCTTGCCCATAGTTTCCTCAACCACAGAAATAAAGTCATGGACGCGAAACGGCTTTTCCACGCAGGGCGCGCCGGTACGGCGCAGCGTAGCCGCGGTTTCCTCGTTCGCAATATCGCCGGTGATAAAAACCAGGCGGCGGGCCAGTTCCGGACGATGAGTCGCAATCCAGGCATAGACCTGAGCGCCATCGACGCCTCCGGGAGTGCGCATGTCGGAAACAACGCCGTGAAAGTCGCTGGCCTCGAGCAGGCGCAGGGCTTCGGCGCCAGACTCGGTGGGCACGACGGTGTATCCGTGGCCTTCAAGAACAGCGCGCACCAAGGCCATCACGGCCGGTTCATCTTCAATCAAAAGCACGGGCGCGCAGGCGGATTGAGTTCCAGTTTGCGTCATTTGGGATGCACTCCTGCAACGGCTCCAAAGGATGCGGTCTCGGATGCTACCGGGAGTCGAACGATAAATGTCGCTCCTTCAGAGTCCAGGTTGTTGTGACAAACAATCTCTCCGCCATGTTCGCGAACAATGCCATAGCAAATACTGAGTCCCAAACCCGTGCCCTTGCCGATGTCCTTGGTGGTGAAGAAGGGATCAAAGATACGTTCGGGATCGGCGATGCCCGGGCCGTTATCGCGAAAAGAAATTTCGACGAAGGCATGGGCTTGGGCGCTTCGGATCTCAATGCGGGCGGGACGCGCGGTTTCGCGGACGGCGTCGTAAGCGTTGTTCAAGATGTTGAGAAACACTTGCTGCAGCTGGTGGGAATCTCCAATGACCTGGGGCAGCGACTCCTCGAGGCGTTCGACCACCTGAACGCCATGACTGATGAAATCGTAGGAGCGCAAGTGCACGGTGCGTTGCAAGATGGAGTTGAGCTGGACCAGGTGGCGCTGCGGCGGCATCTGGCGGGCAAAGCTCAGCAGATTTTGCACGATCTGCTTGGTGCGTTGCGCTTCCTGCAGAATCACCCGCAGATCGTGGCGCGCGCTTTCCGGGAGTTCGGGGTTTTCCATCAGGAGATCGGTGAATCCGAGGATGGCGGTGAGGGGATTGTTGACTTCGTGGGCGACGCCGGAGACCAGTTGTCCGACGGCTGCCATTTTCTCGGCGTGCATGAGCTTGGAACGCAGCATGGCGGAGTCGGTCACGTCGGTCATCACCACGACGATGCTGATCACGCGGCCGTCTTCACCGCTGATCGGGCTCAAGTTGACGGAGAACTGGGCGCTGACGCCATCGCCGCGGAGCAACGGCAGATCGAAGTTATCCACCTGCTGGCCGCGAGCCACCGCGGCCAGCGCTTCGCGGAGCGCCGGGCGGCGCGCCGCGGCGCACAGGTCGGGAAAGGAATGCCCCAGGATCTGGTTCTGCTGAAAGCCAAGTCCGCTCCAGCGCCGGTTGGCATAACTAATGACGCCTTCGGTGTCGGTGACCAGAATCAGGCTCTGGGTGTGATTGAGGATTTTGCTCGAGAAATCACGCTCTTTCTGCAGCTCGGTTTGCGATTGGTGGAGGCCGGTGACGTCGAGCATGAGGCCGCGGTGCTGCATGATATTGCCGGCCCCATCGCGCATCGCAATACAATTCATGAAGACGTGAACCGGCGATCCATCCTTGCGCCGCAGGACTTCTTCGTGATTGTGCATTTCGCCACCGCGTTTGAGTAGTTCCGCGAGTTCCTGTCGGCGCTGCGGAGAAAAGTAGACCTGGGTGGGAATATCGAGCTGCAGCACTTCGTCGCGGCTGCTGTAACCGAGGATGCGAACCAGCGCATCGTTGACTTCGACAAAGCGGCCCTGGGGCGTGGAGACGTAGATGCCTTCCTGAATGTTATCGAACAGTTCGCGATAGCGGCGTTCGGCTTCGCGGCGGTCGGTGATGTCCTTGAGCACATGTACCGTCTGCAGCTGCGCACTGCTGGCGGCATGAATGCGAGAGGTTGAAATCAGATAGGTGCTCTCGAGAACCGGGTGCACGTATTCGTCCAGCCCCTCGCCAGCGCGGCAGAAAGGACAGGAGTGGGGCGAAGCGCCGGTGGAAAGGGCGTCGAGCGCCCGCATGTTAACGCCAATCAGCTGATCGGGAGCGATGCCGATGAAATCGGCCAGCGAGCGATTGACGCGAAGGATGTTGTGCTGTTCGTCGTGCACCACGATGAAGTCGCTGATGGCATCGAAGACTTCGAGCCAGTGGCGGTTGGCCTGCTGCATGCGCGTGAAGAGACAGGCATTCTCCAGTGCGATGCTGGCGTGCCCGGCGATGGCGCGCAACAACTGGTGATCTTCGATGGAGGGCGGGGTGCCGCAGTCGGCGAGACAAAGCACGCCGACGAGTTCGCCCGAGGAGCCGGCCAGCCGGACCAGGGTGCAGTCGGTCCATCCCAGCGTGGAGGCGAGCGCCGTTCCGAGCATTTCGCCGGCTGGGGCGAAGGCGACATCGGTGGGGTATTTCGGCAGGGCTGCACTGATGGCCTGACTAAAGCGACGGAGAAGTTGCTTGTCTTTAATCTCAACGCCGATTTCACCGCCAACTGCCGAATTCAGCTCAACCCCGACTCCGGAGGCGCCGCGCACCAGCACCGTATCCAGCTCCGATGTCCGGAAAAGGCAGAGGGCAGCGGAAGCACTGCCGAGCAGGCCGGCCGCGCGCAGAGCAAAGTTGCGCATGAACTCGGGGAGATGCAGCACGGTGTTGAGTTCGAGCGCGATGGTGACCAGGGCCTCGGCGCGGCGCCGATGCTCCTCGGACTGGTGCAGGTTACGGGTCAGTTCGAGAGCGATGGCGATTTGCGCAGCCAGAGCGCGGGCGCGGCGGACGTCTTCGTCGTTGATCGGGCCCGGCTCGATGCGGTCGAGCACACCGAACATTCCGAGCACATCGCCGTTCGAACCGAGCAGGGGAACCGCCAGCAGTTGGCGAACCTGGAAAGCAGCCAGGAAATCCCGATTCGCTCCCGAAGTTGCGGCGGCGTCTTCGGCGACGAACACATTTTTTTTCTGCAGCGTACGTGTCGCGGGGCAATCGTAGAGCGGGATATCGACGGGACGGGCGACGCCGTTCTCCACTCCCCATCGAACGTGAAAGGTAGCGTCTTCAAGGAGCCCGATGAAGCAGCGCCGGAAGCCGAGAAAACTGGCGGCCCGCACGGCCGAGGTCTGCATGAACTCGTCGAGTTTTCCGGCGGAACCAAGCTCGAAGGAAATCTCCAGGATTTCGTGCAGTTCGCGGGCCTGAGCCCGCGCCATGCCGTACAACTCGGCGTTGGCGATGGCGACTGCCCCAAAGCCGGCCAGAGCGGAAACCAGGGTTTTGTCTTCCTGGGTAAACGGGCCGGCGGCCCGGGGGTAAACCAGGATGGCGCCGTGCGAGCGCGAGGTGCGGAAGGGCGCCGCGATCAGCACTCCGGGCGGCGATTCTTCTCCAAAATGAGAGGCGCCGTCGATGCTCACCGTAATGCGCTCGCCGGCGGCGACGGCGCGGCTGGCGATCTCCAGCGAAGAGCGCAGGTCGTTCTGCTGAAAACGCTTGCGAATGGCGAGAGCAAGTCTCGGCGCTTCGCTCGATACCGCCTGCAACTGGAACAGTTTCTCTTGCTGGACAAAAACCAGCACGGCAGGCGAATGCAGCAGCACGCGGAGGCGGTCGGCGATGCTCTCCATCACGGCCGCGGTGTCGGGCAAGCCGTGCAGCGCTGTGGCGACCTCGACCAGAATGCTGGCGCGGCGGTGTTCTTCGCGGGATAGTTGGTTCAGGCGGAGGGCTTCGAGTGCGGTGCCGAGCTGGGCTGCCAGGATTGTGACTTTCGCGACCGCCTCATCGTCGAAGCCGCTCTGGGGAGCACTCCGCAAGAAGGTGACGGCACCGATCACCTCTCCTGAAACGAGCAGTGGGGCTGCCAGGCAGGCGTGCGCGTGGCTTGAGGCTAGCCAGGGATAACGGGCCGCGTCGAGTTGATTGACGAAAAAGGGGCGGCGCTTCTGCACCGCATCCATGGCGATGGACGCATCGCCGGCGCGCCGGCGGATGCCACGAAAGGCTTCGGCGTCGTCGCAGTCGGCCTCGGCTCCGACGAGCTCGCCGTCGGTGGAAAGACGCCAAAAGTAAGCGCCGCTGGCACGGAAGTGGGCGCGAGTGAGGGCGCAAAAGGAACGGATCAGTTGGCCGGGATCGTGGTTATGAAAAGCAGCCCGGGAAAGCTCCAGAAGGAGCTTCTGGAAAGCTTCGTCAGACTGAGACGCGTCGCCGGGACCCGAATTTCCGGTATGGGGAGTCAGTGCGCACCCACCGCTTAGCTAAGCGGTTGAAAACAATTGAATTACTTATAAAACCTACGCTTGATTCTCAAATTGAGTCAAGGGAATACGCGGTGGCAGTGCCGACTTGTGAAACGTCACCAAAGTGACATCGGCGTCTCATTGTGGAATCTGGTGATCGGGCCATCGGGCGGCCTAAGATCCCGGGCCTTTAAGTTTAGGTATTAGATCACCTGGTGACCCGATCGCCCAATCGCTCGATGATTCAGCGTTTTGCACAGTTTCGAAAAGCGATCACGAAAGTAATGCGGAGGAAGAACTTTTGGTATGCGCTGTTATGGTCCGTGCACGAATATAGGGACAATGCGCGGCGATACAGGAGGCAGTGTGTCTCTTCAAGCTCTGAATCGTATGCTCGCGGTGGGTCTGCTGCTGCTTGGCGGATGGGCCGCGACGAGTTCTCCCCGCGCATGGGGGCAGGATGAAATCGCTCGAAAAGTAAAGACCAAGGTGCCGCCATTGTTTCCGGAACTGGCGAGGCGCATGAAGATCACCGGGGTGGTGAAGGTCCTGATCACGGTCGCACCGAATGGGTCGGTCAAGGACGCCAAGCTGGTGGGCGGGCATCCGGTGTTGGCGAACGCCGCGCTGGATGCGGTCAGGAAGTGGCGTTTCGAGGCGGGTCCGCAAGAGTCAACGGGGATTGTGGAATTCCATTTTGATCCGACCCAGTAAGCGGGCGGTAACTGGGCCCGAGGCGCTGGCTGAGGAAGGTTGAAGCATGAACATTGGAAAAAAGCTTTACTTGAACTTCGGCATCATTCTGGCGACCGTTCTGATCCTGCTGGCGATCAACCTGATCGCGGTGCAACGTGAGCATGAGACCAAGGCAGCGGCGCAGCGTTCGATCGACATGACCGAGGCGACCTCGTCGGTCCGCTTCCAGATGATGCAGAACCGGCTTCACCTGCAGAACTACCTGCTCAGCGGAGACTCTCGGGACGTGGAGAAGATGAACGACGGGGAACACCAGTTGAGTGACGCCCTGCGCCATGCCCAGGAGCTGTCGAATTCCACGCAACAGCGCGGCAGTCTGGAAAAAGTGCAGGGGCTGGAGCAGGCCTGGGGCAATGAGTTTGCCAACCCGCTGGTGGATAAGCGGCGCGCCGTGGATAGCGGCAATGCGACCGTGGCCGAACTGCAGATCTTCTATCTGCAAAAGGATCCAAACTCCTGGGTCTCGCGTTCGAGCGATGTCCTCGACGAGGTGGACCGGGAGAACCGTCAACTGCTGGACCTGAGGCGCCACTCCGATGAATTGGCAGCGACGTGGACGATTTTGGCTGCGGTGCTCAGTTCCCTGGCCGCACTCGGGCTCGGCGTCATCATTGCCTACCGCACCGCCACCGGAATCACGGGCCCCTTGAGCCGCCTGATTCACGTGGCTGACCAGATCGGCCAGTCCGGCGATCTGGAACACAATATTGACGTTCACGGTAAAGACGAGATCGGGCAACTGGCCAGGACCTTCGAGTCCATGGTGAAGTACCTGAAGGAAATGGCAGCGGTTTCCGAGGCCATCGCCGGCGGCAATCTGTCGGTCGAAGTCCGTCCGCGATCCAGCAACGACACGCTGGCGAACGCCTTCACCCGCATGGTAGAAGGCCTGCGCGGTCTGGTCCGCAACGTCCGCGATGCCGCCTCCCAGGTGGCCGACGCTTCCTCACAAGTCGCCAGCTCTTCCGACGAGTCGGCCCGGAATAGCCTGCAGACCTCTTCGGCCATCGATGAGGTGACGAGCACCATGCACGAAATGAGCGTGAACGTGCAGAACATGGTGAAGAGCACGCAGACGCAGGCTTCAAGCGTCAGCGAAACCTCAGCCTCCATCGACCAGATGGTGACCTCGATTCAACGGGTCGCGGATACGGCCAAGGTTCTGCTCGATATCTCAAATCGCTCGCGGGAAGAAGTGCACAGCGGGATCGGCACCATGGAAAAGGCGACCGACGGCCTAAACCGGATCAACACCACTATCCGCTCGTCGGGCGAGATTATTGGCGCGCTTGGCACCCGCGCGGACAACATCGGGAAAATCGTCGAAGTGATCGACGATCTGGCGGAGCAAACCAACCTGCTGGCGTTGAATGCCGCCATCGAAGCGGCGCGCGCGGGCGAGCACGGCCTCGGATTCGCGGTGGTGGCGGACGAAGTCCGGAAGCTGGCCGAGAAATCCGCGCAGTCCACGAAAGAAATTTCCGAGCTGATCGAGAGCATTCAGAAGGAAGCGCGCAAAGCGGTCGACAACATGGAGAAGAGCACGACCATCGTGAACGAAGGACTGAATCTGGGGCAGGAACTGAATTCCGCGCTGCGCAAGATTTCGAACGTGGTGACCGAAGTCTACAAGTTCGCGCAGGAAATCGGGGCCGCCACGAACGAGCAGTCGCACGGTTCGTCGCAGATCGCGCGCGCTACCACGCGGCTCAACGAAATCACCCACGAGATCAACTCGGCCGTGGAAGAACAGGCTTCCGGAGCGCAGGCGGTGGTGATGGCCATGGAACGCATGCGCGAACTGGTACAGGCTTCCACGTCGGGTTCGACCGAACTGGCCGCGTCCTCCGATCAGATGTCAAAAATGTCGCGGGGCCTGCTCGATTCAATGGACCGTTTCTCGCTGCGATCCAATAACGGCACGAACGAAACATCGAACGGCAGGACGGACAACAGGACGAACTCTAGAACAGACGGCTGGACGAACGACAGGATGAACGACAGCGCAGCCAGCGGTGGGAAAGCACCCCGCAGTGCGGCGGCGGGATCGCATTGAGGAAAATCCATTCATGAGCCGGGAAACACACGTGGTGGGCTTCCGCGTAGGCCGCGAGACCTATGGCGTGCCCATCACCTCGCTGCATGAGATCGTCCGCGTGCCGGAGATCACTGCCGTGCCGGACGCGCCCGATTATCTCGAAGGCGTGATCAATCTGCGCGGAAAGATTGTCTCAGTAGTGGATCTGCGGAAGCGCTTCGGGCAGCCTTCCGCCGCACTCGACCGGCGCAGCCGCATTCTGGTCGTCGAACATCTGGGCCGGCTCGTAGGCATGATCGTGGATTCAGCGTCGGAGGTTCTGAAAATCCCCGAGGGCGAAATCGAAGCCGCGCCCGCCATGATGCAGGAGGGCGGATTGGACTGCGTGACCGGTCTCGGCAAGTATCAGGGACGGCTGATTATTCTGCTGGATATCGGCAAGGTATTAGCCGCGCGCGAAGTGCGAAACGAAACATCGCCAAGGAATCCGCCCGAAAATTTGCCGGCAGCCGCGAGTGTCCAGCCGCGGACGAAAGCGCGGGCCCAGGCGGAGACCGGGACCGGAATAAAGACTGCTGCGGCCGGGAAGTAGCAGGAAAGAACCAAGCCCACATGAATACCAGCGAAACACCGGCACTCACCGAAGCGGAATTGAAGCTCCTGCAGACGCTCGTTTACCAGGAGTGCGGCATGCACTTCGACGATCGGCGTACCCCCTTTCTGCAGGACCGTTTGCAGCGGCGGCTGCGGGAATGCCAACTGGATTCGTTCTACAGCTACTATCGGCTGCTCATCAGCCAGCAGGGGAAACAAGAGCTGTCGTGCCTCCTCGAAAACCTCACGGTCAACGAGACCAGCTTCTTCCGGAACAAGGCACAACTAGATCTGTTTCAGAACGACGTGATGGACGATCTTTTCCGGCGCAAGCAGGAGCGGCGCGACTACAGCCTGAGAATTTGGAGCGCCGGCTGCTCCACGGGACAGGAACCCTACACCCTGGCCATGCAGGTGGCTGATGCCCTGTCCTACTACTATCTACGAAATCCGCTGCCCTACGAATCGCCGCTTCCCAAGCCTCTGGTGCCCGCGCCCTGGCGGGTGGAGATCCTGGCCAGCGACCTCAACTATTCGGTTCTGCGCACAGCGCAGGAGGGCTCCTACAGTGAGCACCAGATGTCGGCCGTCGACTACGGCTACCGCTTACGCTACTTCAACAAAGTGGGCGACCGCTACGCCGTGAAGAAGAACGTCAAGGAACTGGTGCACTTCGACTTTCACAATCTGAAGACCGAATACCTGCCGCAACGCAACGACATCATTTTCTGCCGCAACGTGATGATGTATTTCGATGAGGCTGAGCAGAAGCGGCTGATCGAGAAGTTTTATCGTTGCCTGAATCCCCGGGGGTACCTGTTTGTCGGCCACGCCGAAAGCCTGCTCGGCCTGACGGAAAAATTCCAGATGATGCATCGCAACAGCGGTACGGCTTACCAGCGCGTCGAGGTGAAAGGGTGACGGTTCCTCCCGAAGATCGGAAGGTCAATGATCGGACAACCGACGATCGCATGACCGAACTCCGCCAGCTGTTCTTCGAAAGTGCGGGGGAACTCGTCCAGAAGCTGAACGACGAAGCAATGCAACTGGAGAAGTCGCCCGGCGACGCGGAGACCGCCCGCAGCCTGCGGCGGACGGTGCACACGCTGAAGGGGGACTCGGCCGCCTGCGGCTTTCGGGAACTCAGCGAACTGTCCCATGAGTTCGAGGACGTACTGACGCTCGGCAACACCGCGGCGGCGGCTTTGGTTCCCGAGATCGCATTGCGCGCGGCCGACGTGTTTGCGGCTTTGCTGGAGGCGTATCGGAAAGGTACGAAGCTTCCGAGCATTCAGTCTTTGCGCGCGGACATTGCCCGTTTGGCGCACCCGACGGCGGCGGGCGCGGCCAAGATCAAAGTCAAAGCGAAAAAAAAGAAAGCCGGTGGTAAAAATAGCCGCTGGTCGGAATACGAACAGCTCGCGATCACCCGGGCAGTGGCGGATGGCAAGCACGTTCATCATGTGGTAGTGGAGGTGGATCCCCTGTGCGGCATGCCCATCGCCGGGCGTCAGATGATCCAGTTGGCCCTGGCCGAACTGGGCGAAGTGCTGGCTCTCTATCCGGTCGAGGGCAGTCACGAGCCCATAACTTGCATCGAAGCGGCGCTGGTGTCGGAAAAACCGGCAGAGCAGATTCGAACGAAATGCAGCATTCCCACCATCGCACTGAGTGCCCGAGTCACGCCTGCCCGAGTTACTCCTGTCCGCGTCACTCCCGTGCGCGCTCCTTTGCTCTCGCACCCCCTCGCGCCGGTTTCCAGCGGCGATCCTGAAGCTGCGAACGAAGTTGCGCCATCTGCGGCTGCCGGCGTTGCTGGAGCCCTGGCGGAGAATGACGCGCCGTCGATCGGGGAACCGGTCGCAGCTCCCGCCGTGCCGACCGGCCCCGATAACTTGTTGCGCGTGGATGCGGAAAGAATTGACAGCGTACTCAATCTGGTCGGTGAACTGATTCTGGCGAAATCGATGTTGCAGCAGGCGCTGCTGGAATTTGGACAACGCTTCCCCAAAGATGCCTTGCGAGGAAAGTTCGCCGATGCCATGGCGTTCCAGGGGCGGGTTCTGAATGACCTGCAGCACTCGGTCATGAAGATTCGCATGGTGCCGGTCGATCAGTTGTTCCGGCGGTTCCCGCGGGTGGTGCGGGACGTCGGGCGCCAGTGCGGAAAAGAAGTCGAGCTGATCGTCCGCGGCGGGCAAACCGATCTCGACAAAAGTATTCTGGATGCGATTGCCGAGCCGCTGACCCACCTTGTGCGAAATGCCATTGGCCATGGCATCGAGACCGCGGAACAACGGGTTCGCGCCGGCAAGCGGCCGCAGGGAACCTTGCGGCTGGCCGCTTATCATCAAGGGAATCAGGTAGTCATCGAGATCTCCGACGACGGTGCTGGCATTAACGCGGAAAAAGTCCGGCAGCGCGCCCTGTCCCAGGGATTGCTCAAGGCCGAACAGGCAACCCTTTTGAGCGAAACGGATACTCTGGAACTCATCCTGCAGCCGGGATTTTCCACCGCGGAGGAGATCACCGAACTCTCGGGCCGCGGCGTAGGCTTGGATATAGTGCAGAGCGTACTCGGCCGCCTGAAGGGCACGGTCCAGATCGAAACTGCCCCGGGACGGGGCACAACTTTCCGTCTGCGGCTGCCGCTGACGCTGGCCATCATCCGGGCGTTGATGTTCCGCGTGGAGCAGCGACTCTATGCTCTGCCGCTGAATGCCGTGGCCGAGATCGCACGCACGGTGGAAGAAAATATCCGTCAGGTGGAGCACTACGACGTGCTGCAACTGCGCAACGATGTGTTGCCCCTGTTGCGCCTGGGCTCGAAGCCTTCCGGCGGACCGGAAATAGCGCATCGTAAGGTCTTCGTTCTGGTGATCCACAGCGGGGAACGCAAGTTCGGCGTCATCGTCGACGAACTCGTGGGCGAAGACGAACTGGTCATCAAGGCGCTCGATGACCAGTCGATCACCACCGACCTGGTGAGTGGGGCTTCGATTCTGGGCGATGGCAGGGTGGTTCTCATCCTGAACATGATCGCGCTGATGGATCGCTTCACCCGCGGACGGGCGGATGCAACTGGCCCGCGAATGGCAGGGTTGCTATCGAGTGTGGGACCTGCAAGTGTCGGACCAGCGAGTGTTGTAGCAGCTGCACAAGCAAAGACGAGCGGTGGAATGGCACGTGTCACCGCAGGGGGTCAGTCGTGAGAAGGCCGGTGCGGGTCCTGGTGGTGGATGACTCGGCTCTGATGCGCAAGCTGATTCCCAAGATCCTCGAACAGGATAACTCGATCGAAGTCGTGGGCACGGCGATGGATGGCCACTTTGCGTTGAAGAAAATTGAGGACCTGGCGCCGCAAGTGGTGACGCTCGACCTGGAAATGCCCGGACTGAACGGGATCGATACTCTGAAAGAAATCATGCGCCGCTGGCGGCTGCCGGTGATTGTCGTCAGTTCGCATAGCACCGCCGGGGCTTCCATCACACTCAAGGCGCTGACCCTCGGCGCGTTCGACTTCGTGGCCAAGCCGCAGGATGTTTCGGCGCGTATGCCCGAGATTGCCGCCGAGTTGATCAAGAAGATCCAGGCCGCGGCCGAGAGCACGGGCGTGCATCCGCAGTTCCTGCCGAGAGAAACGTACGGGGAGCAGCCCAGCAAGTTACAGCCCGTGGCCCCGACGCACATCGTCGCCATCGGCGTTTCGACCGGTGGTCCGAACGCTTTGCAATACCTGTTTTCGCATCTGCCGGTGGACTTTTCCGGCAGCATCCTGGTGGTGCAGCATATGCCCGATGGGTTCACGGAACTGTTTGCCAAGCGACTGGACGAGTGCTGCCCCATCCGCGTGAAGGAAGCGCAATCAGGCGACTTGCTGGTGGCCGGACGAGCCCTCATTTCTCCGGGCAACCGGCACATGAAGGTGAGGAAACTGCCGCTCGGCAACGTGGCGCTGCTGGCCGAGGACGCTCCGGTAAACGGACACCGGCCTTCGGTCGACGTACTGTTCCACAGCGTAGCCGAGGAGTTTGGTTCGCAAGCCATGGCCGTATTGATGACGGGTATGGGAGAAGACGGCGCAGCCGGCCTGGGCGAGATCCGGACGGCCGGGGGGTTCACGGTGGCGCAGAGCGAGGAGACCTGCGTGGTTTACGGCATGCCCAAAGCAGCCGTCGAACGCGGCTTCGCCATGCGCATCGCCCACCTCCAGGATCTGCCCCATATTTTGCAGGCCCAATGCGCGCCCGAACGCAGCCGCGGAGACACGAGCGACGGCAGGCGCGCGACCAGTGCCGGAAGTAACTAGAGTCATCTATCGAAAGTATGTAGATCGTGATTAAGTGATAGTTGGGGAGGAGCGATATGGAAAAGTTTGCGCCCGTAACCCGGAGCGAAGATGGACAACCGGTTCGGTATCTCATTGTGGATGACTCCGTGTTCGCCCGCAAGAACCTGGCTCGGATGGTCGAAACCTTCGGGGGACAGGTAATCGGCGAGGCGGGCGACGGGGTGTCGGCGATCAGCGAATACGAACGACTTACGCCCGACATTGTACTGATGGATATCACCATGCCGCAGATGGAAGGCATCGAGGCGGCGGAGAAAATCGTGCGCGACCATCCCGGTGCCCGCATCGTGATGGTATCGTCGGTTGGCTATCAGGAGAACATCGTAGCTGCCTTGCAGCGCGGTGCCCGCCACTTCGTGCAGAAACCGGTGAAGCCGGAAGTTCTGTATGAAGTCATCAAGTACGTGATGCGTGACGATGGAATGGCGGCGCACGCCGGAGCCTAGCCATGCGCATGGATTTGATCCAGCCTTTCATTAACTCGGCCGACGCGGTTTTGGCGCAGGCGTTGGGTTCGCCCATTGCCATTGAGAACCTGACCATGGATGAAGAGGCGTACCGGCGCAAAGGCATCGCTGCCGAGGTTTGCCTCACCGGCGAGATCGAAGGGCGGATCATTTTTGATGTCGGCCTGGGCGCAGCGCTCCAACTCGCCAGTCGTCTGGCCGGCGTCGAAGTATCCGAGACCGATGAAGAACTGGTACGCGAGGCGGTCTGCGAGCTGGCCAACCAGATCATTGGCAACTCCGTCACCACGCTCAACGACCAGGGATTCCACTTTCACGTTCGGCCCCCCACCCTGCTTAGTTCCGAACAGGGCAGCAAAAGCAGTGAAGATACCGAAGCCCTGGTGATGGGCTTCAATACTTCCAGCGGAAACGTCTTCATGAACGTGGCGCTGCGCTACCAACGCCGCCGGGCAGCGGAACGCGCGGCCGTCGTGGGATAGAAATTTCGTTTTTCAGCAGCTAGCCGCTAGCCGCGAAGCTCCCGCAACTTATCCAAGCTCATCAGTTCGTTGCGCTCTCTCGAATGCACACTAACTCCCTCGTCGCACAAGCGACACCCTTACGGAATTGGCGAAGGATTCGACAGACTAAGGTGGTCCGGCCATCAGAAACACCGGATTCTGCGGCGGGTTCTGCGGGTCGGGTGGAATCGGCGTGCGCGTGCCAACCGGTTCCGCCAGATTCAGGATGTAACTGTCAGTGGAGGTGTCGATGATGTCGACCACACCGCCATCGCAACTGGCAAAATAGGCACGGGAACTGTCGCCGCCAGCGGCCATCATGAAGCGGAAGCGCGTGGTGGTGCACACCGGAGCGTAGTATGGGTCCGGCACGCCGCCCGGTAGAGTCGCGATGGTTGCGTCCGGAAATCCTGGGATCGCAGTTGAGTTCGTGACGGTGTTGCTCACGACGTCGATATCCGTCACCTGCGGGCAGATATTATTGTTCGAGTCTTCGTAGTAAGCCCCGACATAAGCGCGGGTTCCATCGGGCAAGGCGGCAACGGCAACCACCGTCAACGCCTGCGCGCTGGTGAGCGAGCAGGGGTCCGTGCTGCCCCGCGAATCGGGTGCAACCGTTGGAATGCACGAGGATGATGGCGATGCCACGTCGCAGGCCGTGATCGGCCCTCCCGCAAGAACCACGGGGATGGATTGCGAGACATCCAGCATCGTCAACTGGCTGCCTCCGGGAACATACAACCGGTTTAGATTCCCGTCATAAAGCATATAAGTGGCGCCCGGGGCGCTGATGTTGGAAGGAAGCTCGTTATCCGGTCCTCCGGTGGATTCGGTATCAAGTGTGCTTACGACGCCATTGCCGTTGAGCACATACACCCGCTGGCTGTCGGAGCGCGCACTCACCCAGAGCGGCGCGTTGAACGAGCCGATGATAGTCCGCGGAGAAAGAGAACCGGCTGCGGTATTGAAGCCATCGACCGTGTTGTCGTCATGGTTGCCGACGTAGAGCTTCTGGCCATTCGGAGTCTCCGCCATGGCGTAGGGGTCGTTTCCGACCGCAAAGGTGTTCACCAGAGTGTTGCTGGTCGTGTTAATCACGCCGACCGAAGCGAGGTTGGGCAGCAGGACATACGCCTGGTTCGCCTCGGTGGTAGCCACAAAGTTCGGCGCCGAATTCGCCGGTAGACTGATGGTGGTGGTGGGAGTGGAGATAGTCGTGCCGCTGAAGGTCAGCTTGGTAATCGAATCGGCCATCGCGCCGCTCACGGAGTGGTTGGCGACCAGGATCACGTCGGCGCTTTGCTGCACGGCATGAACGGGAGCGAGGCCCACGTTGGCGATGCTTACGTCCGTGTCGCCGGAGACATCGATCACCATGGCGCTGCCGGCCACGACGGTTCCGTTATCGTTGATCGACACCACGGTGTTCGCCGCGGCCGGATTGGGAAACTGTGGAGGATTGGGGATAATAATCGGGCGGAAAGTATCGCCACATCCGCTGCAGATTAGATAAAAAAACAGCACGAACCCCAGCCAGAGAAACCGCTTCATTCAAACTCCATAGAAAAAATTAGTCCCGCGCGGAAACCGATATTGTATCGCACCGCGAATCATGTGGGGACGGACGCATTCGTCCGTCCCGGCGAGCGAAGCGAGTCGGCCTTGGCGCCCGTTTACGATGAGAAGGTGTTACAGGCGAGTTTGGTTGCCAGAAAGTGCAATAGCCACACTTGACCTTTCACGCCCCGCTATCCATTGGGGCCGCTACAATCAGGTCGTAGCAGGAGTTTTGGACGCAACGAAGGGGCGAACAAACGGCGCGCACTTGTGACATCGCCTGTTCGGCAATCTGGCGTAATGCGGGAAGGAACGTCTTTTGCGCGAAGAAATGCGTAGGGAACGCGACTGAAAACCCTAATTCAATCGCTTCCAATCGGAGAGGTAAGCACCATCCACGAGGTACATGACGACCTCGGGGCTGTTGCGAGAGAGCATCGTCAGGATTCTTCCCCCGGCTCCTATGACCATTTCCTGGATGAAGTAATACGTCTTACCGGCTTCGAGATCCATCTCAAATCCGTTCGCATTTTGGGACTGTGCAATGAGCCAATATTTTCCCGGATCGACGTAGGCAATGCTATACGTACCCATCTCGTTTACGGCGACGACCTTGCCATTGGCATGCAGCTTGGACTTGGCCCCATAGCCGGTTTCGCGCGCAGTTAGCGGGGGACAGACGACAAGAATGGTTGCCTTATCTGACTTCACCTCAGGCAATGGATGAGCCGTCCGGTCAAGCTTGACCGAATACTTGGACTTCCAATCCGGGATACGGCTCTTGTCCATGTCACCGTCCTTGTCGACAATCGACTCTCCCTTTTCGGGATAATTCGCAATCGTCACGCGTTCGCCAAACAGACTTTGGCTTTTGGCGGTCGCCTTATCGTAAATGGATCTCGGCACGACCAGCAGCACCTTCTCCGAATGGTCCCCTTGACGGTACTCCAGGTAGAGCCAGCGATCATGTACATGAACGCTCGCAATCCACGCGGCCCCGTGCGTATCCGTATCGAAGACAACCTTGGTGATGTCGGAATATGGAATAGCGAACTGATCGCCTGCACCACTGCGAAATGTCAGTTTCTGACCGTCATCTTCAAAGCTGAGTACGCCGATCTTATCCACCAGTTCCCGCTTTTCTGCGCTCTTGTGCCGGCGAATTTTGACGCCCTCGAACTTGGTATCTTCTGAAAAGAGCAAAGAGATGCCGAGGAACAAGAAAATGGCCAGATACGCCGTCTTCGACATGCTCCGCCCTCTCTGCGGTCTAACGCGGAATTCCCCATCGAACCCTAAACACGGCACCATAGTGCACCCTTGGGAATTGGCAGACTGGCGAAAAATCGCGATTACACTCAAAATCCCCCGGGTCGGCGCCCGATACGTGGAATCTGCCAGCCCTGTCCGCAAGGTCGAGTTCAAACTAATACCCAGAAAGGCAGCTCTCAAGGTGAAACCCGACCGCGACTTTCAACGCCGAATCTCCGAACCGTTGAAACCTGGCCGCTTTCACGCCCGCCCGCGGCGTGTCTTCGATTGACTCTTATCCGGCATCTCCGCAACTTTTTCCGAGCCGCTCGGCTTCTTCGTTTGCGCCAGGCTTTCCTTCAGCGCCGCCATCAAATCCACCACCGGAGCCAGCTTCTTCGGCTGTTCAACGGCCTGCACTTCGCCGCCTTCCAGCTTCGTCTCAATCAGCTTTTTCAGATTCTCCTGAAAGGTATCGTGATATTTCTCCGGATCCCACTCCCCCGCCAGCGCCTCAATCAGTTGATGGGCAACTTTAATTTCGGCTTCTTTAATCTCCACGTCGGGAGCGCCGAACGACTCGACCTCGCGCACTTCCTCCGCGTAATACATGGTGTGCAGCATCATTCCGCCTTTGTGCGGGCGCAGAAAAACCGTGTATTCGCGGTTGTGCATCGTGAGTTTGGCGATGGCGACGTATTCACTTTCCTCCAGCGCTTTGGTCAGCAGGGCATAGGGACGGCGGCCGGCTTCCTCGGGAACCATGTAATACGACGACTCGAAGTACACCGGATCCACTTCGCTCGACTTCACGAATTCTAGGATCTCCATCGTTTTCGCAGTCTTCGGCTCGATCTTCTTGATCTCCTCGGGATCGATGATGACGTATTCGTCTTTGCGGTACTCGTAGCCCTTGACGATATCGCTGCGTTCGAGCACCTGGTTGTCCAGCGGGCAAATGAGCTGCTGCTTTACGCGATGGTG
The DNA here is from genome assembly GCA_049512435.1 of Terriglobales bacterium. GTDB lineage: Bacteria > Acidobacteriota > Terriglobia > Terriglobales > Acidobacteriaceae > Acidiflorens. The sequence goes on along the minus strand of JBEKXC010000072.1, from coordinate 3,680 downwards.
GTCCGTGCGGTGAAGCTGGTTGAACGAGATGCCGCTCGAGCGCGCGCCCGAGAACAGACGCACCGGCATCGAGATTAATCCGAACGTTAAATAACCAGACCAGACTGAGGCCGCCATTGATTTCACCTCAAATAGAGACGAGTCTTGCCTCGTCTTGTTTCGTCATCGGAGACCCGGCCAGCCGCGTCTTTGCAACATCTTCAGAGGCCAAAACCCGCCGAGCGTATAGAAGTGTAGCTTAAACGGCGCGAGGCTGCTCCGACAGATTACGGGGCGAATCCAAAGGCCAAGCACTACATGGGGCGGCCGGTCGGCGAAGGATACCGGTTATAGTGTTATCGAACGGGGATCGTGCGGATCAGCTCTCAGTTGTCAGCTCTCAGCTCTCACGGGCGTGAGAGTCTAGCCACAGCTGACAGCTGAGAGCCGAGAGCTGCCCTAACCATGCTGAACTCTTTTCTCGCCCACGGCTGGGCGTCATCCCCGGAGCGGCTGGCAATCGCCGCCGGCGTGACTCTGGGCTTCGCGGTGCTGGCGCGCGCCCTGCGCGGTGTCAATCAGCCCGGAGCTCTGGCGGGAGGTCTCGCCTGTTTCCTGCTTTTTGCCGGTGCCGGTCCAGTCGCTTTCGCTGCGCTCGCAGCGCTCTTTGCGATGACCTGGATATCCACTCGCCTGGGATATCGCCGTAAGCTCGCACTCGGGCTCGCTGAGCGCCGGGAAGGCCGGAACGCGTGGCAAGTCCTGGCCAATCTGGCCGTGGCTGCCGCAGGCTCGGTTGTTTTCAGCGCCACTGGAAATCGGGCTTGGCTGGTCGCGGCGGGGTCCGCGCTGGCCGAAGCCGCGACGGACACCGTGGCCAGCGAAATCGGGCAATACCGCGGCGGCGACGCCTGCCTGATCACGACATTGCTCACAACCTGGGAACCCGTCCCGGCAGGAACCGACGGCGGCATCACGCTTCCGGGGAGTATCGCAGGCCTGGCAGCGGGTTTAGTGATTGCATCGGTCGTAACGTTGGGCGGGATGATTCCGCAGTCCCAGCTCTGGATACCGGTGGCCACCGGATTCGCCGGAATGCTCATCGACAGCCTTCTCGGAGCGACCCTTCAACGCCGGGGCTGGATAGACAACCAAACCGTGAATCTCATCTCCACACTGGCCGCGGCGGCGCTGGCGTACATCGTCGCGATCTTGTTGAATTTCCCGTAGAGATGCGATTTGCCGCGTCTCGGCCCGCACCCCACATTTTGGCGCAGCACGCGGAAGAAGGGGCAAGCCCCGTCTCTACAGGAAATATTTCGGCGGATTACGTGCGCTGCTTGACGCGGTCGAGCAGCATGAAGACCAGGATGCCCAGCACGGCATTCGCCACACCCGACAGAAATTCGTGCGGCCAGCTCCACGCCATGCGCAACCCGACCAGGCCGCGGGCAATCATGAAGTAGACAATCTCGTGCACCACATAGAAGAAAATCGTAAGCAGGAAGCGAGCGCCGGCATTTTCCACGTCCAGCTTGATTCCCAGGGAAGACGCGCCAAATCCCACCACCGTCTTCGAAATTCCGTAGAGCCCAATGGGATGATGCGTCAGCGCATCCTGCAAAATGCCGATCAAACTGCCCGTGAGCAAGCCCGCCAGCGGACTGCGCCGCGCGGTCGCAAAACCGATCACAACCAGCAGTGGAAGATCGAAGATCGTGAAAAAAGGAAATCGCAGCGGCAGCCACGCCTGCAGAAAAACGGCAGCCAGCGGAATCAGCACCGTCGCAGGAATGCTGAAGCGGTAGACCTCAACCTGCTCTCCCGATGTGTAAGTGATCGCCACGTTAGTGCGGACTATCCCCGGCCGGTGGTTGCGCTTTGGGTTCGATCGCTTCCGTCACGGGCTTGGGAGTAACTTTCACGGAGGAAACTTTCAGGGGGGGGACTTTAATAGGGACGTCGCCGGTTGCCTTGGTTGCGGAAGCAGCCGCCGGGGAAGTTCCAGAGGCGGCTCCAGGAGAAGGAGAAGATGCAGGAGAAGGTAAAGATGCCGCGTTTGGGGCTTTTCGAACCGCGGACGCCCCGCCGCTGGCGGAGACTTGTGGGAGCGCAACTTTGAGCTTTACGTCGGAAGCTGAGTTCGCTGGTGCAACCGTCGTTGTGACAGTGCGTGGTTTGCCAGCTCCCGGTGCAGCAGCACCTCGTGCAGCAGTACCTGGTGCAGTAGTACCTGGAACAACAGTCCCCGGCACAGAAGCTTTCACGGCATTCTCCGGTTTGGAGGGAACGCTCGGCAAGCGCCCGGCCAGAATATCGACGGCGCGTGCTGCGCCCGTCTGGTCGGGCTCGGCCCGCCTTTCGTCAATCTTCGTTACCACGAGCACTTCTTCCAGCTTGCTGAGATCGGCGGCGGGACGCACTCGAATATTGAGAAAGAGCTCGCTGCCCGGAGTCACTTTTGTTACCCGGCCCACCAGCAAGCCCTTGGGAAAAATTCCATCTCCGCCGCTGGTAAGAACCAGCTCCCCGGCGGGCACGGTTTCATCGCTCATCACTTTCTCGAGCACCACTTCGCCTGACGGCGTGCCGCGCACTATGCCTTGCAGCCGCGTTTTGTCGAGGATCGCGCCCACTCCGCTGGTCTGGTCGTCGATCAAGAGCACGAGCGACGTGGAGCGGTACACGCGCAATACCTTGCCTACGACGCCGTCCGCGGTAATTACCGCCATGTCGGGCTTGAGGCCATCCTTTTCCCCCTTGTCGATGTAGACCGACCGCGACAACTCGCTGCCGCTCGATCCGATCACTTGCGCCGCCATGGTTTCGGAAATGAATTGTTCCTTGAAGGCCAGCAACGCCTGCAGACGCCGGGCCTGATCGGCGTCTTGGCTCATCCGCACCTGCTCCAGACTCATGCGCTCAATCTGCGCCTTGAGGCTGCGGTTCTCGGCGCGGACACCGCGCAGGTAAAAGTAGTTGTGCCAGATATTGCCGCAGGAGGTTTGGGTCCACACCAGCGCTTTTTCCAGAGGAGTCACTGCTCCGATCGCCCAAATGCGGATCAGGCGCGTCGGTTCGCTGTCGGTCGTGCGCTTCACCTGCACCGCCAAACCGAGTACCTGGGCGAACAACACTCCCACCAGCACGATCAAGTTGCGGTAGCGTCCGAGCACGTCCATAACACCGGTTGCCAGTGGTCAGTGGCCAGTTGCCAGTTTGTGATGGGTTGTCAGCGGTCGGCGATCAGTTGCGCGTGGCCAGCCGCAATCCAACGAGCCTGTTTCCCCGGGGTCTTAACTGGCAACTGGCCACTGACCACTGACAACTGTTTCTCTCTACTCGATCGAAATCTTGCGCAGCAGCTTGAAATCCGAGAGCATCTTGCCGGTGCCGAGCACCACGCTGCACAGCGGATCGTCGGCGATCGAGACCGGCAATCCCGTTTCCTCGCGGATGCGTTTGTCGAGATTCTTGATCAGCGCGCCGCCCCCGGTCAGCACGATGCCGCGGTCGCTGATATCGGCGGAGAGTTCTGGCGGCGTACGTTCGAGCGCCACGCGGATGGCATTCATAATGGTCGAAACGCATTCGCTGAGTGACTCGCGGATTTCGCTGTCGTCCACCGTGATGGTCTTGGGCACGCCTTCGATCAGGTTGCGGCCTTTGATTTCCATGGTCAGCGGCTTGTCGAGCGGATA
>JBEKXC010000071.1:0-21020 GCA_049512435.1 Terriglobales bacterium | reverse complement strand
AAATGATCGAAGAGCAGATTCTTCCAGGCAAGCTCGAACTGGTCTTGCGCATACGGGCGGCCGAAAAGCGAAGCCAGAGATGCATATTTCTCTGCATCGAGCATCAGTTCCTCATCACGCCGAATTCGCTGCTTCGTATCTGACTGCGAGGTGTAGACGCCCCGGTGATATTCGAAATAGAGTTCGGCTTTCCATGTAGGAATTCTTAGATCTGGAAGTTCCTGGTTCAGATCAGCGAAGAATTCTTTAGCGGTGCTGAATTCAATCTTGGGGAAGACTGTGTTCGGATCCCGTAGGCGATTCGCCTGATCAAGCATGGTCCGAGTCGGGCCGCCGCCATGATCGCCGATTCCGTACAGGTAAAGCAATTTTCACCGATTTTGTTGCCGTAAATCGACGGGGCATAGAACGAGAAGTCTTGTGTGATTTGTTGCGGATCGAATTCATTGGCGTATTCGTGGGGAAAATAAGTCAGCAGACGGCTGCCATCGGGTGCCTCCCACCAGAACAAACGGTAAGGGAATTTTGTGTAGTCCGTGGCCCACAACAGCTTGCTGGTCACGAAATAATCAATGCCAGATTTCTTGTAGATTTGCGGAAGCTGCCAGTTGTATCCAAAAGAGTCCGGGTTCCAGCCGATCTTGATATCGGCCCCAAAGTTCTTTTGAAAGTAACGCGTGCCGACAAGAATCTGGCGCACTAGCGACTCGCCGTCCGGCATATTCAGATCCGGCTCGACCCACATACCGCCGATGACCTCCCAGCGGCCTTCTTTCACCCGCTGTTTGATCTGCCCGAACATATCGGGGTATTTTTCCTGCATCCATTCATAAGTTCGCGCCGAGGACATGGTGAACTTGAAATCCGGATACTCACGCATCAGGTCCAGAACGCTCTGAAACGTATTGCGCACGACTTCGACCGTTTCCGTCCACGGCCACAGCCACGCCATATCAATATGGGAGTTGCCGACCGCGCGAACGGTGAACTGTTTCAACCACGGATTCAGCGATTGCAGTTTGGCTTGCGCCTGCCGCAGCGACGCGTCGAAGCCCGCCTGGTTGTTCTTGTCGAGCGGCGAAAAATCGATGGCCTTCACCGCTGCATCGAGTTGCTGCTGGCGTTCCACCCGACCCTGCTCATACGCCTGAATCATCGGACGCGCCGCCAGGATTTCCGTTCGCACCATCGCCGGATCTGGCCGGCTGGCAGGAGGTTCGATGCGCAACTGAGCGTGATGAAATAGCGTCTCCACTTCGGGAGCGTCGATCCGCACCGCGATCAGAAACTTCTGCCCCGGCTGTGCGTTCTCCGTAAGCGGAATCGGCTGCTGCATGTCGTCATCTCCCCGCGACACCAGCGATCCGTTCGAGAATACTGCGATCGTGACCGGGCCTTTGTTGTTCCACATGAAGTCGAACCGGAGGTCCAATTTCACGCGGGTGCCTGGCACTGCATAACCGTTGATCTTCTCCGGAATGTCGAACCAGCGGCGCAGCACGCGCGACCCGGTCGACCATTTGTCTCCAACTCTCATTTTTTCCCAGCCCGAGTCATCCAAGGACGAATCTTCCGGGTGTGGCAGGTCGGCGTGAAACCGCCACTCGGACAGTGGTAAAGTGGTCAGCGATTCCAGGCGATCCAAAGTTTGAGACAAAGTTAGGTGATAGGGATCCGTTGCGCTCTGGCTCGGAGATGGTTGTTGGGCGGAAACTACGCTGGTGGTTACAAGTGCGAGAAGTGCACAGACCATCCATCGCTTCACCGGACTTTCCTCCTTCATTGAATTCGGCTGGATAAGGAATTTGCATTGTAACCGGTTGTGAAGGGAAATCGGCAGTGGTTCAGTTTGAGCAGGAAGCGGGCCAAGCATGCAATTGCTGCAGGCGAAAAGCAGGTCCTTCGCTCCGCTCAGGATGACAGTTCTTAATGATGACACGCAAACTGAGCCATCACGGAAAAATCAGGGGGTGTTGAGTTTCTGAAGCATCTGGACGGCATTGCGGTTTTTGGGGTTTAGCTGGAGGGATTTTTGATAGTTGGCGATGGCCTGTGGTTTGTTGCCGTCGTCCATGTAAGCCTCCCCGAGGCTGTCGTAGGCGTTGCTGGATTGCGGATAGGCTTCGACGTTGAGCTGGAAAATGCGGATGGCTTCCTTGAGCTTATGACCGCGAATGAGTTCGTAGCCCAGAGTGTTGAGTTCGTCTTCATCGAAGTTGTAGGTGGCGGGATCGGCGGCCTTGAAATCATGGTATTGCCGAGCCGCCAGGTCGATGCCGCTGGACGCGATGGTTATGGAGAGAGTTTCGGCGATGGATTTACGGCTGGCATAGGCGACTTTGATGCCAGGCAGCCATGCGGCCATGGTAACCGCAAGAATTCCGGCACCCATCGCGACGGTCAGTACTGAAAGGCCGGCTGCCATAGCGATGCGGCCTGGCACGCCGGACCGGTCCTGCGTGCGGAGATAGAATTCAAGAACAGCGAGGGGCAACAGGTATTGGGCGAAAGACATGAAAGTGAGGAACGGGCCCTGAAACGTAGTCGGATCGAAACCGAAGGGCCCTTTAAAGAGGAGAAACGACAGAAAGAATCCTACCCGGAAGAACCAGGCTGCACTCACCACAAGGAACAGACGAAGGGCCCAGCGGCGATGAGTTTTGAAATCGCGAGCGAGCGCATAGCGCACCGCCATGGCGGCGCAGAGCCAGATCAGGACAGCGCCCAGAGTAGAACCCAGGTGTTGAGACATGTCGCCAACGCTTCCACGGATCCAAGTCATATAAAGCCCGGCACTGCTGATCGTAATAGCGACGAGCATGTAGATACGCCCATTCCAGCGATGAAAGACGGGGAAGCGGTCGCGAATTTGTGGAATCAGCTGGAGCGCTCCGGCGACCATGACGATGACGGCGGAAATCACATGCATGACGGCGACGAAATTGCCCACGCGATCGCCAGGGATGTACCCATGCGTCATGAATCGATTCCATGCCAGCGAATCCCCTCGCCTAGCCGCATGACTATAGAAAGTCGCCACCGCAAACGCGAAAACCAACTGGCCGGTGACGGCCACCACAAACCAAAACCGCGCGGCTGTTTTCAACGCGGTGTCTGCAACGGAATTCAGCTCCAATCGGTTGGTCAATACAAGTGTGCTCATACTCTTTACCTCCTTAGCGAGCGATTGAATCAAGGGTGCATGGCGCGCTACGATCGCTATTCCCTCGCTGCGCTTGCCTGCTCCTTCCATCGTTGAGCGTTCACGCCCATCACGAGGAGCCACAGGAACCCCGATGCTTCCCCGAGGAGGCCGCAGGCCAGATTGTAGGGGGACAGATAGTTTACGAGCGGGTTTGACAAATAGGTCAGCCAGCCCAAACCGGCAAACGCCATCAGCACACCCAGAATTCGAGGCAGAAAGGTCGACCTGAAAATGAGGTAGCCGATCAGGAGGCAATAGAATCCGGTAAATACCATGGCCATGTTCAGGCCCTGAGGCTGCAATCGAAGAGCCTCGAAGCTGAGTCCCACGAAGCTGAAGAACGCTGCGAGCAAAGAGAGACCCCTGTTCACCGGCTTAAAGATGTCATAGACGAGCAGCGTCACAATGACCATGCCCGAGATCGCGATGTAGCCTCCTGCGAAATTTAACCTGCCGCGAACAAAGATCTCGGTGAATGCTGCCGTCAATAGGCTGAAAAAATAAAAACCGCCGACCATCCTGGCCTTGAAACGCGGCGACGCTTCTACAATTCGTTCCATCATTACTGCTGCGCTCATACTCTTTCCTCCTTATGCGAGTTATTGAATCAAGCGTGCATGGCGCACTGCGATCGTCATTCCCCCGCGGCGCCGGCCTGTTCCATCCATCGTTGAACATTCACGCCTTTCACGAGGAGCCATAGCATCAGCAACAGTTCCGCGAGGAAGCCGAGGGGCAGAATGTAGTACGACAGATAGTTCGCGAGCGGCGGTAACAGAAAAATCAGCCAAGCCAAACCGGCAAGCGCCATCAGCCCGCCCAGAATTCGCGGCAGGAAGGTCGACCTCAAAATGAGGCAGCCGATCAGGAGGTCATAGAATCCGAAAAATACCAGGTCGATCTGTTCGGCCTGAGAACGCAATTTGAGAAGCATGAGCGCCAGCGCCTGCAACTGCTCCACCTTAAATACGCTCAAGTACTGCGAGCCTCCCAAGAGGACGAACGGGGCGAGATAAAAGACGTAGCTAAACGCCTGAATGGCACATCCCACGAGGCTGAAGAATGCTGCGAGTAAAGAGAGGCTCCTGTTCACAGGCTTAAACAAGTCATAGAAGAGAGCCGTGACAGCAATATAGAGCGCGGTCGCGATCAGATTGATGGCGAAACCCACCCGAAATAAAGACTCATGCGCCAGGATGTTGTTCGCTGTAGCCGCGGCGTCGCCATCTACAACAAGCCCTTTCACGAAGAACTCGGCGGATATTACCGTCAGAAAAAAAAGCAAGTAAACGACACCGGTAATCCTGGCCCTGGGACGCGGCGACGCTTCTGCAATCCGTTCCATCATTACAGGTGTATTCATCTTCTTTTCTCCTCATACGCGGAATTGCAATTAAGGGTGATGCGACTCAGATCGGTCCTTGATAGCGGCGGACCCGCACCGCTGCGGCGAGGAATGTCGCGGCGATTGCCAGGCTGACCCACAGCCCCGGGCTGCTCAGTTGGATCGTGGTGACCGGGAAAATACCCGGCTCAGCGGCAACCGGCGGGCCACCGGTGAAGTAGTATCCCAGCGTATGTGCGAAATGGGAACTGTTGAAGGCAATCTTCTCGACGACGAAGATCGCGAGCCACGGTAAGACGGCCCATAGAAATGTCGCGCGCCGCGCCCAGCCTGAGACCAGCAGCAGCCAGCTGTAGACGGGCGCATACCAGAGTCCATGCATGATCAAGAGGTGGTAGAGCAGCATCTGCGACATCGGGAACAGCGAGACCTGTGTCCAGAGCGTCGCGACGTTCAGGCCCGTCCCCAGCAGTACGAGTGAACTCAGGAGCAGCATGATCCACTGCGTGGCAACGGTGATCGCGAAAGTGAGCAGTTGCAAAAGGACGATCGGAATGATCGCCTTCGAGAGCACGGTCGTGAGATCGGAAACCGGCAGCGACTTCCAGAACAAGATGCTGCGATCGCGGCGCTCACCGTGCAGCGTGTCGAGACAGTAGAACACCGCGACAATAAGAGTGGTCACCATGATCAGACCCGCCGCGAGGTGGTACGGCATGACGATCGCAGCATGCTGCTTCTCCGGGTCAAGCGCCAATGCGGCACGCATTTTTTGCGGCAGACCAATCGTGCTGATCAGGAAGCCGAACATGAAGACGGCGGCGGCGGCCAGCGGCGCGATATAGATGGAACGGTTCTCCCACAATTCGCGGCGCACCGACCAGTACATGGGCCGAGTTGGGGACATGGCGCCGGGCGCGATTCCCTGTGAGTCGAAGGACTCGGGCATAGCATTGGATTGAGTAGTCATCTAGCTGCTCCTTGTAACTGGCCGGCCTGATTGCCCGGCTTATCTCCCAGCATGGCAACGAACAAGTCGGCGATGCTGGGCGTGCGCACATCGCCAAGCGCGGCGAGTTGGTGACGATTGACATGATTGAATACCAGATCGAACAACAGGATGCTGCGACCGAGCACCTGGCGCTCGTGAATCGGCTTGAGCGCCCGTGCTGCAGCCAGCTGCTCGGGATTCACCATCACTTCCAGATAACGCGACTCGAATTCTTCCATGCTGCAATTGAGTACAATTCGACCGCGGTTGATGAACATGACATCGGTGAGGACGTTCTGGATTTCTTCAACCTGATGTGTCGTCACGACGATGGTGCGGCTGCGATCGAAGTAGTCGTTCAGCAGTGAGTCGTAAAACTGCTTGCGGTACAGAATGTCAAGGCCGAGGGTCGGCTCATCCAGCACCAGCAACTTCGCGTCAATGGCCATGACCAGAGCGAGGTGCAGCTGGGTCACCATACCCTTCGACAATTCCCTGACCTTCCTGGTGCGGCGGATGTCAGTCTTCGCAAGAAACCCTTCCGCTTTCGCACGATCGAATCGCGGATGCACGCCGGCGACGTAGTCGAGCGCCTGCGAAACCCGTATCCAGCGCGGCAGCACCGCGACATCGGCAATGAAGCAGACATCGCGCATGAGCTGATCACGCTCGGTCCAGGGGTCGCGTCCGAGCACCCTCAGTTCTCCCTGATATGGGGTGAGTCCGAGAATCGCGTTGAGCGCGGTGGTCTTGCCTGCGCCGTTGGGACCGATGACTCCGAGGATGCGGCCCTCTTCGACACGCAAATCGATGCCGTCCAGCGCGATGGTTGTGCCGAAAGCCTTGCGGAGGCCCCGTGCTTCTATGACTGTCATGGCTTCTTCGCCTCCTCTGCAGCTTTCGAAGACCGGTGGGTTGCGGCAGCCTCCAGCAGCTCTTCCGGTGTCAGGCCGAGCCGCTGAATGGTTGCGTAGACCATGGGCCATTGTTCCGCTAGAAACTTCTGGCGTTCGCCCTGCAGCAGCAGCTGGCGCGCGCCCGCATTGATGAACATGCCGCGACCTCGCTTACTCTCGACCAACTGCTCGTCCACCAGTTGTTGATAGCCCTTCAGAACGGTGAGGGGATTAACCCGATATTCGGCCGCGACATTGCGCACGGACGGTAGCGGGTCGCCTTCTTTGAGCACGCCGTCGAGTATCATGGCGACGACGCGGTCGCGAAGCTGGCGGTAAATCGGCTGACTGTCGTTCCACTCATGATCCATCAGGTTTTCCAGATAGCCTTACCAGAGATGCGCTCCGTCACTTTGTCCGTTGCAGGTCGAAGTGCGCGTGGACCGGCTTGTCTCCAGGCTCCATGTAAGTCCAGTCCTCGGTGTGATGGTTCGCGTCGATCACGGTAAAGACTGCGTGGTGCATGTGTCCGTACTGCGTGCTACCGGCGACATCGAGAAATTCGAATTCCACCGTTTTTCCATCCGGCGACATGGTGCCCGTCATACGGGGGCGATTCCCTGCATCACAATAATGGGTCAGGAGCAGGCGGTCCCCGTCCAGATAAAGCATGGTGACCGGATCGTCAGGTCTTCCAGCTCCCGTCGCCTCGTGCACGATCGCGTTACCCATGGAAGTCACGCGCAGCGAAACCTGCATGAGCTTGCCTTCGATGTCGGCTTGCTGCGGGAGGGTTGTCACGCGGCCCTCCCAGGAACCCGCTAGAGTTTTCAGTTTGTCGAAGGACTTTTGCGCGTCGGACTGGGCAAAAGCGGTGGTGGCGATCAGAACGAGTAGAACGGAAAGTGCAATGCGTGATTTCATTTCAGTGTTCTCCTTTTTCTTTTTCTGCAGTTTCGGAAATCTCCTTGGCGCAGCCGATTTCAACAAGAGCTTCAAGGTTCGCTCGCCGCACCAACTTCAAAAGCTAGCGTAGCGACCTAGTGGTATAGTTAACTATAACACTATACTAAATGTCAAGCGCTTTCGTGATTTTCTTTCCCGACTGTCTCCGCCTTCCGCTATCCGTTTCAGAGGCACGACGTAGCAATGCCAAAGGCGATCATGCCCTACACGATTCCCCTGCACTGCTCTCCCGAAGAATGCAACCCGGGGGCGCTCTGGACTGAGGCCGGGTTGGGAGTTTTCCCCAAGCAATTTGATCAGTTGGGAAGATGGCTAGAGACGACCTAACGCCATTGCGCTGAATTCCTCAACGTCAATGGATCTCGCCCTGTGACCCTAGCGGGCTGCAAAGACAACAGGATCTCATTGCATTGGAAGGCCGACGTAGTTTTCGGCGAGGGTCTTGGCGGCGGCTCGAGAACTGGTCACGTAGTCCAGTTCCGCGAGTTGGCGGCGTTGATCGAAGGGATTTTCGTCCGGGAAGCGATGGAGCATGGAAGTCATCCACCACGAGAACCGTTGCACTTTCCAGACGCGCCGCAAACAGTTGTGGGAGTAGTTGTTGAGTTGACACTGGTTGCCCGTGGCATAGAATCGCGCCAGCGCCCGCGCCAGCACTTGCACATCGGCAACCGCCAAGTTCAGCCCTTTGGCGCCGGTTGGCGGTACGATGTGGGCCGAGTCCCCGGCTAGAAACAGTCTGCCATATTGCATCGGTTCGACCACGAAGCTGCGCATGCCGGTTACGCCCTTCTGCAGGATGGGGCCTTCGGTGAGCTTCCAACCGGTGGAACTCAAACGAATCTGGAGTTCCTGCCATATCCGCTCATCGCCCCAAGCATCAATGTCTTCATCTGGGTCGCACTGCAAGTAAAGACGGCTGATTTGCGGCGTCCGCATGCTGAGCAGGGCGAAGCCACGATCATGGTAGGTGTAGATCAGTTCTTCAGAAGAGGGAGGCGCGTCGGCCAGAATGCCAAGCCATCCAAAGGGATACTCCCGGACATACTCAGTGAGCACTCCGGACGGGATGCTGGGGCGGCAGACGCCGTGAAAACCGTCGCAGCCGGCAATGAAGTCGCATGTCAATTCGCACGCGTTTCCATCTTTTTCGTACCGGATCTTCGGCTTGGAGTTATCGAAGTCATGCACGCTGACGTTTTCAACCTCAAACAAAACCTGGCCACCGGTTGCGACACGGGCATTGTTCAGATCTTTCAGAACCTCATGCTGAGAGTAAATCGTGATTCCTTTTCCATCCGTGAGATCCTGAAAATCAATGCGGTGACCCTGGCCTCCGAAGCGTAACTCGATCCCGTAGTGGACCAAGCCCTCGGCTTTCATCCGCTCGCCGACGCCCATGTCTGTGAGCAGATCAACTGTCCCTTGCTCCAGCACGCCCGCGCGGACGCGCCCCTCCACATATTGACGGCTGCGATTCTCGACTACGACCGAATCAATCCCCTGCAAATACAAAAGGTGAGAGAGCACGAGACCAGCGGGGCCTGCGCCGACGATCCCGACCTGTGTGCGTTGCGAAATCTGCACTGGATTGGACTCCTGAATTTTGAGTTGCCGATCGGGCCTATTTTACTTGCAGCGATTCAGAGGTCAAGGAAGTCTGTCCTGAAGCGCAACCTTTAGGTTGCTTTTTGGCGTCGCGTGAGCTAATATGCAACCCGGAGGTTGCTTAGCATGAATAACCATATTGAGAAACGCATTGAGCTCAAAGCGCCAGTTTCGCGGGTCTGGCGTGCACTGACGGATTACCGGGAGTTTGGCGAGTGGTTTCGTGTGAAGCTGAACGGCCCCTTCGTACCGGGTCAGGTCTCGCGTGGCCAGATCACCTATCCTGGCTACGAACACGTCCAATGGGAGGCCGTCGTGCAGAAAATGGAGCCCGAACGGCTCTTTTCCTTCACTTGGCATCCTTATTCCGTCGATCCCAAAATAGATTACTCGAAGGAGACGCCTACACTCGTCGAATTCAGGCTGGAAAAGACCACGAGCGGTACACTGCTTCTGCTCACGGAGTCCGGTTTCGACAATATCCCCAGCGACCGCCGCATCGAAGCATTCCGCATGAATGACGGCGGTTGGACAGAGCAGATGAAGAACATCGAGAACTATGTCACGCAAACGTCGTAGCAGCATGCCTGCCAAACGGCTGGTTCGTGCACCCGTATTTGCCGCGCTGGGGGACGAGACGCGGCTATCGCTGGTTACGAAGCTCTGTGATCGGCGGCCTTATTCGATCTCTCAGCTAACCCGGGGGTCCAAGCTGACCCGGCAGGCGATCACCAAGCATCTTCGAGTGTTGGAGAGTGTAGGGATCGTGCACAGCGTCCGTACGGGTCGCGAGAGCCTATTCGAATTCGATCCGCAGCCCATTGAAGGAATTAAGCAGTACCTCGATTTCGTCTCCGAGCAATGGGATCAGGCATTGTCCAGACTAAAGTCGTTCGTAGAAGACTGAGCGCCCGGAGTGTGATAAAACTCCTCGGGACAATACTTGAAGCTGGAATCTGGCGCGCCACGCAGCGAGTCGAGCATTCTTCGACCGGAGGGATTGCCTCCGAGTTGCCCGTCACTCGGGCCCAATCTCCGAGGCAGCAAGGGCGGGGCATGACTATCGTGCGGCTGCCATTCGCCTGCCACGACTGCTTCTTGTTAGACTCCTGCGATGCCATTTCGCCTCAGCAGGGTGAAGCTCGACAAATCTGCGGGCCCCATTCGCCGCGCACTGCAGTACGCCTTTTATGACTGGGCCAGCGAAATGCCTAGGTCCAAACGCATCATCACGTATGTCGGCATTGTTCTTCAGGGATATGCTTTCTACTTTACGCTGATGTGGGCTTTCATGTTGCCGAAGTGGTTGTATTCGTATTTTCTGGTACTACCGAGAGGGCCAGTCAGCTATGTGTTGGTGTTCCTGCTTTTTTACACAGGCCGCTGGATCCAGAATGGAATGCTAACTTCAGAATTTGTTCGCAAGACACAACTTGAAACCGACCAGGTAGCTGCACGGCAGATTCAGCAGACGCTCCAGCCTGGGAAACTGGATGAGTTGCCGGGCTACGAGTTGGAGGCGTTTTACAAGCCCTTAAGTGAGGTAGGTGGCGACTACTTCGACGTCATCGAGCTTCCTGCCAACCGAACGCTATTCGCGTTAGCGGATGTGTCTGGGAAGGGGATTTCAGCGGCTCTGCTCGCGGCAAATATACAGGCTCTGGTTAGGAGCATCGCAAGTGTGGAATCGACCCCGCTGGCATTGGCTAAACAGATTAACATTCACCTGAGCCGATACACCCCGAGTGATCGCTTCGCCACGGCCGTATTCATTGTGCTCAGCCGCGATTCGGGAGAATTGACGTACGTGAATGCCGGTCACAACGCCCCGATTGCCTTTTCTTCGGGATCAACTACATTTCTGGAAGCCACAGGCCCGCCCCTTGGACTGTTTCTCAATGCGGAGTACGAAACTCGTACAGCTGTTCTTAGTCCAGGTAGTACCCTCCTCATATTCACAGACGGCTTGACCGACTCAATTCAGGGGGAGCATCCCGAAAATCTTTTGCGTGATGCTTTCGCCGAGAGCGCGGAACGAACGATGGCAAATCTCAAATCACTTGTGAACCCGAAATTCAATCAGGACGATATCACCATATTGCTGGTGAAACGTATTGCAGGTTCTTCCACCGGCGTGTCTGCCTAGGAATTGTGCGTACAAAGACGGCGATCTTTGGAGTGCGGCTAACTCCCGATTCGTCGGCAATCCGGAAGTCACCCCAGCCGGTTATGCCATCTGGCCCTGTGTGCTCATCCTGAGTTGGTGTATGCCATCGTGAATCTGATGTGGGTTGGCGCCCCCGTAGCCAAGAATCAAACCGCCCCTTGTCGATGGTCTCAGATAGCATGTGGACAAGGGCGTTGCCGAAATACCCCTCTGGGCCGCCTCCGTATTTGCAGCAGAAATCGACAAAAGCAGTCCGTTTTTTCAGAACCAGGAACCCTTCGCATAGTCGAACGTGAAGTTCCAGAGCCCGGTCCCGGCCTGGTGCGAATTCGAGTCGGCACGACAAGAATGCCAGGAAGACTGCTCACTCGGTATGAACTGGCTGGCTTTTTGCTGCCGATGGATTGATGGATCGTTAATAGTACGCTGCGTGATTGCTCCGGAGGTACATGAACATCGATGCGCCGCGGAGATGTTCATCCTTGCTGCGCTTTGGTGGATTCCGCAGACTCGCTGACGGCGCGAAGGCCGGTCATCGAATCAACGCAGATGCGGAAGAAGAGCGGAGTGATCAAATCGTCGCCTAATCTTAGCTGACGCTCTCCCAATGCGTTTTGCCACCACCGGTAACGTTTCCCTAATAGCTTCTCCGCGTGTTTCCGCTCGTCGGTAAATTGTGGCTCGGGCAATTCCTGGTAGCGGCCACTGGCAATCACGCTCATCCACTGCGACTCGTTCGCGATTTCCTCAACTTCCACACAGACTTTGGGATTCCTTCGCATCCATTCGGTCTTTCGTCCGAAGGTCGAGAGTACGTAAATATAGCCGGGCTCGTACGCGAAGTATACCGGCACAACGTACGGCTGGTTATCGAGCGCGCAGCCGAGTCTTCCGAGCGAAGCGCTTGCCATGAATGCGCCACAATCTTTCTCAGTCATTTCATTGATTACCATGATTTCACCTCCCACGATCTTGGACAAACTACATGAACTCGCGGCACAACACCTTCAATTCGACCATCGAAACGTTTCCGTGGTGTGCTACTTTTGCCACAAAATCTGGGTGGCTTCAAGGGGTACCGATGCTCGGGACTCCCAAGGAATGACGCGCGCCGTGTAGTCAGTTACCGGACGGTTCGCTGGCACTTTAGACGAGTACGAGAGATAACCACCGGAGTCAGGAAGCTGGTCCCGCAGCTCCATCTTTTGCCGGAAGATCCTGCCATCAGTCTGCGTCTCTGCATAGAGTTCAACCTCCACGGCATTTGGATCGAGTCCCCCCAAGAAGACTTGAACTTCAAAACCGTATTGGTTTTGTTCGTTGTGTGTGGCTACAGAGCCAAACCGCACGCTTTCCCAACCCTGCGCAATCGATTTTGACCAGTTGGACAATTCGATTCCCAGCTTGCTCTCATTTGCGGCTCGCTCGGAGTAATCCCCTGCCGCAGGCAGGTAATACTTCTCTACATACTCTCGCACGGCGCGATTTGACGAGAACCTCGGCGTCAAGCGCACCATGCTGGCGCGCATTTTCGTGACCCAGGTTATGGGGATTCCGCGGTCGTTGCGATTGTAAAAAGCTGGAATTATTTCTTTTTCCAGGAGATCGTATAACTCACCGGCTTCGTGTGCGTCCCAGTTGGGGTCGTCTCCATGTTCCAGTCCATCGCCAATAGCCCAGCCCACGTCGGGGGAATAAGCCTCCGCCCACCAACCATCAAGTTCAGACAAGTTCAGTCCGCCGTTCACCAGAACTTTCATGCCACTGGTGCCGCAGGCCTCCCATGGCCGCCGCGGCGTGTTGAGCCAGAGGTCCACGCCTTCCACCAAGTGTGAAGTAAGCAGCACATCGTCATCACTTAGGAAAGCCACGCTTGAACGAACATCAGCGCGGGTGATGAAGTCATTCCATTCCTTGATCATGGCCTGGCCGGCCTGATCCTGGGGATGCGCTTTGCCCGCGAGAATCAGTTGCACCGGACGTTCTTGATTCGTGAGGATGCGGACCAGACGTTCGGGATCATGAAGGAGCAGGTTGGGACGCTTATAAGTTGCGAACCGGCGCGCGAAACCAATCATCAACGAGTGCGGATTGAAAACGGCTTCGGCTTGGGCAACTTCCTGTCGCGGCGCTCCTTGTTGGACACGTTGTCGCGAAAAGCGCTTGCGTGCGTACTGGATAAGAGATTGGCGCGTTTTCGTACGCAGTTCCCAGAGCTGTTCGTCGCTTACATTGTTAAGGCGCTCGACATTCTCCAGCGTTCCGCGCCAGCGATCTTGGCCGCACTTCTCAGTCCAGAGTTCGTCCGCGTCTGCAGAATCCCAGGTCGGTACGTGGACGCCGTTCGTTACCGCGCCAATCGGCACTTCGAGCTCTGGCCATCGCGGAAAGAGACCCTGGAAAATCTTCCTGCTCACTCTGCCATGGAGCTGGCTTACTCCATTGACACGACCGCTCCCCCGCAAAGCGAGATATGCCATGTTGAAAGGCTCGGAACGGTCGAAAGGGTTTTTTCGTCCCAGGGCCATCAACTCTTCGAAGTCGATCCTCAACTCGTCCTCGGCGTATTTTCTGAAGTATTGTTCCATTAATTCCGGCGCAAAACGATCGAAGCCGGCTTCGACCGGCGTGTGGGTCGTGAACAGATTTCCGGCTCTGGTCACCGTCAGTGCAACATCAAAAGGCTGGTGATACTTTTGTATGTAGCTGAAAGCCCGTTCCAGCACGAGAAATGCGGCGTGCCCCTCGTTCAGATGGCAAACTTCGGGGTGAAGACCAAGTGCGGATAGAAGTCTCCACCCGGCCATGCCCAATACTATTTCCTGCTGCAGGCGTAGCTGGGGTCCTCCACCATACAATTCGCTGGTGATAGCACGATGGGTCGGCAGGTTGGCGGCGTCATTCGTATCGAGCAGATATAGTTTCGCTCTCCCCACCTGCGCCTGCCAGGTGCGGACCCAGAGAGTGGCCTCTGGAAGGCGGAGAGGGATGCGCAACCACTCGCCGTCGGCATCCCGGAGCGGTTCGATCGGCAGTTGCCCAGGGTCGTTGTATGGAAAAAGTGCTTGCTGAAGGCCGCGTCGATCGATCTCCTGGCGGAAATAACCTTGCTGATAAAGAAGCCCGATCCCAATAACCGGGACGCCCAAATTACTTGCTGTCTTAAGTTGGTCCCCGGCCACATTGCCGAGTCCACCGGAATAGATCGGAAGCGCTTCGCTCAACATGAATTCCATGCTGAAGTAAGCGATTTGCGTGAGAGTGGCGCCAGGATGGGTTGTCTGAAACCACCCGGGTGCACTCTCTAACTCACGCTTCCTGCGAACCATCTGTTCGACCATTGCGCAAAAGGCAGGATCAGCGGAAGCGTCCCGAATCCTCTGCCGGGAAATGGTCTGAAGCACTACCCACGGATTCTGCGTCAGGTCCCAGAGTTGCGGGTCGAGTCGTCCCCAGAGTTCATCGGTCGAGTGGTTCCACGACCAAAGCAGGTCCAGAGCTAGTTCCGTCAGGGCGGGGAGCAAAGACTCGGCGGTGAGGTTCTTGCTGGTTTGACTGTCCATATGATTTCATCGACTCCATCAGGCGGCAGTCTGGTGCGCCGCTGCCAATGCTTCGCGGACGATTCCCTGTGCCTCATTTTCGATCTGCAGCAGATGGTCTTTTCCGCGAAAACTCTCAGCATAGATTTTGTAGATCTCTTCGGTTCCCGAAGGACGGGCAGCGAACCAGCCGCTTTCTGCAATCACCTTCACGCCCCCGATGGGTTTGCCATCGCCGGGCGCGGTTGTGAGTATCTTTTGGATCGGTTCGCCGGCGAGTTCCGAAACCTGGACATGCTCCGGAGAAAGTCGCTCCAGCACGGCCTTTTCTGCCGAAGTGGCGGGGGCTTCCAGACGCTCATAAAGAGGGTCGCCGAGTTCGAGTGTAAGTTCTCGATAAATCTCGCCCGGATCGCGTTGCAACTTCGCTGTGATCTCGGCCGAGAGCAGCGCCGGCGCGATTCCATCTTTGTCGGTAGTCCAAACCGTACCGTCGCGTCTAAGGAACGAAGCTCCGGCACTCTCTTCCCCGACGAAACCCAAAGAGCCATCCAGCAAGCCGCTGACGTACCACTTGAACCCGACTGGGACTTCGTAGAGTTTCTTTCCCAGCTTCCTGGCCACGCGGTCGATCATGCTGCTGCTCACTACTGTCTTTCCGACGCCGATATCGCTGCGCCACAGCGGACGGTTCGAAACGAGGTAATGAATACAGACAGCAAGGTAGTGATTGGGAGGCAGGAGGCCTGTGCTTTTTGCGACGATACCATGACGGTCGTGATCCGTGTCGCAGGCGAACGCGATATCGAACTTGTCCTTAAGCGCAATGAGCTTCTGCATCGCGTACGGCGACGACGGGTCCATGCGGATCCTACCGTCCCAATCGAGCGTCATGAACCGAAAGGTCGGATCCACTGTGTCATTTACAACTGTGAGGTTGATGCGATAGCGCTCTTGAATACGCGGCCAGTAATGGACTCCCGCGCCGCCCAGCGGATCCACGCCCAGCTTTATATCTGAACTTCGGATCAAGTCCATATCGATAATGTGCTCAAGATCGTTGACATAAGCATCGATGTAGCTATGCTCATGGGTAGTGGCGGCCCTGATTGCCCGTTCGAACAAAATGCGCTTCACGCCGCGCAACCGGTTCGCAAGATATTCGTTCGCTTTCGCCTCAATCCAGCCTGTTGCGTCCGTGTCCGCGGGTCCACCCGCAGGTGGATTGTATTTGAAGCCGCCGTCCTCTGGCGGATTGTGGGAGGGCGTAATCACAATTCCATCAGCCAGTCCGGACTTTCGTCCACGGTTGTACGACAGAATGGCATGCGAAACAGCAGGAGTCGGAGTGTATTCCTCGCCTGCGGCGATCATCACTTCGACGTCGTTGGCTGCTAGAACTTCAAGAGCGCTCGCAGAGGCAGGTTCAGAGAGCGCATGGGTGTCCTTCCCAAGGAACAACGGTCCCCTAATTCGGTGGCGTTTCCGGTAGGTACAAATCGCTTGGGTGATTGCGAGAATGTGCCACTCGTTAAATGCCCGGTTGAAGGCCGAGCCTCGGTGTCCTGATGTGCCGAACACGACGCGTTGCTCGGGAACTGTGGGGTCTGGCTGCTCGACGTAATAAGAGGTTACGAGTTTCGGTACGTCGACCAACTTCGAAGCCGCCGGGATTGTTCCTGCCAGGGGATTTACTTCCATAGCCTATCTCCATCCGAAATCAAGCGCTTCCAAATTGCAAATCCGAATGTACCTGATTAATCGCCCCCATTCAGCGCTGGCCGCCATTAATCCAGGTCCTCCCAGGCGGTGGATCCATTTCCAAACCGATTCGGCCATTATAAACAGCGAGAGGATTCTCATGCGCGAGCCAGAAACCATCCGTCGTCCACCCGCTCGATACTGCGGACCTCGGTCTCCTCCCGGCAGCGAGCCCCACTACGTCTCAGCAGGTACTCGTCGAATTCGCAGCGGCGGATACCGTAACTGACAACTTGACTGTATCAGTACCGATCTGGCGAGGGATCGTTCGGTTCCCACAGGGTCGCAGACTCTCGTCGAAATGTGGAGTTGCTTTTTAAATTGGGTGCAGACATGAGCCCATCATAGCTCGGAAATGGACTGGTCCGGGCCAAAACAGGTGGTCGGCAACTGTACGAAGATTTTATGGAGCCCTCGTATCTGCCTCACGCAGCAAGGTGGATTTCAACACTCAAGGCGGTTATTTTGAAGATGAGTTTACGTGCCTCCTGTCCCGAGACTCGGCATGGAGTTCTGCAGCGAGCTGAGACTTTATGCTGCGCGTCGCATTCTCGAGTTCAGCTTTAGCCCGCGCTACGTGTCCCAGCATTGCGTGCAGCCGCTTCGGTCCCAATACCAGCAGTGCGAGCATAAGCATGAACAGGATTTCAGTGCCGAAACCCACGATTCACTCCTTAGTTAGGTCTTGGTCATTGGCAATAGTGGTTGTTGAGCTAAACGGCTTCTCTTCGTCAGCTTTCATGGCTGACTTGAAGCCTCGGATACTTTCCCCGATTCCTTTGCCCAGTTCCGGAAGTTTCTTAGGTCCGAACACGAGCAGGGCAATTCCGAAAATAATCAGCAGATGCATCGGTTGAAACAATCCTTCAAACATGAGAGCTCCTTCGATTCAGATGAAAAGAAATGCAGTTGGCAAATCGTTATAAAAATGCGGACGCCGTTCCATGAAACCGTACAGCGTCCGCCAGGAGAGAATCAGCAACAAAGCGGACAGTTAGAGCTCAGGTTACGAGCGGACTGCAGCATCGGCTGCGACCGCCATAGCGTTCAGCAGGTTGAAGAACTGCTGGCTTTGGCCGATGAAGAGGCCGCTGGCCGTGAGGGCATTCACGGCAGCCACGGCGCCTGCAAATTTATCCGTGAGCGGACGAATCATCGAGACCTGAGGAAGATCGCCCCTGAATACAACCGGGACGGGGAAGATCAGACTGGGCTGAGTCTTCTTCTTGAGTGGTTTGAAAAAATTAGGGAATGACAGGCCGGTTATGGCGTCCGTGAACGGCGCCACGGGAGCTTGCACTCCGTTACCTGAAAAATCAACCCATTCCAAAAAGTGAGCGATCTCGTCTCCACCAATCCCCAGGGTGATCTCAAGCACTTCGGGATCCGTCACTTTTTGACTCAAGGCTGCGTAAAGACTCGAGCCGCCTTGCTCGATTTGTCCGAAGTGAAAACCCGCAACATTGGCGATCGCCTGAACATGATCGTTACCGGGAAAGTTGGGGTTGGGAGCGCCATTGAAATCGTTGTTGTTTCGGGGAATGGCATAAACATTTTGGAGAGTGAGCGCCTGAGGAAAGGTGGCGCCGAGGTCAGGATTGGTCTGGCTGCGGTAACGAACGTACCAGCTGGTGTCGACGTTGAGCTGCATGAGGTTCGTGAGCCGCAACTTACCCGATGATCCCGCAGCTGTGCTTCCCGGCAGAGTCGCGAACTGGCTGAAGTCGACCGGCTCGGCTCCTCTGGATTGAAGATAGGCATTGAGGAAAGTAGCGTGGCTGATTTCGTCGAGCGTGTTGCTGGCGATATATTGCGGGCCATCGGGATCGAGATTCGACAAGGCGATCTGATAGTTGTTCAACGGTTGGTTCGGGTCTACCTCAATGGGTGGATTGTTGCCGATACCACCCAGTTCCGCATACTGTGTCCACAGGTCGGCCTCGATCAGTTCTGCCGCCGCCAGAAATTGGAGGATGGCGACATCGCCGGCCCCGAGAGAACCGCCTCCTTGTGCACGGGCCAAAGTTGCATTCGTTAACAAACCGGCGCCCACTACGGCTGCGCCCCCTGCCAGAAGACTGCCTTTCATAAAAGAACGGCGATCAACTGAACGCCTGGTGGGTAGGACAAGTTCCTTGTCTTTCATAGTTAGTTCAATCTTTTTGCTTGTGATTTGGTTCATGCGGTACGGGTACTGTGGCTTAGACGCAGCGGCTGAACGACGAGATGCGCAAAGAATGTCATTTAATCGTCACAAGGATGTCATTTAATTGGCATCTCTTTTAATAAATGCGTGTAACAACGTCACATCATGTTTGGAGCGGTGAGTAAGGTGGTAACTGGCGCGAGTTATCCACGATGTTTATCGTTTACAATTTTGTTCAAGTAACATGCGAAACGCCGCAGCTCGACCAATATTCCTCGGCAGGGTAGCTGGCTGGTGCAGCTTACATGCTCTTGAAAACAAAATTGATCTCCTTCGTTTGGTTTGCACCAATCGTGATCGTCTGGGTTGATGTGCCTAGTGTCTCGTGCCAGACCTTGATGGTGTATGTCCCAGGTGGCAGATTGGGCAGATCAAAGCTGCCATCTTGCTTTGTCAAAGCAAAATAGGGGTTCTTGAGAACAGCAATATACGCCCGCATCCAGGGATGGATGTTGCACTTAACCGGGATCGCGATTTCTTCCCGCGCAAACGCTCCTTCCACCGTGGCACCCGGAACCTCAGCTTTGTTCCACTCCCGGTTGTTGGCCGGCGTAGGATGAATGTTGTGTGCAGTCGGATCGTTGTTCACAACTTCGAAGGCCTGGTTTGCCTGCACCACCAGGACATGCGGCTGATACAGGCAGCCCTTTTGAGAAATGACAAGCGGTTCCTTGGGTGGATCGAAGGTTCGATCGCCCACCCCATCAGCGACAAAGACGAGTGCGTTTTGTAACCCGCCTCCGAAACCGGTGACGACCTCCGCGGTAAGAACGGGTCCAGGATGCTGCCTGGCGCAGCTTGGGTCAGCGGCCATGCTGATTGGCTTGGCCTTCGGCGGGGTACCCTCGAATTTGACCACGCCTTTTACGACCGCTGCACCGGCGCTGGCCACAGCCGGTGCCGGAGCTCCCGCCTTCACCACTTGCCGGCTGGAAATACAAATCGTTAACATCAGAGCGATTACAAGAAGAAAGTTCTTCAGTTTCATAGTGCACCTCGCAAAGAGCAATGCCTCAAAAGTCTTTTCGTGAGTGAAGGCGCGCGCAGAGGCTTACTCTGCACGGCGTTCGTGCGCGGTCGGCGCCGCTCGGCTGGCAAGAAACTCGCCGTATCCCCGTTGATAGCCGGTCGTGAAAGACGTCCGATCCTCCAAGGTTGCCCACCGGCCAATCGCAACGTGGGGCTCAGCACCGCGCTCGGCTGCAAGTCTCCCCAGATACAATCCATCCCGAAATGCTCCGTCGTTGATCTGAGCAACGTTCTCGTGCAGACTGGGAAAGCGATTATGGAGATCGGTGCGCAACATGGATGCGGTTCCAATGCCAAGCGCGACCACGGATGCCAACAAAGAGAATCTTTTCATTATTTTTTCCTCTCGATCTTTCTCTCTCTGAGCTAAGTCAGATTGCGAAGTCTTCAACGTCGCATGGGATGAGCCTATGGCCGGCGAAACATTAAGTTGTCATCGGCGGGTCAAATCGTCGTCATCTTCTTGTCAGAGCCACGTAATACCAGTTATGAAGGACCCTGGCAAAAGCGCACGGAGTGCACTCTTGCCGGGGCTGTTGTTTTAGTTGATGTTGATGGCTACAACGCTGGACTGGGTTATTGAGCCGGATGTGCCCGTGACGGTCAAGTTGACCTGGGATGCGGGCGCTTGGCCTTTTGAACTGCTACCGCATCCGACCGCAAACAATGAGATGAGGAGCAGCAACCCCAGCACGGTCGTCGACACAATGCTCTTGCGCGTAAGTGTCTTCCGTTTGCGCATTGCGAAAACGGCTCCCAATAGTCCAGGGACTAGAGCCATCCCGAAGACGCCGTAGCCGCCGCCACCCGGCGGGGTCGAGGCGGCAGAGATGGTCAAGGTCGAAGAGGACGTGCTCGAACCGGGAGAGATCGTTGTGGGATTGAAAGCGCAGCTCAAACCAGCGGGCGCGGAACAGGAAAGCGCAATCTGGCCGTTGAATCCTCCAACCGCGCTAGCGCTGATCATCAGGTTAGCCGAACCGCCCGACGCGACGGTTACACTTTGGGCGGAGAGACTCAGAGAAAAACCTGGGTTGCCGACCGCCGCTGCCGGGACAACGCTGGCGAATACAGCGGTGGTGTTGCCTCCGGGCGGAAAGTTGGGTTGGTTGCTGCCTCCGGCCGTGAGATAAAGAGTGCCAAGAGTGCCTGGATCATTGGCACCACCGCCTCCACCGAACACCATATCCCACATGCCGGGATTCACCAGCGCGGCGCCCGAAGAGTTGGTGAGCTGGCCCATGAAATTACCCTGCGTGTCGAATGCGCTAATGGTGCCATCACCAAAATTGGATACGAGGATA
>JBEKXC010000070.1:0-20710 GCA_049512435.1 Terriglobales bacterium | reverse complement strand
TATGAGAGTCACCGCGAGCGCCAGGAAGAAAATCAAAACAATACCGCCCAGAGGCGCGAGCTGGTTGTACGCAGTCGGATTGAGAGCCCAGAGACGATCAAGAGGCGTGCCTCGCCGAAGCAAAGTAGTTGCGGCGAAAGTCGCCATGACGGCGCCAAAGAACAAGAAAACGCCGATCGCAGTAAATCCTCGGGGTTTAGGCGCGATAGCGTCCCGCATCTGCTGAATATAGGCTAACGCAGCAACCATGATCAGATTGTTGGCGAAAGACTCGTCTGCCGCCGCCAGCTGGACACGTTAACTGCGCTGACGACCACCTGTGTACGAACGTTCGACCCGCGGACTCACGCATCGATATCGGGCTCTATCTGACTTCGACCGGTGCGACTTACGACCAACTTCTGCAGCGAGTGCTCGATGATGCCAATACAACCTTGCCTTCGCTGGGCGCGCCTCGCCTGTACGGGATCGCCGAAACCTACTATCTGACAGATCCCACCCAGGGTCTGCAATATGGCCAGGCCTTTGCGACTCAGGCGGCGTATAACTCCAGGTTGCAATGGGTAGCTTTTTGGACCGCACCTCCTAGCTTTCCTTTCACAATCGAGGACTACCTGTCTCCTCCGCCCAGCTGAAGCAACATTACCCAGCCCCGCCTTTCAAGGGGCAAGTCGATTGGGTGCATGGGTGCAACTGAGTTTGCACCCAAGATTCGTAAGCGATAGCAGACCAATGAGTTAGTTGTTGACTCTACTGAATTCGGGACCAGGGGGTCGGAGGTTCAAATCCTCTCTCCCCGACCAATCTTTTGTTTGGTTTAGCGATCCGCCTGCCGCTTCTTCCGCCTTCTCCGGCCTGTTTGTGACGTATTTTGTGACGTGACCGCCTGCCTCATGGCCATCTCCCGACATTGCCTCGACTGCTCGCCTTTTGGCTTCTAACCCAACATGCGCGTAGTGCTGCAACATTTCGAGAGAGACGCGGCCCGCGATTGCCATAATAGTCTGAGCGCCAGGTTTGGATCAAAGACGGGAAGTACGTGCGATGCGGGCATCTTGACAACATTACTCCGGAATCAGGCAACATATCCGCATGACCACGATTCTGCTCTTGACCCTTTCCAACATTTTCATGACCTTCGCCTGGTATGGCCATCTCAAGTATCGCCATGCGCCTCTGTTTAAGGTCATCGTCATCAGCTGGCTCATCGCGTTCGCGGAATACTGTTTCCAGGTGCCCGCCAACCGCATCGGGTCTTACGAGTTCACGACGGCGCAGTTGAAGACTATTCAGGAAGTCATCACCTTAACTGTGTTTTCAGTCTTCTCGGTTCTATATCTTCGCGAACCGCTGAAGTGGAACTATCTCGTTGGTTTTGTCATGATCATCGCTGCCGTCGCGGTCATTTTCAAAAAATGGTGAGGCGAGCAGCCCGAAAAAGATTTATCCTTCCTTTTTCGGCCATCAAACCATGACTCTGATCTTCCGCAAGCCTCTTCCCAGCGTCGAGCATCCTGAAATGCCCGCCGATGTCGTCATCGTCGGCGGTGGCCCCGCCGGCATGGCCTGCGCGCTGCGGCTTTCACAGTTGATCGATGATCACAATAATAAAGACGACAACGCGCGTCATCCCGAGCGCCAGCTCAGCAAAGAAAACATCTACGTGCTCGAAAAAGCGCGCGAAGCCGGACAGCACTGTCTTTCCGGCGCGCTCCTCGATCCGCGCTCCATGAGAGAATTGCTGCCGGGATTCGAAAGCGAAGCTCCGATCGACGCCGTAGTTCACAAAGAAGGCGTCTACTTCCTCACGCGGAAGGGCCATTACCGGCTTCCCCTCACGCCTCCGCCGCTGCGGGATCACGGCAACTACGTCATCTCGATCAACCGTTTCGTGAAGTGGCTGGCGAGCAAAGTCGAAGCAGCGGGGATCACGATTTTCACCGGCTTTGCCGGATCGGAACTGCTCTTTGAAACGAACGACGACCGCGGCCCAGACGGCGATCGTGTCATCGGAGTCCGCACCGACGACAAGGGCGTCGACAAACAGAACCAGCAAAAATCGAACTTCGAGCCCGGCTACGACATAAAAGCCAAGGTCGTCGTGCTCGCCGAAGGCCCTCGCGGATCGCTCACCAAGCAACTTATTCAGAAGTTTGACCTGATGAAAGATCGTAACCCGCAGACTTATGGAGTAGGAGTAAAGGAATTGTGGGAAGTCCCGACCGGCCGCATCCAGGCGGGCGAAGTCATCTATACCATGGGTTATCCGCTGACCACGAAAGAATACGGCGGCGCGTGGATCTATGGTTCGAAGGGTGACAGCTCGAAAGACAACATCGTCTCGCTCGGCTTCGTTACCGGGCTCGATTATCGTGACCCGCGCCTCGATCCGCAACATGTTCTGCAGACGTTCAAGCAACATCCTTTCATCGCCAAGTTACTCGCTGGCGGCAAGATGATCCGCTACGGCGCTAAGTCGCTTCCCTACGGCGGATGGTGGTCGCTGCCGCCGCTCGCCGGAAATGGTTGGATGATCGTCGGCGACTCCGCCGGCTTCCTGAATTCAGCGCGCCTGAAAGGAATTCATCTCGCGATCAAAAGCGGCATGCTG
This sequence comes from Terriglobales bacterium, assembly GCA_049512435.1. GTDB lineage: Bacteria > Acidobacteriota > Terriglobia > Terriglobales > Acidobacteriaceae > Acidiflorens. The sequence goes on along the minus strand of JBEKXC010000070.1, from coordinate 18,099 downwards.
GCTGCCGAGACGGCGTTCGAAGCGCTGGTGAAGCCGAATTCGTCGGCGACAACATCAGCAGAAATTCTCGGCAAGTTCCAGCAGCGCGTTGAAACCAGCTGGATTCGCGATGAGCTGTGGCCAGTGCGCAACTTCCACCAGGGATTCAAGAATGGCATGGTCGCGGGCATGTTCAACACCGCGCTACAGCAACTCTTCGACGGCGGCCTGCGCAACCGCGCGCCCTCGCATGCCGGGTACGAAAACTTACGACCAATCGCCAATTTGCCCGCGGATGGCGGCCCGGAGGCGCGACTGCTTGGCCCGGCAAAAGGTGACGGCAAGCTCACCTTCGACAAACTCACCGACCTCTATCATTCCGGAACCAAGCACGAAGAGGATCAGCCGGCACATTTGCTGATTCAAGACACCAATGTTTGTAACGATCGTTGCGTGAAAGAGTTTAGCAGCCCGTGCCAGAACTTCTGCCCCGCAAACGTCTACGAGATGGTGGACGACTCGGACGCGCCCAATGGCAAGCGCATCAGCCTGAATCCCGCCAACTGCGTTCATTGCAAGACCTGTGACATTCAGGACCCTTACCAAATCATTACCTGGGTTCCACCCGAAGGCGGTGGCGGCCCGAATTACGACGGCATGTGAAGTGGGCAGTAACCCGTCGTACAGATTTCGTCCGCCCGGAAGTCTGCCCCAAGTCGTAAGGAAGCCGGGCTCGTTAAAAGACCAAGAGAAAGACCACGAGATAAAGGTGAAAAGGTAAGGGCTGGCTCCTGTTCCCAACCGGGTATATACTGCTTCCGATACTTTTGTGGTACTCCGGCTATGACCGGCACGGGGCACATTCTCATTTTTCCTACAGCTCCGTGAATAGAACGCTGGCGCAGGGCTCTTAATAATATAGTTCGCCCTGGGCGACCAGCGGGGGCGGGAATCGCATCGAGCGGTACCTTCCCCGAGAGAGGTCTTACTCGTGGACATCGTACTCATACGCTTACTGTTTGTCCTCGTCGTCGGTATTATCTGCTTTCTCATTCGTCCGTTTAGCCTGCCCCCAAACTATGCTGCTGCCGTCGGTCTGTTGATCGGCGCCGCCATCGTCATGTTCGAGTGGAGGCTGCGAGTGATGAGCCTGAAGCGCCTGATTGGCTCCGCCATCGGCAGCGTGCTCGGCATCATTGGCGCTTATCTCTTTGCGCTCGTCATTCGTAACAGCATCCCCGCCAGTCCTACGCAAAGTTTCCTGCAGATCATGGTCATGTTGATCATGGCCTACGTGGGATTGGCGGTCGGCGCTAACAAAGGCGACCTGCTCAATCTGGCGGCGCTAGGCGGCATCTTCGGCGGCGAAAAGTCGGGCAAGAAGAGTTACAAGATACTCGACACCAGCGTTATTATCGACGGCCGCATCGCCGACATCGCTGAGACCGGTTTCCTCGATGGCCTGATCGTGATCCCGCAGTTCGTGCTCCGCGAATTGCAACTGGTAGCCGATTCCGCCGATTCGCTCAAACGCAATCGTGGGCGCCGCGGCCTCGACATCCTGCAACGTCTCCAAAAAACTGCTTCCGTCCAGATACAGATCGTGGAAGATGACTTTCCCAGCGTTCGCGAAGTCGATATGAAGCTCATCGAACTGGCCAAAGTGTATGAAGGCAAGATCCTCACGAACGACTTCAATCTCAACAAAGTCGCCCAGTTGCAGGGCGTGGCTGTTCTCAACATCAATGAACTGGCCAACTCGCTCAAGCCCATCGTTCTGCCCGGGGAAATAATGCGGGTATTTATCCTGAAGGAAGGGAAAGAGTATAACCAAGGCGTCGCTTATCTCGATGACGGCACCATGGTAGTCGTCGATAACGCGCGCAAGATGATTGGTAAGACCATCGATATCTCCGTAACCTCGGTGTTGCAGACTACCGCAGGCAAGATGATCTTTGGCAAGTGGGATGAGCGCGGGACGAGCCGTCACGACTCCCGGGGAGCGTCGCCGCCACCGTTGACTGTTCCTCTGACTGTACCTCCGGCGACCGTGCCTCCGGCGACAGGAACCACTGGACCGGCCTCCGACACGGCAAAAAAGCCCGCCTCGGCGATCGCCGACCGCGCCGCCGACTAGCTTCTGGACTCAAGGTAGGAACGGGCTTCTCGAAAATTCGTTGTATTCACAGGTGCCAGAAGAGTATGATTCGCGGCCAGAGGCCCAAATCGGGAACTCCGGACAACCTAACTTTGGACGCCAATGTAAAACGGCTATTCGTAGCGCCATGCGCCTTCTGTAGAGCAAACACCGCGTGTCGCCGCAATCCGTCTATCGGAGTATCGCCCAATCCCAATAAACTTTGTGCCAAGGAGACCATCAATGAGTCGTAACTGTCTGACGAAACCCACTCGAATGATCGCGGGGCTGCTGACCGCCCTGTTTGCGGTCTTGGCTATTCCACTCGGTGCCTATGCGGCACCCGAATCCCGTGTTGGGCGAGGCTTTGGTCCTGTCTACGACGCGGCGCATGAAATTACTTTCAATGGAACCATCCAGAAAGTCGTCACCAAGCACGTGGCGGGCAGCCCGGCCGGGATGCATCTGCTGGTCGCCGGCCCGCAGGGTCAGTTCGATGCCCACGTCGGGTCTTTCCTGAACAAGGAAACAAAAGAGGCCTTGCACGCAGGAGTGCCGGTCCAAATCGTTGGGGCTATGACGTCACTGCACGGGAAGAAGAGTTATCTGCTCGTCCGCGAACTGACCGTCGACGACAAAACCGTCACGGTGCGCGGTAAAAACGGAGCTCTGCTGCTTGGACAGTCCGCTCGCTCGCAGCGTCCCGGAACCGAAAACAAACTCCTGGTTAAGCTAAACGGAGGTGCCCGATGACATTCCGCAAACTGATTCTTCTTCCGATCACCCTGGGCATGATTGCCGCGCTGGTTGCATGCAGCAGCGGCCCCGGCCCCGTCACGATCTCATTGAGTAGTGTTTCGAGCCCCCTGACCGTCAACAGCGCTACCCCCGTCACCGCAACCTTAACCAATACGACAAATACCGTTACGTGGTCCGTAACCTGCGCCACTACAGCCTGTGGCACGTTTAGTGCTCCCACCACGGCCAGCGGCGCCGCCGTCACCTACACGGCACCCGCCTTCGTCACGACCAACGTCGTTATCACCGCAACCGTGACCGGCACTTCAATAGCCGCCAGCACTTCCGCCATTACCATCGGTGGGGCCACCTTGGCCGACGGCAACTACGTATACTCGCTGTCTGGATGGGACTTTACCGATGAGAGTGTTTATACTGTCGCCGGGGCCTTCACCGTCGCCAGCGGGGCGATCACCGCGGGCGAACAGGACTTCAACGACATTGACTTTCCTGATCTCTTCGACCAGATCAATCCCACCGGCAGCGCTGTAACCGTTACCGCCGATGGCAACGTGCAGATCACTCTGGTAACGTGCCTCGGGGCGGTCTGCACCTCTACAGACCCCGACGTGGGAGTAGGCGGCACCGAGACTATCAATGGTACCGTGCTTCCGCTCAGCACCACCGGCAAGACCTTCATTGCCGAGTTCGACGCTTCGGCTGAGTCCAATGGAGAGCTAGACGCGCAAACTTCTGCCGCCGCTAGCCCTCTCTCAGGCGGCTATGCCTTCGTTCTTAATGGCATAGACATTGCTTTCGGCTCAATCGCTATCGGCGGCATCATCAACGTCGACAGCTCCGGGGGAATCTCAGGTACCGGTAGCATTTTCGACCTAAACGATGAGCAGTCAGGTCTCGCTGGTCAGGGTGAGACTTTCGGTGCCAGTACAGTTACTGTAACCCCTGACGCTTTCGGTAGGGTCACGTTTACTCTAAACCCCACGGTCCTCCCTGAGCTCACTCTCAATGGCTACATCGTGGACGCCAATCACATACGGCTGACGGAAGGCAACAACGATGGGTTTGAGTGCACTACCGGTGGCGTCGCCCTCACCCAGGGAGCGAATACCGGAACGTTCACTAACGCTGCCGTTGCTGGTAACACCTATGTAGTTGGCTTGGGCGGCTCTGACGGCAATGGATTTTTGCAAGCTGTTGGCCAGCTCACTCTCACCGCCTCCCCCGCTCCCGTAAGCGGCTTCGTCGACTTCAACGATCTGACGGGGTCCGACACCTTCAATCCCGACGCGGTCACGGCTCCGGCATACGCGGTGGATTCCGCCGGCGCCGGAGACTTTACGATAGAAGGCGTGACCGATGCCAGCGCCACCATCAGCTATAACGTCCAGCTCTATTTGGACGGGAACGGCAATGCCCTGGCGATTACCTTGGACCTTACTGATGTCCTTGGTGGTACTGGCGCACAACAAGCCGGAGCCGGTTCATTCACCGCTGCATCCTTCGCCGGACCCTACGGCTTCGGCACCGGCGGCGTGGACTTCAATTACGATGGCCCGTTCGCCACGGTTGGTCCAGTTACGGCTGACGGAGTCGGAACCATCAGTGGATTCGCCGACGTCAACTGGCTTAACTTTTTTGCGGTAGCGGACGAAACATTTACGGGTGCGCCTGTAACCGGAACCTTCGTCACTACTGGTGCCGCTGCAGCCAACGGCATCTTCGGCGGCACCATCACCGGCCTGGATCTCACGACCTGCACCCTGTTCACTGCAGGCGCCCCAGGCTGCACGGCCGACGTATTCGACTACTACCTGCTCGACGCGACAGGAGACAACATTGCGATCGAGACTGACATTAACCAGCTAACCCTCGGAGTCTTCCAGCAACAGTAGCCGAGGAGCAGCTCTTACCAATTTGTGTTCAATTCGGTGGCGCACTTCGGTGCGCCACCTTATTTCTATTTCTTGCCAGTGGCCCAGTCTGCCCTAATCTCGCCTAATTCCGTTGCCAATGTGATCGAGGCCGCGCACCAACATGGAGAGGCCATCTCGATCTCGCCCGCGCTCGATGCAGTGAAAAAGTTAACCCGTTCTGTGGGGAAACTATTGTGTCCACAGGCGGAGAAGAGTATGATTCGCGTCCAGAGGCCCATATCGGGACTCCTGAACTAAAACTCAACCTGGAGGCTAGATGATGAAGCATCTATTTATAGGGCTATGCGCGTTGGCCCTTCTTTCCTTGATCTCACCTCGACTGCTGGTTCCGGCGCAAGCCGCGGCGGTCGAGACGAGGAGTGAAGGACCATTAAGTTACGACATTAGCAAGGAAGTCACGCTGAGTGGAACGGTATCAAGTGTGCTCTCGAAGCCCGCTAAGGGAATGCTCATGGGCTCCCACATTCTGCTCTCAACTCCCACCGGTCCAGTGGACGCAAGTTTGGGGGGGTTCGCTTTGCTGGGCAAGGGCGCCGTACCGGTCGCCGCTGGTCAGCAAGTTGAGGTGACCGGCGTCATGAAGACGATTAAGGATAAGCAAGTCTTCCTGACCCGGACCGTGAAAGTGGGTGGCGAAGTCTATACCATCCGGAACGAGCACGGGTTCGCATTGTCACCGCAGGCACGTGAACGTGCAGGCCGGAAATCGACAGGGGAGGTACTATGAACCGCAAAGCATACCTGAGCATCCTTGCAGTCGTTTTCCTAGCCATAAGTTTCCTGACGGGCTGCAGTAGTTCGTCGAGCGCGCCACCGGTCATAGGGATCACTGGGGCGACCCCGGCGGCAACAGTGACGGTCACCACAGCATATGGGCCGCTGACCGCGGCGGTGACGTCGAACGGATCGCCGGTGGGCGCCGGCGTAGCGGTGATTTTCACGGTTCAGCCAGGTGCAAACGGAGCGGGCGGCACATTCGCGGGAGGAGCGAGTACGGAAACGGATATGACGGACTCAACCGGCACCGCTACCTCGTCGATCTTCACAGCGAATTACGCGCCCGGTCCTTTTGGAGTGGTGGCTTCAACATTGCCCGCGGCGGGGTCCACCATCAACCTGACCAACGGAGGAGGCGTCTACTCGTTCTATCTGAGCGGGTACGAGGCGGGATTCGTTACCCCGAATTTCTACGCCCTCACGGGATCAGTGCTCCTTGACGCGAGTGGCGACATCATTAGCGGCGAACAAGACTATAACGACGGTATTGGGATCCAGTCGCCTGAACCCCTTCCCGACACAATCGCACCACTAACTGCCGGGCTGTCGCTGGTCAACGGCCAGGGGACACTCACCCTGGTCACAAGCAACCCGGAATTGGGCAACGCAGGGACGGAAACGTTGGCCGTCCAGTTCGTAAACAACAATCACGCGCTCATCGAGGAGTTTGATGGGTTCGCAACATCCAGTGGAAGCCTGGATTTGCAGACGAGCCCGAATACACCGGTTTCCGCCAGCGCGGGTTTTGCCTTCACCCTTACTGGGGTGGACACCTTCGATGACTCCATTGTGTTCGGAGGAGTAGGCGCGACCGACACCACCGGTACCACTTTGACTGGCTTTTTCGACGTCAATGATGCTGGAACTGTAACAACGGGAGTGCCGATCAACGCTGGAGTGGTGATCTCAGCGCCCGATTTCTACGGGCGCGGCTCGATCACCGGCACCGGCATCGCAAACACACTCAACTACTACGTCGTTGGTCCCGAAGCCTTACGGCTCATTGATGTGGACCTTACCGATTCGGCCATCGGCTCGGCCTTCGGCCAAGGCACTGCCACTTTCACCAATGCATCGATCGGACCCTCTGTGCTTGCGTTCCAAAGCAGCGCATCCGGGGACCTCTATGCTGCGGCGGGCTCGATTGCTACGGTTTCGACTGCAACTCCGGCCACATTCGCGGGTATCGCGGATGACGATGAAGAGGGTTTCTTCTCAAGTGGCGTGGCCATCGCGGGCACCTATTCCGTTTCGAACATACCCACTGGGGGCACAACCGCGGTCAATGGATACAGTAGCCTGACGATGGGCGCCGGCACCGGAGTAGGAAGCGTCGTCAACCTGGGGCTCTATTTTACGGACCCAGCTCTCAATCTGAGCGATCCGAACAACACGAGCGGAGGAGGAGGCGCTCTGATTGCCGACTTGGATGCGGTTCTCGTCGGCACCGGAGTTCTGATTCCGCAAACCGACACCACCCCGACCGACGTCACAGGCAACTACGCCTTTGGCGCGCAGGATTACTTCTGCACTATTTGCGAATTCGACGCGGTTGGCCAGGGATCGGTTGCGGCCGGTGTTTTGACGAACTGGACCGGAATCCTTGGTGACCCGGACGACTTCTTCGGCGGCGGCGACTCGGGGTACATCGGGACTACATTCATGGGAACTCCGCTTGCGGATACCACCCCTCCCGAGAGCACCACTGGCCGCTACACAATGTTTGAGTCAAGTACACCGGCGAATCCGTTGGTCGTTACGGTCCCAACCACCGTATTCGCTGATCTCAGCGTGGTCGTCTATCAGGCCAGTGCCACACAGTTGTTCTGGCTTGACGAAGACACCTTCAGCATATGGCTTGGCCCCATCGAGCAGCAGGGGACGCTAAGTGGTTTAGCCGCGGTAAAAAGAGCCGCTGCGAAAACTAAAATCAAGAAATGGTAGCCAATAACCGGGAGAAGGGGCACAGCCGAAACCATCCGGCTGTGCCCTTCTTATTTCGTATAGGTCCGCCAGGCCGCCGCCGAGACAATCCCAGCTTGACATCACGCAAACCCCGAAGCCTGTACTATACTGGTCGCCCCTATGAAGGTGTTTGTCATTGTCCCGGCGGCCGGACTGGGCACGCGCATGGCCCCGCCCTCGGCCGCCCCGTCGATCGAAAAGCCCAGGAAAAAAGCGCCCACCAAACAATTCAAAGAAATCGGCGGCGTGCCCATTCTTGTCCACACGCTGCGTAAGTTCGCCGCCGCCCCAGCCGTTTACGAAATCATCATCGCTCTGCGCAAGGACGAAATTGCCGGCTTTCGCACCCAGGTTGAAAAGCAGTACCCGGAAATCCTGACAAAGCGCCTGCAGATGGTCGAAGGCGGCGAACATCGCCAGGACTCGGTGGCCAGTGCGCTGGCCTGCACTGCGGCCGATCCGGAAGACATCGTCCTGGTGCACGATGCGGTTCGCCCGTTTGTCAGCCCCGAAATCATTGGCAGCGTGATCCAGGCGGCGCACAAACACGGAGCCGCCATCGCAGGCTGGCCCGCCGTGGATACGGTGAAACAGGTGGAACGAATCGCAGACGGCGCGCTCATCAAAGCAACCATCCCGCGCGCCAGCATTGTGATGGCGCAAACTCCGCAGGGGTTTCGCTACAACATACTGAAGAAGGCCTTCGACGACGCCCTAGCCGACGGCTTCCTGGGTACCGATGAAGCCTCACTGATCGAGCGCGCAGGCCTGCCCGTCGTAGTCGTCATGGGTTCGCCGCGCAATATAAAAATCACCACGCCAGCCGATATGGAACTGGCAGAGTTCTATCTAAAAACTGAAACCAGCTAATCGGTTTTGGGAAGGCCACGGCTTCACAGCTTGCGGAAAAACTCGTGTAGAGACGGGGCTTGCCCCGTCTAGGGGCTATCCGAGAACTATGGGCGAGTACGAACGGGAAGGGCACGGCTTCAGCCGTGCCGCTTAGGACCACAAACACTCGGGCTTTAGCCCCCGCGGGCCAGACCCGGACGACTGGATCAAAATCTTGAAACCTGAAATGCGCATCGGCTACGGTTGGGACTCGCACGAATTCAAACCCGGCATTCCGCTCAAAATCGGGGGCGTGGCTCTGCCGCACGACCAAGGTCTCGGCGGCCATTCCGACGGCGACGTCCTGCTGCACGCGATCACTGACGCGCTGCTCGGCGCCATCGCCGGCCCCGACATTGGATCGCTGTTTCCGCCTTCCGATGCGCAATGGAAAAATGCGGACTCCGCCGTGTTTCTGCGCGAGGCGTTGCAGCGCGTCAAGACCGCGGGCTACGGACTCGTGAATCTGGATTCCACGCTGATCCTGTCCGCTCCAAAAATCGGCCCGCACGCCGACGCCATTCGCCAACAAATCGCCAAGTTGTGCGGAATTCCCGCAGACTGTGTCGGAATCAAAGCAAAAACGCCGGAAGGCATGGGCACCGAAAATGCCGCCATTGCAAATGTGGTGGTCTTGCTGAAACAGAAGTAGTGGAGCGCCCGGCGTCCCGCCCGGCCACGATGCTGCAGACGCTTGAGAAGGACGGACCAGGACGCCCGGCGATCCATTAGCTACTGGCCGACTCACACTCTCTCGCCAGTTCTGCATGCTTCACTCGCGCTGCCTCAATGAAGGCGCGGAAAATCGCGTGCGCCGACTCCGCCACATCCGGCCCATCGTTCACACTCCGCTCCGGATGCCACTGCACTGCCAGCACAAAATGTCCGGGAGCAGTTCCTTCCAGAGCTTCGACGATTCCGTCTTCAGCGGAGCGCGCCACTACGCGCAGGCCCTCGCCCGCAGCGTCGGCGGACTGGTGATGCGAAGAATTCACCGCCACCGTCTTCCGGCCGTCAGCGCCAACAGTAGCCCCCACAATCTCCGCCAGCCGTGATTCCGGCTCGATCTTTACCGTGTGCGCGTTCGCTACCGTCCGTCCCGCGCTGTGATTGATTCCCGATTTACTGCCCGCCGACTTGATATCCTGCACCAGCGTCCCCGACCGGTAGACATTCAACGACTGCAGCCCGTAGCAGATACCAAGCACGGGCTTATGTAGGTTGTAAGCATCCTGCAGCAGCAGCGTGTCCACCATGTCTCGTTTCGCGTCTGCCGTGGCCGTCTTTTCGTGGCGCACCGCGCCGTACTTTTGCGGATCAACATCCGCCCGGCTGCCGGGCAACAGAACCGCATCGCAGCGCTCGATCTGCTTCCTTATCTGAACCGGTGTCAGGTCCAACGGAATGCGCACCGGCTCTCCACCCGCACCGCGCACAGCAGCTTCATACTGCGGCAGCGCGCGCCCGGCATACTCGCGGTCGCTCTCGGAATCCCCGGAATGCGGCACGGGAATGGCAATCCGTGGCACGATTTGTTTGGACTCAGCCATCTTCAACTCACGCGCTCGATCCCTGCCAACGCTTTCCGCTGCCGGTAGTTCCGAATTTCCATCCCTAGCGACAGCACCAGCACGATCGCACCCGCCGTGATCGCGAACGGAAACGCGATGTGCCGGTACGCGAACGTCAGGTTGGGCGCGACGTGCTTCACCTGCGAGTACACCACGATCCCCACAATGCTGAGCAGCAGTGCGACTGCGAACGACAGCAGAGTGATCAGAAACGTGACCGCGAACACGCGCGCCGGAATTCCAATCCAGCGCGGCCCGTCCGAACTCGTTCTCGCCATGCTTCTAGGCTACACCAGACAGTGCGGACCATCGCGACCATGAATCCGCACCTTCACGGTTCAGGCAAAAGGATTCTCGTCGGCGCTGCGCCCATAGATTACCGGAACGGGAACATCCTGGTTGTCATCTTTGCGCTCCTTTCACTTCTGCGGCAACAACTGCGGTTGAAATTTATCGTTGCGCCGCCGGCGCCGAAGTCAGCTTGCCCACATCGACAATTCTTGCATCGCCGTAGCGGTCATGATGGCGAACCCATGCCATGGTATGGGGTAGCGCTTCTTCATCACGGCCCTTCGGCGTGAGGTCGAGAAAGTTGTATGTGGTGAGCAGAATGTCGAGCCCGCGCGCATACGTGGAATACGTGTGGAAAATGTCGCCCTCGCGATTCTTATAGAACACGCTCGCGCCCGGACCTTCCTCCGACGGAAATTTCGTCACCTCGTAGTTGTAGTACAACTTGCCCTGCGCCATCTCTTCCTTCGAAAAGGAAACGTGATAGTCGAAGTTGAAATCGCTTCCGAACGAAGACACCCATGGGAACTGCCATCCCATGCGTTTCTGGAAAGCCTCGATCTCCGGCAAGGTAGCCCGCGAAACCACGACCAGCGTGGCATCGCGCTGCGCCAGATGGATGCGGGCGCTGTCGAATCCATCCGCCAGGAACGAGCAACTCGGACAACCCTCCTTCCAGCCCGGACCGAACATGAAGTGATACACAATCAACTGGCTCCGTCCGTCGAACAGATCCGCTAATGTCTGCTTGCCCTTTGCACTGCCGAAGAGATATTGCTTCTCGACCTTGACCCGCGGCAGTTCGCGCCGCTGCCGGCTCAGTTCATCGCGCAGCCGCGTGAACTCCTTCTCTTTCGTCAGCAATTCTTTGCGCGCCGCCAGCCATTCCGCTGGTGAAACTACTTTCGCATTCAAGTTTTCGTTCCTCGTCGTCGCCATCTTCTTTTCTCCTTTGTTCTAACTTCGCCGTTTTGTTCGGGCTCAAAAATTTCACCAGCAGCGCCGTCAATCCGCCCGTCGACATCGCGCCGCCTGCCAGCCATCCTGCGCTTGCTATGCATGCTGGACACATACCACCTCCCTGTTCTTAACTGGAACGCTCTTAACTGGAACGTTCTTACCTTGAGCGTTCTTACTTCGAACCGGCTTCCGCTCGGGCGCGTATGCGCGACAGAATGTGCCCCCAGCCTTTTCCCACGTTCTGCCGGTGTTCGTCCTGAATCACTCCCATTGCCTTGTGGTGAAACTTGATCAACGTGCCGCCGTCGGCCTCGCTCAACCGGTACTGTAGGTTCGAAACCACTGCGTACGACATGAACAACGGCCCAGTGATCTCAAGCAACGTTGGGCGCTTGATCGCCTGCACCTGCCCCCAGAAATGCCCGTTGCCCTCGCCCAGATCGCGGAACCATCTTCCTCCCGGCCAGGGCTCGATCTTCATCGGCATCGGTTTGCCCTCCGGCGTGTCATTCTCCGGCCCTATCTGTTCAAGCAAAGCCGCGAAGGTCTGCTCTAGCGTCGCCCGCACCTGGATTTCCTGGGTTATGGTTAATATCAAACTCTCGATACTTAATCCCGCAGAAGGTGCTGTCGAAATCGTGCTCATCACTTCCTCCTCGTTTTTTGTCTTCACTGCTTTTCCGATTCTTTGCTCTTCGCCTCGGCGCGCTCTTTGACCCGAATCAGTTGGTGCGCCCAGAAACGTTCAAATGTTTTGGTCCACTCGTGCAATGGCCGGATTGCCTCAGCGTTCGTTCGATACAGCATGTGCCTCCCGTAGCGACGCACTCTCACTAGCCCAACCTTCCGCAGCACACGCAGGTGCTTCGACACCGAAGGCTGCTCCAGACCAAGTCCGTCCACAATGTCGCCGACCGGCCGCTCCGCGAGCGCCAGGTAATTCAGGATCTCCCGCCGCCGCGGCTCGGCCACAGCATTGAACGCATCGGAAGTAGTTGCTGCCCGGGCCATTTGCAGATCATATACCTATATGGGAATATGTCAAGCACAAAGATTGCGGGGCCGATCGGACCTTAGATTGGACCTTACCGGGCAAGGCAAAACCACGGCGCAAGACCTTACGGGGCAAGGGAGCGCGTCCCTCCCGGGAAGTGAACACCGAAGTTCTCGCACCCCGACTACGCTACAATATCGTCATGCCGCAAAGCGCCTCCGCGATCACCCGCAGCCCCGCGGAGATCGTGCAAAGCAGCCCGGTTTCACAAGCTCCGAACGGCATCTGCTACGCCCGCTCGGGCGAGATCACCATTGCCGACAACGATCTCGACCGCATGATTGCGGCAGTGCCGGTGTCGGTGGCGGCCGCGCTCACTCGGAAAGCCTACTACTTCGTGCCCCTCACCGTGACTCAGGGCGATCAGACTGTGATTGCGGACCGCTATGATGTTGTGCTCAGCGACAACGCGGTTTGCCATCGCAACCTGAATTTGGGCGATGCGCAGTGCGTCTTCATCTCGACCCGCTTAATGGACGACAAATTTTCGGTGGCCTTCGAGTTCTATATCAATGTCGGGCACGCGCTGGTCGAACGCGCCGGCGTGTCCCAGAATTTCGCCGACCTGGCCTGGCAGCAAGTGGAGTCCGGTGTGCGCGGAGAAACTTCGCTCGACGCCTGGGAGGCGCGAAAGTTCGCTACCGCCAACGGTCCGGAGCAGGAGAAATACAGGAACGAGTATCTGGCCGCCAGCTTCGCGGACGCGATTTCGATTTACTTGCTCTCGCTCTACCTGGACGTCGATTACTACGATCTGCGCGAGCGCGACTATCCGCTGCTGGCGCCGGTTCCGATGGCAGAGCGGTTGCGGAAGATCGCGGAGATCTTTCCCCCGAATCCGGGATTTGAATTCAACATCTACTATCGCCGCCGGTCGTAATCTGGATCGTATGGCGCGGACACTCCTGTCCGCGCAGCTCACTTGCTCGACAGCACAAACTGATTCCCGTCGGCGTCCTTGAAAATAGACGTCGTGCCCCAAGGCTCCTTCTTCGGTTCGACCGCAAACTCCACTCCCTTGGACTTCAGCGTCTTGGCGGTGGCGAACACGTCATCAGTCCAGAACGCGAGCGGCTGAAATCCGCCGATGCGGTCTTCGTGCCCTTCCGGAGTAAACAGAACGAGCTGCGATTCGGCGCCCGGGATGCCCAGCTCAATCCAGCGCTGCGCTCCAAAGGGTTGGTCGGTCATTACGCGAAAGCCGAGTTTTTCGGTGAAGAACTTCAAGGCGCGATCCTGATCGCGCGTTGGAACACAAGCAAACTTGATACCACGAATCATTTTTTGATCTCCTTCAAAAGTAGTGAAGCCGGTCGATAACCCGAAGACGAGAGAAGACGAGAATAGAAAAGAGAGCGCGCGGATGCAATCGCCCATTTGATGCTATATTGACAGTCGGTATAGCAGGATTCAGCCCAATGGATGTGACAGATGATTACGATAGACGACTACGTGATCGACGTCTTGATGCGCGACCTCGTCGGCCATGACCGCCGCGTCGTGAGTTTTCTGGTTTATTTGTGGTTTACCCGCGAGCAGGGAAAAGAGCAAGAAAAGGAGCAGGGAAAAGAACAGCGAAAAGGAAATGTGGTCGAGGCCAGCTACCGGCAGATTGCTGAGTGCATTGGAGTGTCAAAAAGCTCGGCGCAGGCCGCAGTCAGCTGGCTCATCAAGCGAAAGTTGCTGGCTTCGACCAAGAAAACCGTCACGGCGACCCCGCGGTACAAAGTGCTGACTCCCTGGCGCGACTACCAAAACCGGAGCCAAGGCCGCACTTAGCCAAAGAAAAAACCAGGGGCCGGGTGTGGGACCAGCCCCTGTTCCCCGAGACTCAACTCATCACTACGGCGCCGTTAGCCCCGTATAATCGCCCACTACTTTGGCGTCGTAGGGCGCGTTAAGCTCGTTGAAGCCGTCGCCAGGAAACCGGGTCCAGAAAACGGGGTGCGGAAGACTGAGTTCAGAAAACTCAGCTCGGAAGCCGCGGCCCGACGCACAAGAAATCTAGACCTGCGGCGCCGCCGAATTGTCAACAAACTGTCACTTTCTTGTCAAATCTTTCTTGTCAAAATTTGTCAAACTTTCCGTTTCAAAATAATGAGCAGTCCCAGCTCGTCTGTCTTTGTTAGTGGAGAGCCGGGCGTCCCGCCCGGCGACACCCCGGCCACAGGATGAGGGATCACGCTTCCGCACCTTGGTGCCCTTGGCGGCGACGGAGGTTCCAGCTTATGCTGAAAGTACTTTGAAAGGCTCAGGTTCCGTTTACCAATGATTTCGCTTCGTCTCTATACCCTGGCGCTGGGCATAATTGGCGTCGCCCTCGCGAGTTATGCCCTTCTGCGCCGCAAACCCAAGAATGCCAATGATGTCGAACTCGAACGCCGCACCTGGCTGAATACCGTAGGACGCATCACCGACGGCACAGTGATTGATGTGCAGGAAATCACGACTGCCGTCAACCGCCCCGCCACCATGCTGATTTACCAGTACGACGTAGCCGGCGTTTCCTATGAAGCCTCGCAGGACGTCACCTATCTGCGGCAGTGGATCAATCTGCATTCCTGCCGGCTCGGCCTGCCGACCTCAGTGAAGTACGATGCCCGCAATCCCGGAAATTCCATGGTGATTGCCGAAGGCTGGATGGGCTTAAGACAGTAAGCTTGAAGGTTTAGTGGAGCGACGGGCGTCCTCGCGCGGCGGGCTAGGACCTCAAGATGTATGCGTGAAACAATCCAGTCAGAAGACCCCAAAACAAGTAGAGAACTTGCACGGCTGCCAGTCCAACCCAGATGCGCTGTCGAATCCGCGACCGGCGCAGGTCGCGCAGCAAGTCGGTGCCGGTGGGTTCCCTTACCAGAGCTTCTGCGAGCGCTTCCCGCTTCCCCGGTTGCGCCACCGGTTGCAGATTGACTGTCCTCGAGGCATCCGCGGGCTTCGGCTTGTCGGGGTAAAACACTTTCGGCGTGTCCACCACTTCCGACCACAGCGGCAGCAGGATCCATGACTTCGGAATAATGTCCAGAATCGGCTTGGCCGTCAGATTCAGAGCCGGCTGCGTTTCGGGTGCGACACGATCGGCCAGATTCCTCAGCAGCGAGCCCCACCAGAAGTGGCTCAGTTGATCGGTGATCAGTTCACCGACATCAACGGGCCGCGATTCCAGTTCCAGCGGCGGCAGAATTTCCGGCGAGATCACGTCTCCTATGTTGGTGAACACCGTGCGAAACCACGGCAGACGCAGACGGTCCCCAAGTAACAGCCCGACATTCACCGGCCGCGACGTGAGCTCCAGCGGCGGCAACTTCTCCGGCGCAAAGGTGTCGCGCAGATTACCGGCCAGCGACCTCCAGAGCGGCTGCGTCAGGTTCGACGGCGGGAGCAAATCCAGCGGTATATCCGCCTGTGCCGCCGTAGACTGCGGATCGGAATGCCAGGCTTCGGCGGCGTTTGAGCGGTAAGACATAAGAATTCAGACGACCCCAGTATCAATAATGATGTTAGATGCCACAGGTCGATCTGTCACGCGGCTTTACTCGGCTTTACGAGCGATTGCACCAATAGCAGCGTTCTGAGTGCGAACGCCCTGGTTACATCAGCGAGCTGAAATCTGTTTAACAGACTATGGGATCGTGCCCAGCACTTCGCCGGCGGCTTCCTCGAGGCCAGGGGTCGTGGACCAACTTTCCTCGTAGTATGTCCCCACCGGCGGAGTGGTCCCCTGGACAACAAACGCCCACCATCCCTCGAAGTCGCTTCCCGTGCCGGTGAGGGGTGTGTCTCCAACCACCCAGTACTGGGTTGCTGCGGTGACCGCAAGCGGGGTAAAGCTGGCAACGGCAAGGGTGCAGCAGGTTCCGGCGTCAGGCAGATTCGTTACCGTCACCGGACCTGCCAGCAGCGTTCCCGGAACGCCGCCCGAATTCGAATAGATGCTGAGATTCACCTGGTTGGCTCCCGCGCCGAGATACTGCACCGCAACCTCCACCTCCGAAACATGGGAGTCGGATTTCGGGGTGAAGGGTATCGCGTCGAAATAGGCAACACCAACGCCAGAGTTTGGTCCCGAAAGAAGGTAGCCCCAGGTGTCGAGGTAAAGATCCGTCTTCGACTTACCCAGATTGCTGTAGATCGTTTTCAAACCCGCCGGTGGTTCCTGCGGCGGAACGTGAATCGCAGACCCTTCCTTCGTATGCATAACCCGGGGACTTTGTCCGGTCTGGGCTAACAGGGTAAGGCTGCAAAGCGATAAGAGGCACACAAACATCAAGGTTGTTTTCACGTTTTCCTCCGTTATTTTGTTTGGAATGTCTATTATGCAGGCGGTCACGCAGCAGATCGAACACGAATCGACTGCACCAGAGCAGCACGGCAACGCCAGCAAATAGCTCCGCGAATCGGTGCATGGTCATGGGGGTGACCGTCGCATTAAGCTGGGCACGCCTTATCGGGGATGTTTGCCAGTCAGGCGAATGACCGCCATTGTCTCAAAAGGCTTGCCCAGTGCGGATTATGGTACTCCCACGGGCGGGATAAAGCCAGATTGCAGTGTGAAACTAGCGTGAAATTCTATCCACATGGGGCGGGCGTATAACAGCTTGGGACTCGTACCATCCCAGTAGTCCCCCCGTTCAGTTGACGAAAAATCTCTATTGCACTACCTGCCGATTTCTCCGCCAAACCGCTCACCTCCCATGCTGTAATGCGCGTTATCTTTGGTACATGGACTTTGATGCCGTTGAGGACAACCCTCGCACTCAAGCACAATCGCAAATTGACGCGGTGCACAAGGGATATCCGAAATGGAGAAGCTCGATTGAGCGTCCATTCACAAGCGGCTGCCAAACTTCAACGCCAGATGCGGCGTTTCTCGCGTTATCGTTTCGACGTACGCATTCAGGTGTCGGTGTTTCGCGAAGGCCTGACAACCACCTGCTGGGGCCGAACCAGCGAACTCGGCATGGATGGCCTTGGAGCGACCCTCAGCGGCGAATTGCAGTCCGGCGAAGTTGTCTCCCTGGAATTTCCCATACCGCTCCAGCCTCACGTCATCAAGCTGCGAGCCGTGGTGCGCTATAGCGACGGCCTGCGCTGCGGATTCGAATTTCTGGTATTAACCGAGGAGCAAAAGCTGACCCTGCACCAGGTCTGCGTAGTCTTGACGAATCTCTGCTGAGCCCTTTCTGCAACGCCCACGCTTGCAACCTCCATTACCCCGGTAACTACCGGCAAATCGCTGAGCCCGCTTACCATTCACACTATCGTTAGTGCATTGTGGGAAAGGACTGTATGGGGGAGAAAATCGCCCCGCCGGCAACTACGACCGACCTGCCGCTGGTGAAGGCGCTCCAGAATTCTCTGGAGCATGATCCTCTCGAGCACGCTGCGCCGCCGACCCTTACCCGCATTCTCGATCCCATTTCCAATCCCATCTCTAATCAGGCCCCGGCCCTTGCGCCCACTAACGGCCATGCCGCAGAAAACCCGCTCGCAGTGGAGAAAGCCTACTTCGAGCAGATCATCGAGAACGCGCCCGAAGCGATCAGTATTATCGACCACGAACTGCGCATTTTGCGGGTCAACGGAGAATTCACCCAGGTCTTCGGTTTTAGCGCGGCTGAGGCTGCCGGAAAACGTCTCGACGAGCTCATCGTGCCGCCCGATCGCTATGCGGAAACCGCGTGGATCGGCGAATGTATCAAAACGCAAAGCAAACTTTCGCTGGAGACCCGCCGCCAGCGGAAAGATGGCTCGCTGGTCGAGGTCCTGCTCTCCACCTCGCCC
>JBEKXC010000069.1:0-20721 GCA_049512435.1 Terriglobales bacterium | reverse complement strand
CTGCTGCTGTTTCTAGTGGATTGTTTCGCGAGCCACTTCTTCGAGCGTCGTCCAGCCTTGTGCGACCTTCATCAACCCGCTGCGGCGCAGGGTGATCATGCCGCGTTCAATCGCTTTTTTCTTGAGTTCGACCGCCGAAGCGCCGATCAGAACCAGTTCCCGGATCTCGTCATCCACTTCCATTACTTCGTACAAACCGGTGCGGCCTTTGTAGCCGGTTTTATTGCAGGTGGTGCAGCCTTTGCCCTTCATGATCTGCACCGTCTTGGATTCTTCGGGTGTGTAGCCTTCATCGATCAGAGCCTGCGGCGGCACTTCCACCGGCTCGGCACAGTCCTTGCAGATGCGCCGTACCAGGCGCTGGGCGCAGATCAGATGAACCGAAGTCGCCACCAGGAAGGGCTCGATTCCCATATTCATCAAACGAGTGATGGTCTCGGGCGCGCCGTTGGTGTGCAGGGTGGACAAAACCAGGTGGCCGGTGAGTGCGGCCTTGATGGCGATTTCCGCGGTTTCAAAATCGCGGATTTCGCCGACCAGAATGATGTTGGGGTCCTGCCGCAGGAACGCGCGCAGGGAGGTCGCAAAATTGAGGCCGATCTGCTCTTTCATCTGCACCTGGTTGACCCCTCCCAGTTGAAACTCAACCGGGTCTTCGGCAGTCATGATGTTGGTATCGGGCTGGTTCAGCCGCGAGATGGCAGAGTAGAGCGTGTTGGTCTTGCCGGAGCCGGTCGGGCCCGTGACCAGCACCATGCCGTAGGGCTTCAGGATGGCCTTCTCGAATTTGACCAGCGACTCGGCCTCGAAGCCGAGCTTGGTCATGTCGAGGCGCAGATTCTCCTTGTCCAGCAAGCGGAGCACGATTTTCTCGCCCCAGAGCGTGGGCAGAGTGGAAACTCGGAAATCGAGCTGCTTCTTCTTGCCGCCGATCTGCATCTTCAGCATGATGCGGCCGTCCTGCGGCAGCCGCTTTTCGCTGATGTCAAGCTTGGCCATGATCTTGAGACGCGAAGTGATGGCGTCCTTCAGTTTCAGTGGCGGATTCATGATCAACTGCAGGACTCCGTCAATGCGGAAGCGGACGCGGAATTCCTTTTCGTAGGGCTCCATGTGAATGTCGCTGGCGCCCCGCTTCACGGCATCGGTGAGCACCAGGTTCACGAGCTTGACGATAGGAGCTTCGTCGGCCGCCTTCTCCAACTGCTGGAGCTCGAGTTCCTGTTCTTCGGCCTGCACTTCGACGTCGGTTTCGCCGACATCGTTCATCGACTGCATTACGCTTTCGAGCTCTTCCTCTTTGGAAGTGCCATAGGCTTTGTCGATGCCCTCGACGATCGAGCTTTCGGAAGCGACGACCGGTTCGATGTTGAAGCCGGTCATGAACTTAATATCGTCCATGGCGAAGACGTTGGTGGGATCCACCATGGCGATGGTGAGCGATGCGCCGACGCGGCTGAGCGGCAGGATCTGATAGCGTTTCGCGGTTTCGTAGGGAATCAACTTGACGACGGCGGGATCGATTTCAAAGTACGAAAGATTGATGGCGGGCACGCCGTACTGGCGCGAGAGAAAGTTGGTGACATCTTCATCCGAGAGGAAACCCAGCTTCACCAGCGCCGAGGCGAGCCGGGAGTGCGACTCCTTCTGGAGTTTGGTCGCCTGTTCCAACTGCTCTGGGGTAATGACCTTCTCTTTAACGAGCAGGTCACCCAGCCGCTGAGACATATCTCTCCTCTGTATTCCCGTGAGCTCCGGGGGCGATGCTAATGCGAAGCCGCTGATTTCCGGGGGATCAGCGCGGCCGTTTTCGCACTGACACAAATTGTCAACCCAATGGGAATTCCGAAAAAGTAACTTAGGTACCTGTACTTCGCGGAAGCGGCGGTTTGCGCTCGGTATTGGCGCATTTCTGCGAGAAAATCACGGTGTGACGGGGATCACAGCGCGCGGCGGGCCATGCTCTTCGGTGCGGCGATACTTCTTCACCACAGGGAGCACAGGGGGTTCACAGAGGTCGCCGGGGCTTTCGCACTTGTGTTCGCTTTGGTTGCGGTTTTGGGGCGCGGTTAGAATTGCAACGACTGTAATCCTGCGCCTATGAGCGAGATTAAACACGATGCAATCCGCGCTTACTACGACAGTTTGTTTTCCGCCTGGGGACGCCAGCATTGGTGGCCGGCGCAATCGCGCTTTGAGGTGGTTGTTGGGGCGTATTTAACCCAGAACACGGCGTGGACCAACGTGGAGAAGGCACTCGTCCGCCTTCGCAGGGCGCGCCTTTTGACCATTCGCGGAATCCGTCGCACGCCTCTACCTGAGCTTGAGCAGTTGATCCGCTCGGCGGGTTACTTCAGGCAAAAAGCCCAGCGGCTGAAGACGTTTGTGACTTTTCTCGATGAGCGTTACGCCGGGTCGCTCACGCGAATGTTTGCGCGACCAACGGCGGAACTCCGCGACGAACTGCTGGCGCTCAACGGTGTGGGGCCTGAGACCGCCGACTCGATTCTTTTGTATGCCGGCAATCATCCGGTGTTTGTGGTGGACGCTTACACGCGGCGAATTCTGGAACGGCATGGGATGGTTTCGAGCGTGGCCGGGTATGAGGAGATTCGACTGCTGTTCGAGTCGGCGCTGGCTTCAACGTCCCCGCCCAAGCGGAGCTTGGACGGGGCACCCGCTTTGACTGGGCCGTCGGGCTCGTGTCATCGGCCTTCGCGCGTCAGTCGAGCGGAGCGCACTGCAGTGGTCCAAATGTTCAATGAAATGCACGGGCTGATCGTCGGCGTCGGTAAGAATTATTGCCTAAAGTCACAACCGCAGTGTGATCAATGTCCTTTGCAGAAGTTCCTTCCTGAGGCAGAGTGTCGAAAATAGTGTCAAGAATAGTGATAACGACGACACTCGATGTGACTCCATGAAATCGCGAGCGCTGGCTTTTCTTTTGGGATGCGCAGCCTTTTGCCTGGGATCCGGCACTGCCCCCGAGCAATCGCTGCGTGAGGCGATACGAGGTTCTGGACTGCTCATCGGCACAGCGGTGAGGCCGGCTCAACTTTCCGAGGCGGCTTACGCTTCCACCCTGGCGCGTGAGTTCAATATGGTGGAACCGGAAGATGCCCTTAAGTGGGAGGTGGTGCATCCCGAGCCGCAGCGCTTCGATTTTTCTCAAGGCGATCAGATTGTGGATTTCGCAACCCGGCATGGCATGAAGGTTCGCGGTCACACGCTGGTCTGGCACCGGCAGAACCCCAAATGGCTGATGGAAGGGAAATACACTTCCGGCGAACTTGCCGGGATTCTTGAGAAACATATAAAGACGGTGGTGGGACATTACAGGGGCAGGATATTCGCGTGGGACGTGGTCAATGAGGCATTCGACGAGTTGCATCCGGGAGAACTGCGCAGCACGATCTGGCGGGATCAGCCTGGAATCGGCTTGGCAGCTAACGGCACCTCCTATATTGAACGTTGTTTCCGCTGGGCGCATGAGGCCGATCCGCAAGCTCTTCTGTTTTACAACGAGGCCGAGGCGGAGACGATGAATGCCAAGTCAGACGCGATCTATGCCATGGTTCGCGATTTTCGCGAGCGCGGTGTCCCCATCGATGGCGTGGGATTTCAGATGCACATTTCTCAGACACAGCTGTCTCAGACACAGATGGCGAACCTGCACGCCGACGTTGCGTCCCTTTCCGCCAATATCAAGCGCTTCACTGCTCTCGGAGTGCAAGTCCACATCACCGAAATGGATGTCGCTCTGCCAGTCGACGCCGAAGGCAACGCTCGCCCGGAAGACCTGGAACTGCAGGCGGACATCTATCGTCAGATTGCCAGCGCTTGTCTGTCTCATTCTGGATGCACGGCGATCCAGACATGGGGTTTCACGGACAAGTATTCGTGGATCGGCTCGCACTCGAAGCAGACCCAAGGCGCGGCGCTGCTGTTTGACCGCAACTACCGGGCCAAGCCGGCTTATGATGCGCTGCGGAAGGCGCTGGAGTTGGGGCGTCCAGTGGCTGGTCGCTAGCGGCTGGTCGTTAGTCGTTGGTCGTTAGTCGTTAGTCGCTAGTCGCTGGCCGTCCCTGTCTTCCTCCTGGAAATGAAGAGCGGCAAACACGCCGCGACAAATTATTTAACCTGCAAGCTAACTATTTTTCTTGACTTCCAGGAGGCCGCCGTCATACATTTAACGCCGTGGTTAACAAACCAGAGAGGGTCACGGCGATTTTTGCGGCGTTGGCCGATCCTACGCGGCGGCAGATCGTGCAGCATCTTTCGGAGCAAGGGGAGAGCCGGGTTACGTCTCTAGCCCAGCCCTTTCGCATCTCGCTGCCTGCCATCTCGAGGCATCTCCGAGTGCTGGAAAACGCCCGACTGATCAAGCGCCGTCGCCACGGACGTGAGCATTTGATACGCTCGGAGGCCGCCGGCCTGGAAATTGCCCGGAAATGGATCGCTCAATGCGCCGCTGGTTGGGAGTCCGGCTTTGATACCCTCGACGAATTGCTTAAGACCGCTCAACGAAGTGATGAACGAACTCATGAACGACAGGAGAAGACACGATGAAATCCGAAGTGAAGATTGGCGACAATCGGTTGCAGATAACGCGAGTTTTTGACGCGCCGCGGCATCTCGTGTTTGCGTTCTGGAAAGAAGTCGACCGGCTGCAACAATGGTGGGGATGCAAAGACACTACCAAGGTCGAGTGCCAAATGGATTTCCGCGTAGGCGGTTTCTTTACTTGCGTAATGCAGATCAATGGGGCCGGTGAGTTTACTTACAAAGGTCAATATGATGAAATCATCGAACCGGAAAAGATCACTTACCACGCTGACTTCGGCCCTACCACCACGCGAGTGGTCGTGGAATTCATCGATCTTCATCAAGATCAACGCTCGCTGACCAAGATGGTTCTGACGCAGGTAGGATTTCCGACGCAGAACATTTGCGAGAGGGTGTCACAAGGCACCACGGAATCGTTCGACAAGCTCGACTCGTTGCTGGCGAACCAGGTGCTGGTATAACCGCCCGCGATTTGGAAAGGATTGCTAATGAACGTAGGACGTATCGCCCTCGCCGCTCTTGGTGGCTTCGTGGCGTATTTTGTCGTAGGGGGCGCCGCGTTCGGCCTGCTGCCTTCGCTTAAGGATGAGTTCCTCAAATACCCCGCCGTGTACCGGGACCAACAAGGCCAGATGAGCCACATGCCGGCCGGGATGGCCGCCATGTTTATGTCGATGGTGGCCCTGGCGGTAATTTACGCGATGCTGTATCAGGGCGGCTCCGGCATCGCTGAAGGTGCGCGCCTAGGCGCACTTTTTGGAGCGTTGATCGGCCTCTTCGCTATTGGCTCGTTTGTCGTGCACAACTATGTCAATCTGCAAATCGGACTGAAGCTGACCGTGCAACAAGCAGTCGCTTACTTCGTGGAATGGGTAATCGTGGGGGTGGTGATCGGTCTCATCTACCGGCCCCTCACGCCTCACTGAACGAGGTGCGGACCTCTGATCGGCATAGAGTATCGCTGGTCGTTCTGCCGAATCGCCTTGCCGCTGGCAGTTGCCCAGCTACTCTCGGCCAGGACAGTCGAGGTCGGCCATCCCCACGCGACCTGTGACGCCCTATAATGTGATGTATCTCTTGGCCGCGCCCACCCCAATTCGCGACGAAACCAAGACCTCCGGCCGCCGGAAGGCTGTCATCGCGCTCGCGATCGGCGCTTTTCTGCTGCTCGCAATCCTGGTGTTGCAGGCCTCGTTCAACCTGAAGTTCATCAGCCCTGACAGTAATGATGAGCTTCTGTTTTTTGTCGGACTGAGCGGCCTGATCTTCTTTGCCTTCGTGGCGCTGACTCTGGTTCTCGGACGCAACCTGCTGAAACTCTATGCCGAACGGCGGCAAGGCGTGGCCGGTTCCAAGTTCCGCACGCGCCTGGTGGTGGTCAGCCTGCTGCTGTCGTTCTTGCCTGTGATTGCAATGTTCTGGTTCTCCTACGGGCTGATGAATCGTTCGATCGACAAGTGGTTTTCGCAACCGGTCGAGGAAGTGCGTGCGGACACGGCGGCCATGTCAGCTCTGCTCTACGATTACGCGGGCCAGAATGCGGCCTCGGAGGCGCAATCCATCGCACAGTCGGAGGAATTCAAGAACGCGCTTGCCAGCAGAAATTTCTCGGAGGCCACGGAAGAACTTCGCGAACACATCCCGACGTTGCAGGGCGGATTCGTTCTGGTTCTGGCGAACGGCAATTCGGCGGCCAGCCTGGGCACACCGGCGCCTTGGACCGAAATGAAAGATCACTTTCCGCTGCAGCGGGCCCTGCGCGGAGAGCATCCGCATTTTCAGTGGGGCCAGACCGACTACATCGTCGCGGCGTCTCCGTTACCGGAAGGCGTTGTGCTCGTCGCCATGCCTCTCCCCCCCAAATTTGCCCAAACCGTCACCCAGATTCAAGAGAGCCAGAGACGCTACATCGAACTGGCCGCAAAGCGAAAATTGTTTCGGCGGACTTATATCGGATATCTGCTGCTGCTGACGGTGGTGGTGCTGTTTGCTTCGACCTGGCTCGCGCTCCTGCTTTCGAAGTTGGTCAACCGTCCGGTGGCGGCGCTGGCGGCGGGCACGGAGGCCATTTCCAAAGGGCAACTGGACTACCGCGTCGATATCCGCGCTACCGATGAACTGGCCGAACTGGTGCAGTCGTTTAACAGCATGGCCGAGCAACTCGAATCCAGCCGGCGCCAGATCGAAGCCTCCAGTCGCGATGTCGTCGCTGCAAACGAAGCGCTCGAAGGCAGACGCCGGTATATCGAAACCGTCCTCGAAAGTATTCCGACCGGAGTGATCTCGATTGACGCGGCGCGCCGTGTAACGCTGGCCAACGCCGCTTTCTCCCGCATGTTCTATCTGGAGCGGAGCGAGTACGTGAGCCCAGCCTCGCTCGTGAACCTGCCTTTGCGGGAGGTGCTGCCCGCCGAAGTGCTCGCCGACCTGGAACCGCTGCTCCGCCGCGCCGATCGCATGGGCATCACCGCCGCAACCATGGAACTTGCCCTGCCGCGAGCGCAGTTGAATGTGGCGGTAACCGTCTCCGCGCTGAGTCACGCGGCCGAGGGGCTGGGATACGTGCTGGTGTTTGAAGATCTGTCAGACCTGCTACGCGCGCAGAAACAGGCAGCCTGGCGAGAGGTGGCGCGGCGCGTGGCGCATGAGATCAAGAACCCGCTGACTCCGATCGCGCTTTCCGCTGAGCGCATCCATCGCCATTTGACGCGGGGCACCGCGCCCGATGCCACCTCGCTTGCGGTCATCCGCACGTGCGCGGAAACCATCCGGAATGCGGTGGAAACCGTGCGCTCGCTGGTGGATGAATTTTCGGTGCTGGCGCGTTTTCCCGCTTCCCGCCCACAACCCGCCAGCTTGAATAGCCTGGTGGAAAGTGCGCTTATCTTGTTCAATGGGCGATTGGAGGGCATTCTGGTTCGCACCGAATTAGCGCACGATCTGCCGGCCGTGATGGCCGACCCGGAAGCCATCAAGCGCGCGCTCGCCAACCTGGTGGATAACGCGGCGGAGGCGATGCAGGACGCGATTCTGAAAGAGATCACGATTTCAACTTCGCTGGTGGCCAGTCGCGATGCCGTCGAACTAGCTGTATCCGACACCGGCCAGGGAGTTTCGCGCGACCTGAAGGAACGGCTGTTCCTGCCGTATTTTTCGACCAAGCAGCGCGGCACCGGCCTGGGTCTCGCGATTGTGAGCAGAATTGTGGAAGAGCATCGGGGTTCGATCCGGGTGGAAGAAAACAAGCCGGTCGGCAGTCGTTTCGTGATTGAACTGCCGGTGGCGGTTGAAACCATCAGCGCTCCGGCGGCAAGCTAGCTGCAAGTGATTCGTATCAGGGTATCGCTTTAGCGATACCGCAAGCCGTCGAAATCAACCGCCCCTTTAGGGGCTGGGCATTGAATATCGATGTCCGCAGGCAAGCTAGGCATTATTGGGCAGCACCATGGCACACATCCTCATCGTCGATGACGAATCCGGTATTCGCGAATCCTTGCGTGGCATCCTCGAGGATGAGGGATTTAGAGCCAGCGTCAGTGCGAGCGGCGAAGACTGCCTCGAGCTGCTGCGCAAGAACAGCTTCGATTTGATCCTGCTGGATGTGTGGCTAACCGGAATCGACGGATTGGAAGTGCTGCAGAAGATCCGCGAGATGGAGGATCCACCGGAGGTCATCATGATCTCGGGCCACGGGACGATTGAGACTGCCGTGCGCGCCACCAAGCTGGGCGCCTACGACTTTGCGGAAAAGCCGCTATCGCTCGAAAAGACGCTCATCCTGATAAAAAATGCGATCGACGCGCGGCGGCTCCGCCATGAGAATCTCGACCTGCGGAAGCAACTGCAACAGCCGAAGAGCGTAATTGTGGGTGACAGCGTTCCGATGAAGGCGCTGCGCCAGCAGATTGCGTTGATGGCGCCGACCAACGGCCGCGTGCTGATCATCGGCGAATCGGGCACAGGCAAAGAGCTGGTGGCGCATGCCATCCACATGCAGAGCCTGCGCAAAGATGAAATGTTTGTGGAGATGAACTGCGCCGCGATTCCCGAAGACCTGATCGACAGCGAACTTTTCGGGCATCGCAAATCGTCGTTTCCGGGGGCAACGGCCGACAAGGAAGGCAAGTTTCAGAAGGCCGACCGCGGAACTTTGTTTCTGGATGAAGTCGGCGACATGAGTCTGAAGACGCAGTCGAAAGTGTTGCGTACGCTGGAACAACAACGCTTTATCCCGGTGGGAAGCGACGATCCCGTTACCGTGGACGTGCGCGTGATTGCTTCCACGAACAAAGACCTGGAGGAAGAAATCGCTAAAGGGAACTTCCGCGAGGATCTTTTCTATCGTCTGAACGTGGTTCCGTTTGTGGTGCCGCCCCTGCGCGAACGCAAGGAAGACATTCCGTTGTTTGCGCGATATTTTCTCAAGGAATTCGCTTCGGTCTACGGCCGCCGTCCCAGAGAGATCACCGACGACGCTATCGATGCGCTGATGCGATATGCGTGGCCGGGAAATGTCCGGGAGCTGCGCAACGTGATCGAGCGCATCGTGATCATGAATCCGACAACTTCACGATTTGAGCGCAAACATCTTCCGCCGCTGGTGCATCGCGACGGCAGCAGGCGCGTGGCGGGCACGGAAGGCTCGACGCTGCACCAGGCAAGGGCGGCGTATGAGCGCGACTACATTCTGAAAAAATTGGATGAGAATCATAGCAACGTCAGCCGCACGGCGGAAGTACTCGGCCTGGAGCGCAGCCACCTGTATCGCAAGATGAAGAGTTTGGGAATTGCGGCTAAAGAGTGAAATAGATCTCAGGCGTCTGGAAAACCTTCGACGTCGATCTGCCCCTAGATTTTCCTGAGACCTGACACATGAGACCTGACACCTATCTTTTCAGCATGTGAATCTCAGTCCCGTTCTTGTGAAACTGGACTTCATCCATCAGCTGATTGATCAGGTAAATGCCACGACCGTGATTCGCATAGATGTTCTCACCATGGCAAGGATCGGCAATCTTGCTGGGATCAAAACCTGGGCCGGGGTCGCGCACCACGATTAGGATGCCATGCTGTGCGTCGCAGGCTACATCACATTCGATAATCTTTGAGGGATCGCTTTTTGCCCCGTGCACGACCGCATTGGCCAGGGCTTCGGTGAGCGCCAGTTCGATGTGGTCTTCGCGCCCCGGAGCGCAATTCATTTCACGTACTACGTTCATCACGCTGCGGACGACCGGGTCCACGGCATCACGGTCGCCCGCAAGCGTGACGCTCAGCTTGAGCTCAAGCTTCTCCGCGTCGAAGGCACACGGTTGAGACGGTTGCGGCTTCTCTTCTGTGGATGGGGAATCTGCCATAAATGGCTGTGGGCTTTGGTTCCAGCCTTTCCCTTAATTGAGATGCAGGAAGGCGCTGACAAATTTTAGGGATTTAGTGGCTAAGATGCAACTCTAATTGGATCGCAGGCAGCTTTTGCCGCATTACGTCGGCGGGTTACCGCCGAGTAGAGACGGGGCTTGCCCCGTCTGCCAGCGTCTAATTGGCACGCGGAGACGCGGCAAGCCGAGTTTCTGCGGCGAAGCCGGTTTACGACTCCGGCTCCGGCGGGCCTCCGATCTGTTGCAGCTGGCGCCGCCAGTCCAGTTCTTCCACGAAACTTCGCGAATCGCGCCAGCCCGCCTTGATCTTGACGAAAAGTTCGAGAAAGACTTTGGTGCCTACCATCTTCTCGATGTCGAGGCGGGCCGCGGTTCCAATCTTCTTGAGCATTTGGCCACCTTTGCCGAGCAGGATGGCTTTCTGTCCGTCACGTTCGCAATAAATCACCGCAGCAATTCGCGTCAGCCTCGGACTCTCTTCAAACTGCTCGATCAGAACCGAGACCGCGTGCGGCACTTCTTCATGCGTCTGCATCAGAACATGCTCGCGGATCAACTCCGCCGCCATGAATCGCACCGGCTGATCGGTAATCTGATCTTCGGGAAAATAGCGCGGGCCCTTGGGCAGAGCCTTCAGCACGCAGGACAACAATTCGTCGAGGCCTTTCTTCTTGAGGGCAGAGATGGGGACGATTTCCTTGAAATCATGCAGCGATTGAAACTGTGCGATCAGCGGGAGCAGCTTGCTCTTGTCGGCGAGGAGATCGATTTTGTTGAGCAGCAAAAAAACGGGAGTGCGCGCTTTTTTCGCCAAGTCGAGGACGAAGCTGTCTTCGCGGTCCCACTTTTTCTTCGCATCAACAATCATCAAGATCAGTTCGCAACCTTCGAGCGCCTCGCGCACCTCGGACATCATCTTGCGTCCGAGCGAGGAACCGGAAAGATGAACGCCGGGCGTGTCGATGAGCACGATTTGCCCGGATTCGCGTCCCTTCTGCTTCGGAGCTTTGATATTGATATTGATGATGCCTAGAATGCGGTTGCGCGTGGTTTGAGGCTTGGGCGAAATGATGGCCAGTTTCTCGCCGACCAATGCATTGAGCAATGTGCTCTTGCCCGCGTTGGGGCGGCCGAGAATGCAAACAAATCCGGAGTGGAAGGACATGAGTACAGGCTACTAGCTTCTGGCTTCTGGCTGCTGGCAAACCGCCGCGCGTCGACTTTTGATGGCTATTTACCATTTGGTTATGTCCCCCCCGTTCCTCGATAATCTCCCGGTCGGCCTCAACGATACTTTTGCGGATGCTGGCCAACGTCTTGCCACGCCAGTCTGTGAGGTCTGCGATCAGCTGGTCAATAGGTTGCGATGGATTCATTGGATCTTTATGCCCCCAATTGTTGTCCCGCTTTTATGCGAGTAGTTTCACTGCAGCGTTTTGTTTCGCCGATCTCTTCGAAATAAGTCGCCGAAGGACATGGCCCTTCCACATCCAAAGCCCCGAAAGGAGCAGTACAGGAAGAAACACATACCTAACACTGGGGGCGTAGTTGTGAGTATCCGAAGGCGAATCATAAATGTAACCGAGTATCGGAATGCCACAGATGATGTGAACCCAGCGAAAGATTGAACGTTTGGTGGCTTCTGTCATAAATTTATCCTCCTTTTATCGGTGATACCGGGTCATTTACTCTGGCCTGGCCCTAAGCGGCCAGTTGGGCGTTTCAATACCGAACTGCTTGGCGTACTCCGCGTGTAGCCGCTGCCAGCCGAACTTCATGGCCTCGGGGCCGACGATGCGTCCCATGGGAGTTCCGCTCAGAAGGTGATCCAGAACATCGAAGCAAATGTGCCACCCGGCAGCGCCCATTGCGATGAAGCGGTGACCGATATTGGTCCACAGCGTCAGGCGCGTGCCGCCACCAAAGGCTTCGAGTTGCCACCGCATATCGAAACCGCCCCACTTGTACTCGAGCACCTCGGGAGCGTCGGCTCGCGTCACTTTTGTTTCGGTAACGCGCGGCGCGGGCGCTCCCACCGTCGTGAGCTTCACCGTGGCTCCAGCCGTACCCAGACTCCCATCGGCGTCGAAGGGCGCCCACTCGCGCAGATGCGCGGGGTCGGTAAGCGCCTGCCAGACTTTTTCCGGCGAGTGGCGCAGTTCTCGGACGAGAATGAGCGTCCACTTTTCTTCGCCGTTTTGTCCCCGGTCCTTTCGTATCTGCGCCCCGCTGGCCGGAC
This sequence comes from Terriglobales bacterium, assembly GCA_049512435.1. GTDB lineage: Bacteria > Acidobacteriota > Terriglobia > Terriglobales > Acidobacteriaceae > Acidiflorens. Next base: position 8,538 of record JBEKXC010000069.1, on the reverse strand, counting down.
CCGGTGTGTACTGTGCGCGATCGATCATATTCTTCTTCTCCTTAGCGTTACCGGCGTGCGAGCTGGGTGAGCTGAATGAGGTTGCCGCAGGTGTCCTTCAGCATCGCAATGGTCGAGCCGGTTACATCGGTGGGCGGCATCGTGAACTCGGCGCCGCGGGCCCTGATCCGCTCGTAGTCGCCCTTGACGTCGTCGGTGAAGAATATGGCCGCGGGCTGATTCTGTTGAAAAATCGCCTGCTGATACGCCTTGGCCGCGGGGTTGTTGTTCAGGGCCAGCTGCAACTCAGTGCCGTCCGGCTCCTCGGGCGAGGCCACGGTCAGCCAGCGGTACGGGCCGTTGCTGAAATCGGACTTCTTGGCAAAGCCCAGTACGTCGGTATAGAAATTCAGGGCCTTGGCCTGGTCGTCCACATAGATGCTGGTCACTTTGATTTTCATTTCGTTTCTCCTTTGTCACGTTCGCGGTTTGGCCTCGTTGTCTTTCCTGCCTTCTCTTTCGATGATGTTGACTTCTTTGGGGTTGACGGATCCATGCGGTTCTTATCCATCCGATCAAGGTGGCGTTCGAGAGCATCGATGTGAACCGACCAGAGCCGGCGGAACTGAGCCAGCCAGGCATCCACCTCCTGAAATGGTTCCGGCTTCAGCCGGTAGAGACGGCGCTGTGCGTCCACCGTAGATGCCACGAAACCCGCCTCGCGCAGCACTCGCAGGTGCTTCGACACGGTCGGCTGCGTCATACGAAGCTGATGCTCGATCTCTCCCACCGACTGTTGGGACGAGGCCAGCAGGCTCAATATCGCGCGGCGGTTCGGCTCGGCAATGATCTCGAATACTGATTCCACTCTCTTCGTATACCACTACAGGCATATACGTGTCAAGGCATATATAAAGAAAAAGAAACCCACCATAGGCCGCAAACGTGTACCAAGGGTAGTTGGCTAGAAATCCCCATTGCACTCATTGAGCGCGGCTAAAGCTGGATTTGAGCGTCCCGAATCGCAGCGGTAAACCGCTGCGCCACCCAAAGGCTCAAGCTCTGACCGCATCGTTACAACGCCGTGCTCAGTTCATCGGTGGCTCGTGCAGGTAGGGGTCCTTCGACTCCGCCGAGCCATTCGCTTCGCGTATGACTTGGCTGCGCTCAGGATGACATTTCTTGAGTGGCTAGCCAAAGCGGGTAGGCAACGGCCTGCTCTTAGATCAGCTTCATCTGCTTCGGCTCGGCGGTCGTGATGCGCACGCGCTCTACGCGGCGGTCGGTCGAGTCGAGGACTTCGAACTTCAGGCCTTCGTCTTCGATGACGTCGCCTTTCTTGGGAATGCGTCCGGCGAGTTCGCTGACGAGGCCGGCTATGGTGGAGGACTCGCGGCCCTCGGGGCGCATGCCGAAGAGTTGATCGAGGCGGTCTACATCCATATTGCCGGGGACTATGTAGGAGTGGTCGTTTTCTTGCACGACTTGCGCTTTCTCGTGCTCATCGCCGATTTCCCCTACGATTTCTTCGACCAAGTCTTCGATCGTTACCAGGCCGGCTACGCCTCCGTATTCATCCACTACGATCGCCATGCGGATGTTACTGCGCTGCATTTCGCGCAGCAGGTCACTTACTAACTTGCTTTCGGGAACGAAGTAAACATCCTTCCTCATCAATGTAGCAACCTTGCGGGTATGCGCCTCAGAGTCGGGGACTTGCAACACATCCTGGGTGTGGAGAATGCCTTTGATATGGTGAATCGAACCTTCATACACGGGAATGCGTGAGAATGGCTTGACTCTTAGTAACTCGACAATCTGTTCTACCGTATAATCCGACGGGACCGCCACCATCTCCGGGCGCGGCTTCATCGCTTCGCGAACGGTCTTGCCGCTGAATTCCACTGCCGACTGGATCAGATCGCGATCGCCTTCCTGAATAATGCCTTCTTCCTGTCCGGCTTCGATCAAAGCGTCTACGGCTTCGGAGGAAGTTTCCGGTTGCGCGTCGGCGTGCTCGCGGGTGAGCGCGGTGACGGACTGGCAGAATCCGAGCACCAGCGTCACCGGAAGAACGAGGTAGATGAGCAGGCGCAGGAGCAGCACCCAGTCGGCAAGCCAGCGCCCCCGGGTTCGCGAAAAAAAGACGAAGGGCAGCAGGCGATTAAAAAAGATGATGATGAGCACCAGGCTGAGGGTGGCTTCGAGGACTTCGTAAACGCTCCAGGCGCGGTCGCGAAACACGGTGAAGCCGACGATCATGGCAATGGCAGCGGTGACCAGTTGGCTCAGAATGGCCATGGAGAGCGAGGCGCGCGTGCGCGTCACTCCAAGGCGCGGCTCGACGATCTGCTCGAAGGCGTCGATGTTGTCCTGGAAATCGCGCGAGAGGAATTTGCCAATCTCCTGGTAGAGGCGGTCGACGTAGGAGACCAGGGTCAGCAGGCCGAACAGGAGCGCGAGAGCTATGGCGACGCCGATCATTTAATTTAACTTAGCTTACGCTTAGCAGCTGGGCGGGGCTTCGCCCCGCTGGACAGCCGAGGGCGGCTGTCCCTACGTGGGTCATTTCTTGTTCTTTCGATGAGGCCCAGCGGAAGGTGGAGTTTCGCGCGCAACTGTTTTTCGCACCGGGCCATTTGTCCATTGTTGCACTCGTGATCGTAGCCGCGCAGATGCAGGACGCCGTGCAACACCAGAATTTTAACTTCCTCGGCCGGAGAGTGTCCGAGCGCGCGCGCATTTTGCGCTGCCATCTCCACCGAAATGGCGATTTCGCCCGCAAAATGTTTTCGCGCGTCGAGCTCGGCAGGAAAGGAGAGCACGTCGGTGGGCTTGTCGGTTGCGCGGAAACGACGGTTCAGAGACTTCATCTCAGCGCTCGAAGCCAGCAGAACATTGACCGTGCCTTGCAATCCGGCGGCGCGGCGGGCGCGGGTCAGGAATCGCTGCAATGCCAAGTCGGTCAAGTCCGCAACGCGCTTTTGAAAGATGACCACGTATGACCGTGTGGCGCGGACGCCCTCTCCGCGCGGACATCGAAGTGACCCCTGACTTTTCGCGGACGAGGGCGTCCGCGCCACATGAATCGGCCTAGTTGGGCACGTGCGGCTCTTCGGACGTCGGCAAAGACGCTGGCGGCGCCGGCGAACTCGGCCTTGGTTCGGACCTTGCTTCGGACTTCGGTTCGAGAAGCGACAATTGCTGCTCCGCCAGCCGCGCTTTATGTTCGTCGTAAGCGCGAATGATCCGCTGCACCAGGTGATGGCGTACCACGTCGCTTTCGTCGAAATGCACGAAGGCGAGGCCGTTTACGCCTTTCAGAATGTCGACTGCTTCGATCAAACCGCTGCGGCGCGCGCTGGGCAAGTCGATCTGCGTGACGTCGCCGGTGATCACCGCCTTGGAATTAAATCCCAGGCGGGTGACGAACATCTTCATCTGCTCTGAGGTGGTGTTCTGCGCCTCGTCGAGGATGACGAACGAATCGTTCAGCGTGCGTCCGCGCATGAAGGCGATGGGCGCGATCTCGATAATATTTTTTTCCAGATAGCGTTCGACGCGCTCGGGGTCGAGCATGTCAAAGAGTGCGTCATACAAGGGGCGGAGATAGGGATCGATTTTCTCCTGCAACGTGCCCGGCAGAAATCCCAGACGTTCGCCGGCTTCGACCGCCGGCCGCGCCAGAATGATGCGGTTGACCTGCTTGTTCAGCAGGGCCGAGATGGCCATGGCCACGGCGAGATAGGTCTTGCCGGTACCGGCGGGTCCGACGCCAAAAACCATGTCGTGCTGCTCGATGGCTTCGAGGTAGCGGCGCTGGTTGGGGCTTTTCGGCTGTACGGTGCGCCGGCCAAAAGAACGCTGGCGGCCGGCTTCGGCCAGCCCGCGGAGAGTCGCGTTCGGATCGCCAACGACCACGCGCAACATGCTGTTCAGGTCGCCGTTCACGAACTGGTGGCCGGTACGGTGCAGATGCTCGTAGTCGGCGAATAATTGTTCGGCGCGGGCCACGTCGCGCGGCGCGCCTTCCAGTTCAATGCGGTCCGAGCGCAGATCGATATTGATGTTCAGGCCGTCTTCGAGCACGTGGAGATTTTCGTCGCGCGTGCCGAACAGGGTCTCGATGTCAGGCGAGAGTTTAATATTTTTTTTCATTCAGGATTGAGGCGCCGCCTCCAGCAGCTTTGGACCGGGCTCACTCGTCGTCGCAGAGATGCGATATGGCTTACGGGGAAATGGTTGATCACTGGATTCGGGCGCAACGGTGCCGGCGTTTTTGCACGCACAAAGCTGGTTATGGAAGCAGAGCCGACCGAATTGCGCACCCCGACGACGGGGCGGTTACCAACCATTTGAGTCAAGCGTAGCGCGGGCGGGCGGGGGAGTCAATGGGGGGAATTCACATCCATTTGACCCGACGCATCTTGCTCCCGTAGAATGAATCTTCGGTTCCCACCGGAAATATCTTCCTAGCGCGATCTAGGACAACGAAGGTAATCAAGCCGCATGGCCAATCATTTTTCGGCGCTGAAGCGCGCCCGACAGACAACGAAGCGAACCGTCCGCAACCGGGCCAACTCCTCGCAGCTGCGCACCGCTCTGCGGAGCATGCGCGAGAGCCTGGAAAAGGGCGACAAAGCCGCCGCCAGCCAAACCTACCGGGAGACTGTGTCGGCGCTCGACAAGGCCATCCAAAAGGGCGTCTTGCACGAAAACACGGCCTCGCGCTACAAGTCAAGGCTGGGGACTCGGCTGAACGCGCTGAAATAGACGTTGAAACAGGTGCCAGAAACGCCAATCCGCCGGGTTGCAAATTCTTCTTGACCTTCCCCAGCGGTTTGTTATACTTAGGCGTTCTCGGGACATTAAAGCAGTTTCTGCCGGTCCCGACGAACCTCCGCCCGCGTTGTGGAACTCCTTAAGAATTGAGCAACTTTCGGGATGGGCGGGGCATCTATTTGGGTGGATTCTGGCAAATCCCTTTGAAGCTAGCCCGAATTGCAGCTTGGCTAACCGAACAATCGACCATCCTCCCGTGTGTGCCAGTGGGCGGACGATGGGACCTTGGCCTAAATGATTCATGTTGAAGGAGAACGACCGAACATGCGCTCCGATCGTGTTTTTGACGCTCTACATACTTTGCGGAACCGGTATATGCTTTGCCAGCTTGCCTCGAAGGCAACACGCAAGTTTCATAAGCCGAACACCCGCATCCAGGAAACCATGAACCAGGTGTTTGACAAAATCGCCGATGCGGAACGTCATGACATCCTGAGCGAACCCGAGAACTTTGCCGAAGCACAACGGCGAGCTGCTTAAGCAGCTCCGCCGTGTGCCCGCACGGCGGCAAAGCAATCCATTCCCCCGAGAGATAAAGAGAATCCCTCCCGAAGAAAATGAAAATCCACGCAGGTAAATATGACCATTGCTGAACTCAAAGAGAAGAACATTACCGAGCTGACCAAGATCGCCCGATCGTTGGAGCTGCCCGGCGCCAGCGGACTCCGCAAACAGGACCTAATCTTCAAGATCCTGCAGGCGCAAAGTGAAAAAGAAGGACACATCTTCGCCGAAGGTGTGCTGGAGATCCTCCCTGACGGCTACGGCTTCCTGCGCTCGCCCGACTACAACTATCTGCCCGGGCCGGACGACATTTACGTGTCGCCGTCGCAAATCCGCAAGTTCGACCTGAAAACCGGCGACACCATCAGCGGCCAGGTGCGTCCTCCACATGAGGGCGAGAAATATTTTGCGCTGGTCAAGATCGAGGCGGTCAATTTCGAGTCGCCCGACGAGGCGCGCAACAAGATCCTGTTCGACAACCTGACGCCGCTGTATCCGCAGGAACGGTTGAAGCTCGAAACCGTGCGCGAAAATATCAGCGCCCGCGTCATGGACCTGCTGACCCCACTAGGCAAAGGCCAGCGCGGCCTGATCGTCTCGCCGCCCCGAGCCGGCAAGACCATGCTGCTGCAGAATGTTGCCAATTCCATCACCACCAATCACCCTGAAGTGGTGCTGATGGTGCTGCTGATCGACGAGCGCCCGGAAGAAGTCACCGACATGCAGCGGTCAGTCAAAGGAGAGGTAATCTCCTCAACCTTCGACGAGCCCGCCGCCCGCCACGTGCAGGTAGCAGAAATGGTGATTGAAAAAGCGAAAAGATTAGTCGAGCACAAGCGCGACGTAGTCATCCTGCTCGATTCCATCACGCGTCTGGCGCGAGCCTACAACACCATCGTCCCGCCTTCCGGCAAAGTGCTCTCAGGCGGCGTCGATTCGAACGCCTTGCAGCGTCCAAAGCGCTTCTTCGGATCAGCCCGCAACATCGAAGAAGGCGGCTCGCTGACCATCATCGCGACTGCGCTCATCGACACCGGCTCGCGCATGGACGACGTGATCTTTGAGGAATTCAAAGGCACGGGCAATTCGGAAATCATCCTGGATCGCAAACTGGTCGACAAGCGCACCTTCCCCGCCATCGACATCCAGCGCTCGGGCACCAGAAAAGAAGAGCTGCTGATTCCAAAAGAAGACTTGCAGCGTATCTGGGTCCTGCGCAAAGTGCTGAACCCGCTGTCGCCGGTTGAGGCTATGGAGTTGCTGATCGAGCGGCTTGCTAAGGCGGGGTCGAACAGCGAGTTCCTGGCTAAGATGAGCCAGTTGTAAGATTGCAGACGTGAACGTGTAGGGCGGGGTGCCCTCGCCCGCCCAAGCCCGCACCCGACCAAAGTTTACTCGGTGGCCCATAGGAGACACAGCTACCTAATCAGCGCTATCCAATCGGCCACGCCGTCACTCGGTTTTTCCCGTTTTTCTTCGAGGCGTACATCGCTTTATCTGCCGAATCCAACAATGCTTCGGCCTGGGGATCTTGTAGCCGATCAGCGGCGCAAACGCCTACACTGGCGGTTACGGGAACGTCTCCGCCGGCGTTCGCTCCTTCGATCGCTCTCCTGATTCGTTCTGCTGTCGCGAGCGCCTCATCCGTCGAGAAATCCGGAAGTGAGATAGCGAATTCGTCCCCTCCCCAACGATAAAGCGTCCCCGTACGGCCCAAGGTGCCTCCGACGGCCCTAACCACGTTCTCCAAGCATCTGTCTCCTTCTGCATGTCCTTTTGTGTCATTCACTTCTTTGAACTTATCTAGATCGATGAATATCACCGCGATTTCCGAACTTCGTGCGAGAGCATCCTTTAGATCTGCCAAGAGAGTTTCTTTCTTGGGAAGCTTGGACAGCGAGAAAGTCTGTGGCGCTGAAACGGTCGCGGTCGGCTCGATGGCGGCAGGCCAGCCAACGGTCAGAAGTTTATCGGATGGTCTGGCGAAGCTGAGAGTCGTATCAAGCTCAATCAGGCTCTCTGCTCTCAGCACATAAGCCATTTGGGATAGATCCTTCTTAGATACACCTAGATAATCGGCGTCCCAAGGATCAGCGATCCATGCCTCGCCCGGAACTTCAGGGATCTTGAAAGCAAGAGTGTAGGCCTTCCCTGTGATGAATTTGCGGAGCTCTGTCTTGGTAGTCGGCGGACTTGATTTTCTTGTCTCCCCGTTTATCCGTTGGTATGTCGTAGGATGGGCCCGGGGATCGTAAAATGTGACTGCGCCCTCGTCAATCGCTCTACGTATTCTGCTAGTCGCGTTTCTGACGTGATCTAGTGCCGTTCCGCCGGAGCGGGCAAAGTCCAGACAGCACTTGGCGAGGGTTCCCTGCGCCTCATTCGTTACATCGACCAGCAGCCATGCCGAGAACACGCCATTGAAATGGGCAGGTTGGATTGGCCAGGTGATCTCGGCCTTGATTACCATATCTGAGAGGCAGTAAAAGACGTTGGGAGAGCCACATCGGATACGGCCTGCAAGCGCTGCCGCGTACGAGTCGACCGTAGTTTGGTACTCCCGAGTCGCTGGAAGGTCGCGCATGAATTCGTCGGAAAGTTCGACGCTGCTTTGTCGGCCGGGCTTGCCGATCTCAAAGTAGGTCGACCTTCGATTCGGCCTCGGATCGTGTTCCACGATTCCAAGCCCGCACTTCGCCAGTCGTGCGCTTAACTCAGCGATACCAAGTTGTTGTTGTTCTTCCGTCACGCCGCCCCGGAGAGAACTTTAAGTTTCGGCATGCGCCAGCGGCTCAAGCTCAAAGCTGGCCAAGATAGAAGGATTGTCAGCCAGGCCAAAGTCGGCGAGGTTTTCACCTTCCAACTGGAGAGCAATCGCTTCCCGCAGATTCTGCGCCAGTTCGTCCAGCGTTTTTCCTTGAGTAACGACGGGCAAGTCAAGGCACTCGGCGACGAACTGGTTCTCGCCCCTGAAAATGTGAACTTGGATAATTTTCTTCATCTTCTGGCATGGTAACCCGTCGCCGATAGACAATCAATCGAAACCCATTGTCGTCTCCATCCGATACCATCCGCGTTACTTTCGTCTTGAGAGAGTCCCCTTTGCCCACCTGCTGTCTGCGAAAACCGTGCTAAACCACTGCTTAGCCTTGGCAAAATGCCGATGGTTAAGCAGGAGCACAGTCATGCTGAAATATGTCGCAGTTCTTGTTT
>JBEKXC010000068.1:0-20824 GCA_049512435.1 Terriglobales bacterium | reverse complement strand
CGGGTTTTGGATTTTGCTGCGGGCAGAACGCGATTTTTCAACAGCTAATGTCCAACCCCCGTGCAATCAAGCGCATTACGCCTTCCCCAAAACTCGTTCGTATAAAATTGCACGGTATACCAATGGCTCTCAAGTTGACGTACTTGAGCAACCTCGCATGGTAAGCCGTTGAACTTGCCGGGGGCGTGATTGGTTGCCGCCGCCGAGAGCGAATCCGTCGAATCGAAAACAAGGTAGACATTTGTGTCCTGTCCGGCCCACCCCCAGCCATCCCATTCGATATGCTTCAACTCTCTCGCCGTCTCCGATTGCGCCAGAACTTCGCTCTTATAACGCTGCGACCACATGGACCACTTTGCGGCCGTGCGAATTGAGTAAAAGCTCCAAGCGACGGCGGCTGCAATAATGAGAAAAGCAACGATAGAAAACGCGCCTATCGCCGCAAATAACCATAGCGTTTTGCCGCGTCGAAACTTCGGAGGTGATAGGTCTGACGGTGTGCTCTGCTCCATGGCAAGCACTTTACTCTAAGGGAGACAGGCGCTTCCATCCAAATGGCGATAACAGGCGATACCACGCAGAACGTTACCGTCCGGCCTTGTTTGGTCCAAAGGCCGGGGTTGAGTAAAATGGCGGAACGCGGCCTTTGCCAAGGCGCGCAGGAGATTCGAATGGCTTCCGGCGAAACAGCGACCGCGGTCACGAACACGATTCCGCAGCTTCCTAACCACAAAGTCAAGATCAAGAAACCGGGGCAGCGTTCGTGCAACGAGAAAAATGAAAAGGGCAAGTTCTGCGGCGGACACCTGAAACGCTGGTTCTACGCGGCCGACGTCATCGAACAGGAGTGCGGCTGCGTGGAGAAAGCCTGGGGAGCGGACGCCGAAGTGTATCGCTGCGAATTTTGCCAGACTCTCTACCTACCCAGTCCCGAAGATCCGCGTGGGGTGAACGTTGCAGGAACTGGCCAGCTTTCAGTCTTCGGCCTGACGGTTCCTCCGAAAGAAGAGAAGAAAGCGTAAGGTCACTCTTGGAACGCTGTGGGGCGTGACAAAAGATCTAAACGGTCTTAGGTGTTGGTTCCCAGTTTTCCTGAGAGCTGAGAACTGAGAGCTAGATTTCCCGTGAACACTTCTGAACTCATCTACGACTGGAACGCTCTGTATCCGAAGTCGCTGCATCCGCCCGGGCCGGTGCGCCTGACCGATGAAACTCTGCGCGACGGCTTGCAATCGCCTTCCGTCCGCGATCCTTCCATCGAGCAGAAGATCGAAATTCTCCACCTTATGGAGACGCTTGGCATCAACACGCTCGATCTCGGGCTTCCCGGAGCAGGTCCGCGCGCGGTCGAACACGTCACCGCGCTGGCGCGCGAAATCGTCGCCCACAAAATGAAGATCACGGCGTATTGCGCCGCTCGGACGGTCGAGAATGACATTCGCCCCATCGCTGAGATCGTGCAGAAAACCGGACTCGCCATCGAGGTCGCAGCGTTTCTCGGCACCAGCCCTATCCGCCGCTACACCGAGGGCTGGAACGGTGACTTCCTGCTTCAGACCACCGAAAAGGCCGTCAAATACGCGGTCTCGCTTGGCCTCGATGTGATGTACGTCACCGAAGACACCACCCGCTGCGATCCGGAAACCGTGAAACAGCTGAACGCGGCGGCCATTAACTGTGGCGCGCGCGCTCTGGCGCTCTGCGACACCGCCGGACACGCCACGCCCATGGGCGCGGTCGCGCTGGTCAAGTTTGTGCTTGAAGAAGTGGTCAAGCCTTCCGGCGAAAAAATTCGTGTCGACTGGCACGGGCACTGCGATCGGGGATTGGCCATCGCTAACTCGATGGCGGCTCTGGTGGCAGGCGCGGATTGCATTCATGCCACGGCCCTCGGCATCGGAGAACGTGTAGGCAACACCCAGATGGACCAGATGCTGGTCAACCTTAAACTCATGGGCATCGCCCCGTGGGATCGCCAGGACCTCACTCAACTCAAACGCTATTGCGAGGCAGTCTCCGCCGCCACCGGCGTTCCGATTCCCGCCAACTATCCTGTGGTTGGGGAAGACGCGTTCCGCACCACGACCGGTGTTCACGCCGCTGCCGTCATCAAAGCTTACAAGAAAAAAGATATTGAACTCGCAAACACAGTTTATTCCGGAGTGCCGTCACACTACTTCGGCCTCGAACAGATCATCGACATCGGCCCCATGAGTGGGAAATCCAATGTTCTTTTCTGGCTGGAGCATCGCGGCCTTCCGGCGAACGACGACGTAGTCGAGCGCATCTACAAGTGTGCGAAGTCGAGCGACCACACCCTGAGCGAAGCGGAAATTTTGCAGTGCGTGCAGAAGGAATGAGTGCTATGGGGAAATCACGGTTTGTCGTCGGTCGAGAAGAAATCGGCCATGGGTAACCCTTTCGTAGCCCAGCCAAGCTTCGTAGGCAGCCCGAGGCCTTGTGCCATCAGCCGCAAGATGTCTCCCTCATCGTAGCTTTTGTTGTAATTGCGATCGTCACCGCCAGCTGACTGATAGCCCGGCTTGCTGAACGGACTGACCACGACCAGTTCGACTTGCCCGCCACAGCCTTTTCCTTCGGTTGTGGTGTCGCAATCCGGGTTTCCGTCATCGTTGTTCTCGTCGAAAACGATGATCAGCAGCCCCGCTCCCCCCGGCTGAAAGTAAGAGCTCTCAACCAAAGGTGCGATCTCAGTTTTCAGCCATGTGTCAAAGGTTCCGATGGGGCAATCGTGCGCGTCGTCGCAGCCGTTCGGCACGAGCCATGAAAGACTGGGCAGAGCGTGATTGGCCAGATCCTCGGCGAACTGACTGAAGCACACATAGTTGCTTGTCTCTTTCTTGATCTTCGTCATGTATTCGAGCGGATCGTGACGGACGTAGTAAGTTCCCTCATTCAGTCCGCCGCAGTTCTTCACGCTCGGAAGGCTTTCTACATAGTCCTTCCAGGTCTTGCCCGCCTTCTGAACCTCCAGGGCGATATTGTTCTTCGCAACGGGAAAGCTCTCAGGTGTCTCGCTGTCATTGTCGGTGAGGATATACCCCGTGGCCAGGTTTAAATAGTTGCCGATCGAAGGATGCGTATCTGAGTAATAGTTAATTCCGAGGCCATAAGCATTAGCCAGGGAGGTCAAATACGGCATGTTCTTAGAATTGTAGGAGGTGTTGTAATCCGTATTTTCACCCACCACAATCACTACGTTCTCGAACGATGGCAGCGTCTGACCCGAAGCTGAGGGAATGAGGACAGACGCGCCCAGCAGCAACACCAGACCTAGCCCAAACACGTTGTTTAGCCGTTTCACGTGTGAAACCTCGCGTGTGATTTTTGACAGCCTAACACTTCTTGAAGCGGCCTCCTCATTTCACGTCTCCGCCATTGCATTTGAAGACAAGGGCATCATTTTACTCTTCCGCGTAGCACTTGGCCCGTCCCCCTTTCTACTCCGGCTCCCGCTCCAGTTCTGGACTCGGCACCGATTCTCCCTCCAGTTCCTTGTGCCGCGCGGCGCGCTGCGCATTCAGCATCTTGGTCGCCGTTGCCAACTCCTCGCGGCCTTCTTTCTCGCGTCCCATGCGCACCAGCACCTGCCCGCGCAGATAGCGCGCGCCGGCGTTCCCGCTGTCGAGTCGGATGACCTGATTCAGTTCCGCCAGCGCGGCTGCGTAGTGTCGCTCATGCTCCTCGATTTTCGCCAGTCCCAGGTGCGAGCTGATCATCTGCGGATCGATCTTCAATGCACGGCGATAATTCTTCGCCGCCGCGTCTTCGTTGCCGACCGTCGATTCCAAACCTCCCAACTGTTCGTAGTTGAAAGGCACATCGGGCTCAATCGCGATGTCCTTGTGAAACTCCTCGCGCGCCCGGTCATAATCTTGTTTGTGCGTGTAAGCCAGGCCTAAGTTGAAGTGCACGAATGGCAGCTTCGGATCGGCTTGTGCCGCTGCATCCAGTTCCTTCACCGCGTCGTCGTACTCTCCACGATTCAGATGCGCCTTACCCATCCACAGATGAAATTCCGGAGAACCCTCTCCGATCTCAACCAGCCGTCCCCCGGCTTTTTCTTCCAGAGCCGGATTCTCAGCCTTATACGCCGCAATGTCGAGCACGTAGAGATAATTGAGCTGGTCTGACGCCTGTCCCCACAAAGGTTCCAGTGTGCGGATTGCATCCGTCCACCGATCATTGAAGAAATAGCAAAGACCCAGCAGATAACGGGCTTGAAAGGAATCAGGCGACCGCCGCACCACCGACTCGAAGGGTTCGATTGCTGCCAGAAAGTTTTTTTGACGGTAGTAAACCAGTCCGATATTCAGCTCGATTCCCGCCATATCCGGCGCAAGCTTCTCCGCTTTGTGCAGCATTTCGAGAGCCTGCGGCCACTGCTTGCGGCGCATATAGATCACGCCGAGATTGACGTAAGCCCCGGCCAGGCCGGGGTTGATCCCGAGCGCCTGCCGGAACCGACGCTCGGCTTCATCCAGCTTGCCGCCATGCAGCGCGACTTCTCCCGCTTCAAACAGCTTCCTCGGATCACGCTCCGCCTGCGCTGCGCCGGCCCCCGTCTTTGCCGGTCCGGTGTTTTGCGCAGCTGCGCGATTCCAAGGATGAAGGAATAAAAGAACGACAATGGTCCCGGCAATGCTTGACACTGGTTTCATCGTCCTGTAGTGTCCGCCACGAAGAGGCCTGAATTCAAGGATGGTATTTTAAGGCGGCATCGTAAGGAAAATATGGAATCCGCTGATTCGAAGCCTACGCGAAGCGCCTCAGCAGCGAAACCCCGCCGCGCGTCGGTTCGCCAAGCCTCGACTTCTGAATCCTCGCGCAAACGGTCGCAGCCAGCCGTGGTCACCATCCGCGACGTGGCCGAGCGCAGCGGATTTTCTTCGGCCACCGTTTCCATCGTCCTGAACAATGCCCCGCTGGCACGCTACATTCCCGACACCACCAAAGGCCGCATCCAGCGCGCTGCCGCGCATCTCGGCTATCGTCCCAACCTGTTTGCGCGCTCGCTGCGAGGCCGGCGCAGCCACACCGTCGGCGTCATGGTGTTCGACATGACCGACCCTTACTGCACGCTCGTACTGCGCGGCATCGAGAACACTCTCTACCAGTCGTCGTTTCTCCCCATCCTTACAGACTGCCACAACGAGCGCAGCCGTTTCGAGCGCTATCTCGAAATGCTGCTCGACCGCCGCATCGAGGGGCTCGTCGTTCTGGCCAACTGGTTGTTCGTCGATATCAATGTGCTCGCCGATCTCGAGAAGAACAACATTCCGACCGCGATTGTCGGGCGCGAACTGAAAAATGACAATATCAGCTCCGTGATCGTCGACAATCATCTGGGCGCCCGGGCCGCTCTCGAACACCTCTATTCGCTCGGTCATCGCAAGATCGCCTTTATCCGCGGCCCGCGCCAATTGTCGGACACCGAACCGCGCTGGCGCGGCGTGCGGACGCTGGCCCGCGAACGTGAACAGGAAATCGACTCGCGGCTGGTCGTTGATCTGCCAGAATCCGGAGACCCGCTTTCAAGTTTTGAACAAGGATACAAATTAACGGAAGAATTGCTGCATCGCCGCCGTCCCTTCACCGCGCTGATGGCGTTTGACGACATGACGGCGTTTGGCGCCATCCGAGCCCTGGTCAAAGCGGGGATTCGCGTTCCCGAGCAATGCTCGGTGGTGGGCTTTGACGACGTCTCGCCGGCTGCCATCTATTCTCCCGCCCTGACCACCGTGCGCCAGCCCATGGAAGTGATGGGAACGGCCGCGGCCACCATTGTGCTTGAGGCCATCAACGCCACCCTGGAAAAGAAACCGATCCGCACCATCCACCGCCGAATTGTTCCCGAGTTGATCGTGCGCGACTCCACCCGCAGCGTAAAGTAAAGGCCCTGGGCCAGAAGCCGTGCATTTCTCTTGACATTTTCTCTTGACAGGGCGTAACACCTGAAGCAGTATTGATTCGTTTTAATAAAGGCATTTTACTGCTTTTGAAGGATACGGCGTCTGGCGTTGATTCTGGGTGCAGTCGTCCAGGGGGTCGAATATGAGAGTTCGTCTATGTGCGATAGCGGTAGCAGTGTTCCTGCTGTCGGCGGCAACGGCATTGATGCGCGCCCAGGACACGGCCTCTTTGACGGGAACCGTTCTCGACTCCACCGGCGCCGTGTTGCCCGGAGCGCAGGTCGCCGTCACCAACACCGAACACGGCATTAGCCGAACCACCGTGACAAATTCTGATGGCGAGTACTCAGTCCCCGCGTTGCCCGCCCCCAGTTCTTACAACGTCACAATCACGGCACAAGGTTTCAAGAAGTACGAGGCCAAGGGTGTTGTCCTGGATGTTGCCCGGAAGGCTCGCGTCGACGTGACCCTGCAAGTCGGCGCTCCCAGCGTCGTGATGACCGTCGAAGGAACATCCGTGGCCCAGGTCGAAACCGAATCTTCCGACTTGGGCAACACGGTTAGCGGCAAGGAAATCACCCAACTGGAACTGAACGGACGCGACTTTACCTCGCTGGTTGGGTTGTCCCCGGGCGTCACCAATCAATCGGGCGCCGATGAAGGCGGGGAGGGCGCGACCACGGTCGCATTCAGCGTCAACGGTGGCCGCACCGAATACAACAACTTCGAACTGGATGGCGGAGACATGATGGACAACGGCAGCAACACCACGCTCAATGTCTATCCCAGCATCGATGCCATTGCTGAGTTCAAGGTCCTCACCTCCAACTACGGGGCGCAATATGGCAAAAACGGCTCCGGCACGATCGAAGTCGAGACCAAGTCCGGCACCAATCAATTCCACGGCGACGTCTACGAGTTTGTGCGCAACAACGATTTCAACGCGACCCAATTTCCTCTGACTTCGGTTCCGGAATACAAGAAGAACGACTTCGGCTTTACCATCGGCGGCCCGGTGTATATTCCTGGTCACTACAACACCAGCAAGCAGAAGACGTTTTTCTTCGTGTCGGAAGAATGGCGCCGTGACTTGGTTCCGGCGTCGGGTTTCTTTTCTCAAACCATAGTTCCGACCGCCGCAGACCGCACCGGAAACTTCACTGACCAGTGCACCGCCAACCTTGAATGTCCAAAAGTCCCGGCGTATATAAATGGACAGCCAGCCTCTACGTATGGCCTCGTAGAGAACCAGAAATTTCCTGGCAACGATTTGACCCCGTATATAGCGAACCCGGCGATCGCAACCGCGCTGACCGCGCTGATTCCCGCGCCCAACGAGGTATCTTCAGACGGTCTACAGGACCAATGGTATGCGTCCCCAACCCTTCCTACGAACTGGCGCGAGGACTTGTTTAAGATCGATCACAATATCACCGACAAAGTTCGCGTCAGCTTCCACTATATTCACGACTCCTGGCTGCAGCAGTATCCGGTCCCTTTGTGGACCGACGGTGTCACCTTTCCTACGATTCAGACGTCTTTCAAGAATCCGGGTGTCAGCATGGTGGCGCGGATCACGGCCACTGTCTCTCCCACCCTTCTCAACGAGTTCGTCGCCAGCTATACCACCGATCACATCTCGACGAACCTCAGCGGCCCCTGGCAGCGCGGAACCGCCTTTGGCAATCTTGGCCTGTACGACAATGGCTTTGGTTTTAACGCCCCCGAGGTGCCCGGCATCAGCCTTGTCGATTCGCAATACAACTTCGCGGAAGACCCCGGCTACGTTCCCGAGGGCCCGTTGAATTCGAATCCCACGATTACTTTTCGCGACAATGTTACTAAGATTGTCCGCACCCATAACCTGCAGTTCGGCATGTACTTTGTCGATGCTCATAAGAACGAACTTCCGCAGCCGCCCACGGGCGCGAACGGCATATTGGGTTTTGATAACTCCAGCAACGGTGGCACCAATTCGACTACCAATGCCTACGCTGATTTGCTGTTGGGAAATATAAGCAACTTTACCCAACAACAGTTGCAGCTCAAGATGCACAACTTCTACCACATTTACGAACCGTTTTTTCAGGACGATTGGCATGCCACCAAGCGCCTCACGCTGAATCTGGGACTGCGCATGAGTTTTTTCGGCACCTATCGCGAACTGAACAACCTCGCCTACAATTTCGATCCCGCTCTTTACGTTCCCGGAAACAGCGGCGTCGATCCGGTTACGGGCAACGCATTTTTCGCTCCGTCCGCTACCAATCCTTACAACGGCTGGGTGCAATGCGGAGTTACGCCTGGGATTCCCAAAGGCTGCATGACCAACCATTGGTGGAACCCCGCGCCTCGCATAGGTTTTGCCTTTGATCCCTTCGGCGACGGGAAGTGGGCCATTCGCGGAGGCTACGGAATCTTCTACGAGCACGGCAACGGCAACGAGTCCAACACCGACCTGCTCGAGCCGTTTAACGCCAAGACTCAAACCACGACCGTTAGTAATAATATTTTAGGTAACAACCTCTCCGGCTATGGCAGCCTCACTCCCGCTCTGCTCGGCGCCGGCACGCCTCCTATCATCGTAGGTTCGATTCCGAACAAAGCCGTCTGGCCCTACGTTCAGCAGTGGCACTTTGACTTTCAGCACGACCTTGCCAGGGGCACCGTGGCCACGATGTCCTACGTCGGCAGCACCGGCGTTCACCTCACCCGTGCCTACGAGTTGAACCAGATCGCCCCAGTTTCCAATAGCATGAATCCGTACGGGCCCGGACAGGTAATCACTCCGTTCGACTGCGCGGGCATCACCGTCGCTTCCACCGCTGGCTCACCGGCCACCGCAACCGCGGGATCGTACCCACTCATCGACTCCAACGGCAACTCAGTGTCAGGCAGCACTACCTACACCACCACTCAAACCGGCGGATGGGCCAACAATCTGGCAGTTGCGTGCGGCTCGAGCCCCAACCCCTACCGGCCTTACGTCGGTTTTGGCAGTATCGGGCGCAAGGACGAGACTGCGTCATCTAACTACAACGCGCTTCAACTCTCGGTGCGCCGGAGCGTCGGTAACCTCCAACTGAATCTGGCCTACACCTGGAGCCATTCCATTGACGATTCCTCGTCCGCCAATGATGCCGGGATAATTAATTCCTATGCGCTCAGCAGCTTTCGTGCCAGCTCTAACTTCGACCAGCGCCACACCATCAGCCTTGGCTATGTGTACGATCTGCCATTCCTCAAGGGGCACAGCCTGACCGATAAGCTGCTTGGAGGCTGGGAGTGGTCCGGTATTACCTTGTTTCAGAGCGGCACTCCCTTCACTGTGTACAACTCCGGGTCTCCGGTTTTCGATACAATCTACGATCCGGCCACCGGCTCATTTGGCACCTATGGCACGATCGCGCCCAACGACAACGCGGGTTCGGGTAGCGGCTTTTCTCAAATCGCTAACCTGAGCGGCCTGACTGGTGGCTCACACCCAGACCTCGTAGGTAACCCGAAGTTCGGCGCTCAGAACGCTCCTGATCCTGGTTACGGACCGCTGCTTTATAATCCCGCCGCGTTTGTGGCGCCCAGAGGCCTCACCTTCGGCGATGCCGGAAGAAACATTTTGAACAATCCCTGGCGGACCAACTTCGATATGGCCCTGCTCAAGCACTTTGCCGTCACGGAAAGCAAATACTTTGAATTCCGCGCCGAAGCGTTCAACGTATTCAATCACACGGAATACAGTTGGCTCGGCGGTGACGGCGGATCGGCAGGCTCGAACTCCGGAGCGGGGAATACCGACAGCACGGTTTTCTGCTACGGAGGAGCCAATAACTCGGCGGGCGATCCCTCCTGTTTGCCGAGTCCCACTGGCTTCCTCCGTCCAGGAGCGGCACACGAGGCGCGTATTCTGCAGTTGGCGCTGAAGTTCATCTTCTAGCGGGACGCATCGTGCAAATAAAAGAGCGCAAATAAAAAAGCGCAAATAAAAAAATCCTGGCTCCGAATGAGCCAGGATTTTCCTTTTTGCAACTCAAGCGCGACGACGCGACGAAAGCATCGCGCGTCCCCTAATCCGCCACCACCGCCTCTTTCCGCGCGCGATTGAGCACGGCCAGGCCTTTCTCCAGATCGGCGATCAAGTCCTCGACGTGCTCAACCCCCACGGACAGGCGGATCATCTGGTCGGTCACGCCCATCTTTTTCCGCAGTTCCGGAGAGATCATGGCATGCGAGGTCAGCACCGGGATGGTCACCAGCGAATCGACTCCACCAAGGCTTGGCGCCAGGGTAAACAGATTCAGCGCCTCGGCTACGCGGCAGGCGTCGGCACCATTGCCTTCAACCTCGAAGCTCACCACGCAGCCCGCCCCCGCCATTTGCTTTTTCGCCAGCGCGTAATCCGGATGCTCTTTCAACATCGGGTAGTGCACTCGCGCCACCTTGGGATGCTGGCTCAGGAACTCCGCAATCCGCAGGGCACTTTGGTTCTGGCGTTCGACCCGGACGGCCAGCGTCTTGATCCCACGCAACAGCAGAAATGCCGCGTGCGGATCCATGCAGCAGCCGAACGTGGTGCGCGTGGAGTGAATCTGCTCAATCAAATCGCGCCGTCCTGTCGCGATGCCGCAGATCAGGTCGGAATGTCCGCCAAAATATTTTGTCCCGGAATGCAGCACCAGATCGATGCCCCATTCCGCCGGACGGCAATTGATCGGCGTGGAAAAGGTCGAATCGATGGTCGTGATGAGGCCGTGTTTACGCGCAAAGGCTGCAATTTTTTCCAAATCGACGACGCGCACGTTGGGATTCGTCGGCGATTCGATGTGCAGGATTTTTGTGTTGGGCCGGATCGCGCGCTCGTGCTGCTCCATGTCGTTGGTATCGACGAACGTGGTTTCGATTCCCAATTTCGGCAGCCACTGCGACAGGAACTTGATCACGCCCCCGTAAATATCGCGCTGCGCAACGATATGGTCGCCCGCTTTCACCAGCGAAAGAATCGAAGTGGTAATCGCGGCCATACCCGACGAGAACAGCAGCGCCGCGTCCGTGCCTTCCAGTTCGGCGATGGCCTTCTCGGCGACCGTGTTCGTGGGGTTGCCGTAGCGCGTGTAATAGCTGTCGGTAGGAGTGACGCGCAGCTGTTCCTGCATGTCGGTGACTTCGAAAGTCGAGGTCTGATAGATGGGCGTGGCGAGCGGGCCATTCTTCTTGGCGAGGCTGGCGCCGCCATGCACCGCCTCGGTTTCCTGACGGAATTGATGTTTCTTCATTTTAAAATCTCCGTAGAGACGCGACTTCAAGATTACCTGCGCCGCCCAGCCGCGGCAAGGCGCCACGGCTCGGCAGCTGTGCAGTTTGAATCGGTTTTGAAAGGCCACGGCTTCACAGGCTGCCGAAAAACTTGACGTTGCACTTAATTTTGGGTGGCGCAGCGGTTCACCGCTGCGATAACCGCCCTGTTTTGAATGCGGCTTTAGCCACTGAGGGCGCGGTTCTCGCTCAGAAGGGACTTTTTCCGCAAACTCTTCAGCCGTGCCGTACCCGCCGCAAAATCAATAGCGGCTTTATCCGCTGGGGACGGGTCGCTTCAAAGTGACCCTCCACCACGGCGCGACCTGCAAGACACGCCTTGGCGTCTGTAATATGCTTTGAGCTACTCCTATGAAAAAGAAAAGGAAAAAGCTGAAAACGATAGCGAAAAAAAGACCCGCAACCAGCAAGAGGGCAAAAGCGGCGCTCCCGGCAAGTAAGGTCGCGCTCCAAGGCACCGTCCGGAAAGACGCACCAACGAAGGCCAAACTGCGCCACATCCCGTGGAGTTCCGTCGAAATCGAAGTCCTGAATCCCCTGCTGGGCCGCCACTTCGTCGTAGGGCAAAATGTCATGCTCGCTCGCGTCCTGCTCAAGAAAGGATGCATGGTGCCCGAGCACAGCCACCACAACGAGCAGATCACCTACGTCCTCGAAGGCGCGCTGAAATTCTGGATCGACGGCAAAGAGATTGTGGTGAAAGCGGGCGAGGTTCTGACCATTCCGCCCAACATGCCGCACCGGGCCGAGGCGCTCGCGGACACCGTCGATCTCGATATCTTCAACCCGCCCCGCGCCGACTGGATCAACAAAACTGACGCCTACTTGCGCTAGAACGGCGAGAAAAGAGAACGGCGAGAATTGTACCCGTGTAGCGCGGACACTCCTGTCCGCGTGTTGACTGTTACCCGAAATTCGATATCGATCGAGGTGGTCAGCGCAATCGTGCCGTATCATGTTTATGGAGAGCGCCCCCGTCGCGTTGCACAGGATTATAACCATTGTCGACAACTCGAATCCTCGAAACCGTTTCCCGTTTGCGTTGCATTTCCTGCGCCGCCATTCCCGATTCGGCCGGCCAGGATTTCCGCTGCGCGGCTTGCGGCGATCTGATGGAATTCTTTTTTCCGGGATGGACCTCGGGCTCATCGCCTTTCGACCCGGCGGCGCTGAAGTCTCTCTGGCAAAACCGCCGCACATCCCGCGAAAACCTTGACCAGAGCGGAGTCTGGCGCTTTCGCGAACTGCTTCCCCACATTCCCAATCTCGCAGAGCATGCCATTACGCTCGGCGAAGGCAACACGCCCCTCTATCGCCTGCCACGGTGCGCGCGCGCGGCCGGCGTCGAGAATCTTCTCGCCAAGCATCAGGGCATGAACCCGACCGCATCGTTCAAAGACACAGGCATGACCTTCGCTGCCTCGTCCGCACACCAGGGAAAATTCCGGTGGGTCGCCTGCGCCTCCACCGGCAACACTTCAGCGTCGATGGCTGCCTATGCCGCGCGCGGCAACATGCACAGCCTCGTGCTCATTCCCGAAGGCCAGATTTCCTGGGGCAAGCTCTCGCAAGCGCTCGACTACGGAGCCCTCACCTGCCAGCTCCGCACCGATTTCGACGGATGCGTCCAAATTCTCAACGAACTCGTCCGCCAGAAGCCGGTCTACCTGCTGAATTCGGTGAATCCATATCGCATCGAAGGCCAGAAAACCGCCGCCATCGAACTCATGGAGCAACTCGCGTGGGAGCCACCGGATCACATCATCGTCCCCGGAGGCAATCTCGGAAACAGTTCCGCAATCGGCAAGGCGCTCGTCGAAATGCGCGAACTCAAACTGATCTCCCGCCTGCCCAAGCTTTCCATCATCCAGGCGCAGGGCGCGAATCCGTTCTACCGCTGCGTGCATGACTTCGGCGGGAAGAAGCTCGAACCCATGACGGCCGACACGCTCGCCACCGCCATACGGATCGGCAATCCCGCATCGTGGAAGAAAGCGCTGCGCGTGCTGCAAGCGACTGGCGGCGAGGTCGAACAGGTCACGGAAATCGAAATCGCGATTGCCAAAGCCGAAATCGGCGCCGATGGCATCGGTTGCGAGCCGGCCTCCGCAGTCACGCTGGCGGGCCTCAAGAAACTGCGCCGCAGCGGGTTCGTCAAACCGGGCGAAGCCGTAGTTCTGATCCTGACCGGACACATTCTCAAAGATCCCGACTTCACCATCAAGTTCCATCGCGGCGATTTGTTTGCCGGAACGCCAGACGAGACAGACGCTGCCCAGGCGAAATCCTTGCAGCGCGCGCCGGTCGTGCTCGATGCCAATCTGGGGGCTGTCATTGCCGCCCTCGAGGCGGCCGAGAGAAATTTCTCAACTATACTGATGCTTTGACACAGGAAGTTATCGACTGACATGATCACCAACTCCCAGCCGATCCGGCAGATCTCGCTGCCGTTCAAGGAAGTGATAACGGATGGGTTTAAGGTGAAGCCGCCCAGCGAAAGACAGCCAACACAAAAGCCCAGAAAGAAGTGTACTGCGTGACTGCCTGCAAATATTTCAAGCATCTACCGTGGGCGCTGCCGGCCATCGTATTCCTCTTTGACTTTGCGGATATGCAATGGATGTTCAGTCATGAACCCGGCCTGTCATACGAAGTAGTAAGGCGCTTCCAGTTGCTACTTCTCCCCGGAACCCTGTTTTTCAGTCCCTTGGTCGCGATCTTGTTTAATTGTGGCCTCGCCGCCGCAGCCGGAAGCATCGCATTCCGGGTCGCGAAGGCTTTGTCAAAAGCTAATTCCGGAGAAATCGGTAGCACTCCGCCGCAAACTCGTGTATAAAACACAGTTCAGCCGTCCGGGGCGATTGTAAGAGATTCTGTCCAGCCAACCCGGGCTAAAGTCTTTCATTTCTGTCCTTTCGGACGGTTTTCAGCTGTCGAACCGAGTTCTCAGTTCCACTTCTCAGTGGAGAACGGGGGTTACTGAGAACTGAGAAGCGAGAACTGAGAACTGTTTTTCAATCTATGCCGTCACGTCCCACATCCCAAGATCGCTCGCTGCGCCTGGCGCTGCCGGCGACCTCGGCCAACCTGGGCCCTGCGTTTGACGCCGCTGCCCTCGCTCTCGATTTCCATCTCCGCTTGCGCGCTGAGCGTGCCCCCGACTTCTTCGTTACCGCCGAAGGCCGCGACGCGCCGACCTGCGCCCGTATGGAGAACCACCTCATCGTCACCACCTATTGCGAGGTGCTCGAATCGGAGAACCGCAAGATCGCGCCCCTGCGCATCCACATCGAAAACGAAATTCCCATCGGAAGAGGTTGCGGATCGTCGGCTGCCGCTCGCCTGGCTGGAATCGCGCTGGCCGTACATTTCGGACATCTGCGCTGGAAAAATGACCGCATCGTTGGCGAAGCATCCATGCGCGAGCACCATCCTGACAACGCCTCTGCCTGCTGGATGGGCGCGCTCACGGTGGCTCGCATGGCCAACCAGGTTCAGGCGCAGGTAGTGGAAGTGAAACCGAAAGGGAAGTGGCCGCTGCTCTTGGCTGTCCCCGACGCTCCGCTCCTCACCGAGCAAGCGCGCCGCGCGCTGCCGTTCCAGTATTCGCGCGCCGACGTCACCACCAACATTCAGAACTCGATGCTCCTGCTCGCGGCTTTCACGCAGGACCGTCCTGACCTGCTCTCTTCGGCTCTCGAAGACCGCATCCACCAGCCGTATCGCGCCCCGCTCTGTCCGTTGCTTCCCGCCCTCAAGGAACTTACGCGAGAGTCGGGCATTCTCGGCGCCGCCCTCAGCGGAGCGGGTCCGTCGGTGCTGGTGTTTCTCGACCCGAAAGTTTCACCGAAGAAGGCGAGACAGAGAATCGCTGCCCACCTCACCAAGCGCCGGCTTACGGCCGAACTCATTCTCACCGGGATCGCGCTTCACGGTGGACGCGACGGAGCCGATTGGAAGAAACATCATCCCCCGCCCGCAAAAAGATAGTTCGAAAGATCGTTCGAAAGACAGCCTGACGAACACGAAGTCCGATCGGGCGCGGCACGGACCTACTTTTTCAAGCGAGTCAGGTCGTCCTTCGCCGGCTTCAGGTCCGGTTGCAACCGCACCGCCTCTTGCATTTCAGCGATTGCCTCCGTCTTCTTTCCTTCTTTCTCGAGCACTTGCCCCAGCCGCCAATGCGCTCCCGACCAAGGCGGTTCTCCTGCTTCAGGATCGATCGTCAGGTACCTGCGGAAATAACGTTCCGCCCGCGGCAGGTCCTTCCCCGAGAGGAGCAGAATCTTCGCTGCTTGGTAATGGGATCCGAAGTCGTCGGGAACATCTTTTTCCGATAGCGCGATGATCGCGTCGAGATCCTTCCACCGCTCCAGGTCCGCGTAAACAACCGCCAATACAGCATAAGAGGCGCCTCGGTCTTCTTCGAACTCGATGTCCTCGATTGCGCTCTTCTCCGCAAGATTGTAATTCTTCTGCGAATCCGAGGCATAGAACGCCGCCGCGTGGCGCAGCACCCGTGGATCGTGCGGAGCAGCCGTCAACGCCTGCTGGTAAAGCGCATCTTCCTTGCCGTAATTTTTCTCTTTTCCAGCGAGAGTGGCGTGCGCCAGAAGTCCACGCACGCCGTCGATCTTTCCAATCTCGTCGGCCAGCGCCCAGGCTTTTTTCTTGTCGCCGCCGGCGATGCCCGGCGCGTCAAAGTAATACTCCATCAGATCCTCTCGCGACTCGATATATTTCGGATCGAGAGACGCAGCCTTCGATGCCTCATCGCGGAAACGGCGGGCCAGTCCCAACCCTTTAAAGACACCGGCTTTTTGCGCCTGGGCGATGCAGATATCGGCCAGCAGCAGGTGATAGCGGGCATTGCTCGCATCCAGCGAAACTAGCTTTTCGGCGAGGGGTAGAGCCCCATCCAAGTCGCCGAATTCCTCCTTGACGCTGGCCAGGTAGTATTCCGCCTGCGCATCGTTCGGATTCGCCGCCACCCGCGCCTCCGCCCACGTGCGGAGCCGCTTGAGGTGATGAGCTTGCCAGAGGTCTTCCGGCACGGAGTCAGCGCCCCGCGCGGCTCCAGTCAGCGCAGTTCCCAGGATCAAGAACGATATGACGAATCGACGCATGACTCGCTTACTTACGGCTGGCGGGCGGCACGATCCCATTCATCCGCAAGTATTCCACCATTTGTCCGTAGTGATCGTAACCATGCCACGCGAACAGCATTGCCAGGCTGAGTCGCGTGGTCGTTGACTTGCCGTCAAAACTGGGAATCGGTTCGACGACATTCGCCTCAGTAATGGTGCCGACTGCTTTGTGGGCATAGGCGAAGGAGTCTTTCAGATATTTGAGGATTTCGGCCTTCGACTTCACGCTATCGGGGCCCTTTTCGTCGTTGACATCGACGGGCGGTTTTTCGCCGAGAATTAAGGACGCAACCAGGTACTGGGTGGCGGCAACATGCTTAATCTGTTCCGCGAATGTACGAACCCCTTTGAACTCGCCGTTAGTCGGGGCGAAGCTGTACTTATCGTCGGGCATGGCTTCAGCGGCGGAGACAAAATCGTGTTCCACTCTTTTGGTCGCGCTGTCGACGACCTGGCTGATGCTTTTCTTTTCGTCTTTCGTTTGCGCTTGCGCCAGCCCAACACTGCATAGAACCAGCAGCATTCCCAAAATCGTAAGGGCAAGGGCATTGACATTGACATTGATTGTTTTCATTTTGTCTCCCTGTTAAGTTAAACGTAAAGTTAACGCATTAATCTCGAACTACCGCCGGCGCAAGCTCCAGTTCACTCGCCGTGATGCGATGCCCACGCAGCGCCAGTACTCCGAGCGCGAGCACTACCGCCGCTACGCCCAGCGCATCCGGAACTCCAATCCTTTTCGCCAGCGCGCCCCACAGCGTGGCTCCCACCGCCATGCCTCCCTGCAACACCAGCAGGTAAAACGAGAGCGCCCGGGCGCGCACAAACGCCGGACACATAGTCTGTGCCGCCACATTCAGGCAAGCCAGAATCCCGATCCAAGCCGCGCCCGCCAGCAGCATGACCGCACACAGCAGGGCGAAACTCTCCGCCCGCCCCGCGGCAAAAGTCATGCCCGCAAAAATCAGTATGGTGACTCCTACCACACCATCCACCGACAGCTTGTCTCGCAACCAGGGCAGCGCTAACGCTCCCAGCAGTGCCCCCAACCCAAAACAGCCGAGCAGCACCCCGTATCCCCTCGCCCCATACGGGCGTGCGATGATCGGCAGCAGCGCGAGCATGGCAACGGCCGCCACGCTGAACGTTCCCGTTCGCAGCAGCACCGACTTCGCCAGTTCACTCCCGCGCACGTACGCGAAGCCTTCGCCAATCGCCGGCCATACGCGCCGGTTCTTCGCTCGAGCCGCAATCGGCCGCTTCCAGCGATAGAGAAACAAGATCACGCCCAGGAACGAAAATGCGTTCAGCAAGAAAGTTGTGCCGCATCCTACCGCCGCCACAATCACGCCGCCCAGTGCCGGTCCCACCGCCCTCGCCACGTTGAATCCTGCCGAGTTCAGAGACACTGCCGACGCGTGTTGCTTTGCCGGAACCAACTCCGGCGTAATCGCCTGCCACGCCGGATCATTCATCACCGCGCCGAGGCCCAGCAGGAACGTAAACAGCAGCAGCACCCACGGCCCTACGCAACTGGTCAGCGTCATGATGCCGAGCGTTGCCGAAGCCAGCACCATCCATCCCTGCGTCAGCAGAAGAAATCGCCGCCGGTCCACCATGTCCGCCAGCGCGCCCGCTGGCAAGATCACGAGGAAAACGGGCAGCGAGGCAGCTGCCTGCACCAGTCCAATCATCAGCGGATTCATGGTCATCTGCGTCATCAGCCAGCCCGCACCCACGTTCTGCATCCAGGTGCCGATATATGAAATGACCGAGGCAATCCACAGCGACCGAAACAGCGGCTCGCCCAACGGAGCCCAAGCCGAAACCGATTGCCTGCGGCGCATCGGCTGTACTACCGCACTATTGGGCTGTACTACCGGCATTTTGATCATTTCAGCCATGAGAAGTTCTGATCTGCTGCGCGCAGCGCCAAGCAGCCAATTCCAGTATTTCTCTGCGTGCGCTGCGTCCTCCGCGGTAAAGCCTTTGATTTCCCCCGAACGACTAACGACTACGACCAACGACTAACGACTACGACCAACGACTAACGACCAGCGACGCATCCCTAAACGGCCACTCCCGCCGCCGCCAGGCCCGCACCAGATAGATCGCCAAGCCCACAACCAGAATCACTCCCGCGTAACGAATCTCGCGCAGAAAATTCTTCCGCGAAATCAGGATGAACGTAAAGCTGGCCGCTGCGATCAAGGCCGGAGCCGGATACAGCCACATCCGAAACGGCCGCGGCAAGTCCGGCCGCCGGATGCGCAGCACAATCACTCCTATGCTCTGCACCAGAAACTGCAGCACGATGCGGATCACGATCAGCGCGGCAATCAAGTCGGCGAGCCGCAAAAAACAGAACAGAGCCGCGACCCCCGCCAGCGCCAGCAGCGAAACGTAGGGGAACTTATACACGGGATGTACACGCGCAAAGGCCCGGAAATAATTGCCGTCGAGCGCGGCCGCATACGGCACACGCGAATAGCCAAGCGTCAGCGAGAATACGGAAGCGAATGCCGTCCACATAACGAGAACCGAAATCACCGAAGCCGCGCCATGTCCGTAGACGCGCTGCATCATCGTCGAGACGATATACAACTTGGTGTCGGACGCGCCCGACTGCATCAGCTCTCGCCAGGGGATGACCCCGAGGATGCTGATATTCATCACGATATAAAGACTCGCGACCGCCAAAATGGATAGCAACAGCGCCCGCGGAATATTTTTCCCCGGGTCCTTGACTTCGTCCCCGAGAAAACAAACGTTGTAGTACCCGCCAATGTCATAAGCGGCAATCAGCATTGCCCCGCCCAGTCCGTGAAAGAAGTCGCGTGAAAAAGAAAACGCGCCCGGAGGTAAATCGAATGCTTGATGCGCATTGAAATGGGTGAGGCCGGTAAGGATGATCCATCCAATCGTTGCCATCACTCCGGTCCAGAGCACTTTGGTGAGGCGCGAGATGGCCGTGATTCTGCGGTAGAGCAGAAACGCGGTAAGTGCACACACGCCGATTGCAACCAACGTGGCGGGCATCGCGACCCAGCTCAGTTGCAAGGGTCCAATCAGCGGAAGATTCAGGCTCCACGAACGCGTTGACCAGACGCTCTCCAGGCTTGGCCAGAAAAAAGCCGCATACTGCGAGAGGCCGATGGCGCCCGAGGCGATGGAAAGCGGAGCGCTGAACGACAATTGCCAAATAAATAGAAAGGAAACGAGGCGGCCCAATGTTTGCGGCCCGTAGATCTCTTTCAGATAGCGGTAAGACCCGCCCGACCCCGGCATTGCCGCGCCGAGTTCCGCCCACACCAGCCCATCGCAGACGGCCAGTAGCGCGCCGAGAACCCATCCCAGCATTGCCTGCGGACCGCCCATCGCGGTCACGATCAGCGGGATCGTAATAAACGGTCCCACGCCGATCATGTCAATCATGTTCAGCGCAGTAGCGGAACCAAGGCCAATGCCGCGGACGAGTTGCGGCTTGGCGTCGCTAGTATTCGTGGGTGAAGGCTCCATTAAATTTTTAATGACATGTCATCTGCAAATCCTTAACAACGTGTCATCCTGAGCGCAGCAGCGACTTCACGAAGTGAAGTCCCTGCGGAGTCGAAGGACCCCTACACTCTCATCGCTCGCAAGTAGCATAGGCCCTCTGTCTGCACACAAAAGACAATACACAAAAACTCCCAACTCGAATCAATATTGTCATCCTGACCACTGAGCGCAGCCGAAGGGTAAGGACCTGCTTCTTGAAGCTCCAACCAACGCCGCGAGAGCGAAGAGCGAACGCCGAACGACTAACGCCCGCTAATCAGATTCACAAACAACCGCACCGCCCCCGGCACGCCTGCGGGCAGCTGCCGAAAGAACGCATATCCCGTGTAGATATAAGTCCCCTTGCCGTAGTGCGCGACCAGAAGTCCGCCCTTCTGCTCACCTTCGCTCGGATCGTGCGATTCAAGCAGCGGCGTAAACTGCGGATCCCACTGCGACATGAAGTACAGGCCACGCTCCTGCACCCAGCCCGCGAAGTCTTTCTGCGTAATTTCGTTCGGAGAATGAAAGATCGCATTCGCTGGATCGAGAATCGCAACCGGCGCCTCTTCCACCGAAACCCGCGCCCGGCCGAGCGTTGCCGGGTACGGAGTAAACCTGCCCGCATTGAATTCTCCACTCGCGGCGCTGAGCGTGTTGTACTGCACCACAAGGCGTCCGCCCGCCTGTACAAAGTCGAGCAGCCGCTGGTTGTTTGCGATTACATCTTTCTGCGTGTCGTAAGCGCGAATCCCCAGCACGATCGTCTGATACCGGCTCAAATCTTCTGCACCCAGCTTCTCCGCCGGAATCAGTGTTACATTCACCCCAATCTGCTGGAGCACGGTAGGAATTTCATCTCCCGCGCCCATGATGTAACCGACCTTCAAATCCTTG
>JBEKXC010000067.1:0-21039 GCA_049512435.1 Terriglobales bacterium | reverse complement strand
ACTATCCAAGGGGCGAGTCAACTACGCCGAGGGCGCCGACATTCCCCGAAGCCGAAGACCCCGAATCCCCAAGTGGCGAATCGACGATTGCTAAGCTGCGACCGCTTACCACATAGTTCACATCCGTGATACCCAAAACCCTCTGCAACTCGTCGGCTGGCACCTTCATGGGGCCGGCTGAGGGAGCTGTTCCCGGTGCAGGTTGAGGGAAAGCGGTCGACATTGCGGTGTGGAACGAAACCTTCCCTTCGACCTTCTGCATGATCTGGTGAATGTGGCCGTTTAACACGGTCACCGAGCCGAAACGCTTGACGTACGACAACGCTTGTTCACTGTCGTCGGTTCCCCATCCCCAATCCGGATAGATGGTCCACAGCGGGATGTGTGCGAATAGCACAATCGGAGTGCTGGCAGAACGGCCCTTGAGATCGTCCTCAAGCCACTCCAGCTGTTCGTGACCGAGCGACCCCATACCACCGGCTTTCAAATTGGCCACATTTACGAGACCGACAAAATGCACACCCTTGTGATCGAAGCTGTAATAGCCGGTGCCCTTTGTACCCTTCCCAAAGCGCTGGAGATATTCATCGCCGTTGTCACTCAGCATGTCATGCTCGCCGGGTACAAAGTGGATCTGCTTTGCAGACGCTCCCTTTAGTGCCTGGTCGAGCGTATCGAATTCACTCGGCTTCGAGAGCTGACTCAGATCACCGGTGTGGATGATGAAGTCCGGTTTGCGGCGCATCGCGTTGATCTTGTTGATTGCCACCTGCAACGTAGCGGTAACATCCGGATTGGCCGGCTTGTTAAAGCCGATGTGACTGTCGCTGATCTGAACAAAGCTGAAGTCCGCAGCTACGCCGGCATCTTTACTATTGTTCTTGGCGAAAGCGCGTGATACCGGGATGCCGCCGCTCATGGTCCAGACCAGGCCTGTACCCGCCCATGCCATGCACTTCAGGAACCCGCGACGGTCGACTCCGTCGTTGGTGAGGTCTTGTAACTGCTGATCGATACGATCTTGCTTTTTGTTTGGCATGTGCCCTCCGTGGTTTGTAGCGTTCTGAGGTGATAACTGGCACGAGTCATTTTTATTCCACCGATTTATTCCGCCGGCCCGGTTTTGACTCGACTCGTTTAGCCGGGTCCGTTTACACCAGTGAGAAATCCGCCGAGATGACCCGTCAGCCCGACAATCAAGACCGCGAGCGCCTCGATCGGTAGACGATAGTTTGGCAATGATTTTTCCGGGAACTGCTGCACCCGCTGGTGGATGCAAAACACCAGCCAGATCAACCCACTCGATATGCATCCCAAGCTCAGGTGCATGAGCAGAGTCCCCTTTAGCTTTTGCCCCTCGAGCGCCCACTGCCACGCCGCAAGCCCGGACGTCACCACCGGTACCGTCGAAATCGCGGCTAGCAGCAAATTGAAATACGCTGCGGCAGCCAGCGTCGGGTTCTTCCTCCACTGCGCTATGTAGTCGAACGCCACTGCAGCGAGAAACAACGCAATGGGGAAGTGAATCAGCACCACATGTTGCGCGTGCTTGGCTAGGAATACCGTCTTGAGATCGAAAGGATTTACCACCGCCGTGCCTCTTCTAAGATGGAATGAATTGCGGGCTGCGACGGACTGGCTTGACGAAACCAACTCCGCCGCAACCCGCGAATCTGGTATTGCCCCTGGCGACTCCGGTCCGCTCTGTGACTCGTTGTGCAGAACCGACCGCCGTCAGTTTTATTCCACGTGAAATTTTTAGTCGGCTAGGGGAATAAAACGGCTGTCCGCTGGTTTACCCTTGTGTGCGTGTCGGAGGAGAGCTTGCCATCAGCGGCGTTTGAGCAGCTAGCCATGCCGCACTTCGAGCGGCTCTATAACTTTGCCTGCTGGCTGACGCAGGACCGGCAAGAGGCCGAAGATCTTGTGCAGGAGACATACGTCAAGGCGCTCAAGGGGTTTCCCTCGTTCCAGCCGGACACGAATTTTCGCGCCTGGATCTACAAGATCCTGCGGAATACGTTCCTGACCTCCCGCACCGGGCTGAAGGCAACCGCGACCGTGCCGCTCGATCTTGAAGGCGAAGAGGAAATCTTGCCCGCGGTCAAGGAAACGCCAGAGAGCATCCTGCTGCAGCGTTCGGACGGGCAGCTTGTGCAGCAGGCTCTGGAGCAACTGCCTGTCGCCTATCGCGAGGTTCTGTTGCTCTGTGAAGTCGAAGAAATGTCGTATCAGGAAATCGCGGTCACGCTCGCCATCCCGATGGGCACGGTGATGTCGCGTTTATCGCGTGCCAGAAAAGCGTTACGCAATGGCCTACGGCCACAGTTTAAAAAAGGATGAATCAAACGGTGAATTATGGTTTGTGAGTCATGGAAAGCAAAACTCGACACCTACCTCGACGGTGAGCTCCCAGAGCAGGAGATGCGAACCTTCGACGCACACGTGCGGGGATGCCCCTCTTGCTCGGCGGATGCCCTTACGCGCGTACAGATGAAGCGCGCGATTCAAGTCGCTGGAAAACGTTTCGTTCCCACTACTGATTTCCGGAGACGGATAGAGCTGAGCATTACACCCAAACCGCAGCGCAGTTTCCGTCTGGGATGGATGTTAGCGTCGGCAACGGCCGTGATTCTCGTGGTCGGGGCGACAACTTCAACCTACATGGGAAACCGGTCCGGCAGAGACCAAGCCTCACGAGATCACGTTTACAGTGAGATTGCCGACTTGCACGTGACGACCCTGGCCAGTTCATCGCCGGTGGATGTGATCTCCACGGATCGGCACACAGTGAAGCCCTGGTTCCAGGGAAAAATCCCCTTCGCGTTCAATCTGCCGGAACTCCAGAACTCCGAGTTCTCTCTGCTTGGAGGCCGAATGACCTATCTCGACCAAACGCCGGGCGCGCATCTGATCTACGATGTGCGGAAGCATCACATTTCAGTGTTCGTGTTCCAGGAACGGTCATTGTCAGCGAGGTTGGACGAGACTTCTCTCTCGCCGAAGCAACTGCCGTTCAACATGGAAACATGGACCCAAGGCGGCCTTCGCTATTTCGTAATCGGCGACGCGAGTGCCGCGGACATCGATAGTCTCGCGAAATTGTTTAAAGCCGCGTCATAGATTTCACGTTTGTAATTTGATGCCTCGCCACCCCAAACTTCACTGAGCAGTTCATCGCTTGACCCACCCCATCTATCCGGCTGTCACTGTTTTACTGATCTTCACACCTGCGTTGTCCGCCACAGTCACCGTCACGTTCTGCCCCAGTTGCAGGCCAGCTACCGTAGCGGTATAGCGTTTCGCTTCAACTGTCGGACTGGCAGCGTCAGCCGCCGGCCCGCCAGGCGGGGTGTATTGGACCTTCAACTTATCGTCGAAACAATCGCCCGTGATGGTCAGAGTGTTGTTCGCGGCGGTGATTTTGATGTCGTCTACCTTGAAAACCTGGTACGGCTTCATGGCTTTCTGCGCGTCGGGATTGGTGATAGTGAAGTTATTCGCCCCCACCCAACGTTGCGGTGGGTTCTCGACATAAAACCGTAAAATGCGAGCGAAGGTCGGATCGCCGACCGTTGGATCCACTTGTACTATCTCCGGCAGCGTGGTGCTGCCGTCCTTTCCTCGAATGGTGTCAGGGAAGATCTGCTCTCCGCTGATGCTGAAAAGTGCGGACTGAGACATGGCGCTTCCCGTCAATTGGAACGTCAGCTTGTCCACGGTACCTGGCACGCCCAAGTTACCCGACACGGCGATCGCATCGAGCGAAGGACCTGCCTTGCGCACCAATTTTCCGGCGATATATCCGCCCGCGCTGATCCCCATCAACTGCAGGAAACCGGGAGGAATGGCCGGCAGGTCGCTAATGCTTCTCGGATCGCTGTTGAAAACGATGGCCAGGAAGGTGCCGATGCCAATCACCGTCCAGACCACGAACTGCAGCCGGTCTGCGGCAACGACACCCCCCGAGGCGATGAAATCGGATAGGTTCGGCCCGGGATCACCGGCGCCCTTATCGCCCTTGGCGCTCGCAATACCGGTGGACAACACAGCGGTTCCCGCACTGGCGAGCAAGATTCCAGGCAATCCCGACGGGATGTCTGGAAACGTTGCGCTGCCTTGCACATAACTCCTCGAGACAGCGAGGAAGATATAGCCCAGCACAGACGCTGCTGTCCAAGCATAGAATTGGCATTTGGAAAGGCTATATGTCTCCGTCTGTACATCGAGGAAGAGCGCGCTAAGGAGATATGTCTTTCCGCTGCCAAAAGTCTGCTTGAGTGCGGCCCTCCCGCTCATTATCAGCAAGTAGACGATGACGAGAATGAGGGCAAGACCGGCGAAGGCAACCGTCATCGGCATGTCTTGATTGCTATTAATCAAAGCCAGGGTTGCGCTGTTGGAATCTACTCCATCAACGGTGATGACGAAATCCATCGGACCGGAATAGTACCCTTGCTGGGGATCAAGGCTATAGAATGTCAGAGTGATTTGACGGTCGTTGTTGACTGCCAGCTCATAGCATTTCGCCTGCGGAGGGCTGGTGGGGCACTCCATGGGTGTGGGTAGCTTTGTGAAATTTAGCTTTGTGTTGTGAAACCCAGAGTTCTCTCTGAAGCCACCACCCAGAACGGCCACCACATTTGTCTTGCCCTCCTTGCCGAGGAATGCAGCCTTAGGAGACACCGCCGTGATCGTCGGGCGCTGCACCATGATTTGGCTGGGCGCGAGATCATCGATCGGCGGTGAGGCGGGTGGTGTCGTGCTAGCCTGCTCGGTTCTTGGCTTCTTCTTGATCTGCACAGAGTAGGTTCCATCCGGCGCATCGAGCGGGATTACGAAGGCAAGGACCTTTGGATCGGGATCATCGACCTTCACCGGCGTGTTGACAGTGACACCCGTACCCTTGGACGGCCCGAGCGTTACGGTAAAAATAGAGTTAGCTTTGTCCAAAGACCCGCTGGTGACCTTCACGGTATCGCCCGGCTGGCAGGCGGCAGGCAGCGGGCAGTCCACCGCTCGCGCGCTGATCACCAGAGTAAATGTGATTAGAACAAGTATCAGAAGTCTGTTCATCGTCATTCCCCAATCAAAAGTGACAGCCGATAGAAGAGCAGAAGCGTCATGAATGCGCTCATCAGCCTAAGACCAACGACTCGAAACGCAGTTGTTGGCCTTCTACCTCAACCGCCGTTAGATCGCGAGCGTGCGATTTTTGTGCCAATTTGTACCGCGCGGTAGTGATGTCGTTCAGTATCGTCGCAATACTAGCTTGTTTGCGTTGCGTTCATTTGTGTAACCAGAGCCTGTACTTGCGGATCATCATCGTGGAGTATCTTGCCGATCGCGGTCCAGCAGTTACTCCGTGCTGTTCTACATCAAATCCCTATAGAAGCTTATGGGTTGGCCATTCCGAGTGAGTGAACCCAACTCCCTGAGCTTTGTCACGAAGACCCAGATGTCATGCATTGACTCCTACCTCATAGAACGAGAACGCTCGGCAATTTCCTTCATAGCAGCAAGAATTCTACTATCGATGTGGAATAAACAGGCCATCGGGCGCTAGCGCACAAAATTGGCGCGGCAGTTGTTGAACAGGAAGTCGAAGAACTTCTATGTTGCAGCCCCGCCGATTAGCAGTGGTCAGGAGATCGTGCTCTACAATCTTACAGGCGCAACGCATGGGGGAACCCCTACGCCGGTTTTCAAGCTGACACTTTGATGTCGATCGTGTCTGGCGGACAAGTGCTGCTCGGACTCAAGAAAACCGGGCACCGATCCGGCACCCCCCGTTCTGCTCAATCTTCCCGTCATCTCCGTGTTAATGCGGCGCCTGTGCTAACATCTCCAGTCCAGTAAGTTCAGGAGGTACTTTATGCGCCGCTGGCCTGCTTGCTTCGTCCAACTACTGCTAATTGGTTCGCTCTCGTTCTCTCAAGACGCTGCGAAACCGGCTCTTCACGTTTCGGGAACGGTACCCGTCGACTCGCCTCGAATCCAACTTTCCGCCGAGCGTCCGGAGGCGCAGCGCGGGACGATTGCCCAGCCCTCCGCTACCGGCCTCGCGGTCCCGGGCAATACCTGGCAGTTACTCGCCACTTTGCCCGGAGTGATTATTCACGACATTGCTTTCCCCACCTCACAGATTGGCTACGCCGTGGGTGAACAGGGTGAGGTTTGGAAGACGACCGACGGCGGAACTAACTGGGCGCAACAGGTTCTGAGCGATGCTGGGAGCGATTACTTCTACGGCGTCGACGCTATCACAGCGAAGAAGGTCATCATCTCCGGCTTCTTCGATGGCTCGGGCGGTGCTTACGGCGTTTTCCGCTGGACGGAAGATGGCGGCAGCGCCTGGAGCAGTGACATGAGTCCCGGTCCCGAGTGGTTGCAACAAGTCCGCTTCGTTAAGAGACAGGATGGCTTGATCCTGACATTAGGCCCGGCTGGCGACGATTCTGCGACGCTCGCCGAGTACACGAGCGATGGCGGCGCTGGCCTTTCCGATTGGGATAGCGCGGTCGCTAATGCCGATGGCGGCTGGTTCGGCCCGCAATTCTCGTTGCTCAACAACCTCCACGCGCGCGCGTCCGGCATCAACTTCTGCACAAGCCTTACAGGCGGCTCTGAATGGACCTGCGGCAATTCGGTCGATTCCGTCTTCGATGGGCCCGTCTTCTTCCTCAACGACAAAGATGGATGGGTCGGCGGCGGCGAAATTTCTCCCAACGTCGAAGGCTGGCTGCACGTGACCACCAACGGCGGCGAGACCTGGAGCGGCCGGACAATCGATGGGCCGTGGCCGATCCGTTCTATCTTGTTCTTGAATAGGAAGACAGGCTGGGCCGGCGGCGGCAATGTCTATACCGACGTGGGCGGCATGTATTTCTCGACTGACGGTGGCAATACCTGGTCGGTCGACGTCACCACCAACTCCGAGATGGGTTCCTGTGCGGAACATGCGATCTCCGGAGGCCACCACCAGATCTGGTGCGCCGGCTTCAACTACAACGAGAATTTCAACAGCGTCATCTACAGCACACAGTATTAGCTTGTGTGGCGCAGACAGTCTTGTCCCGCAGATCCAGCGCATTGTCAAATCTGTCAATCGCGCATTGGCAAATTGCGCCTCTTCCAGACATCGCGTAGCATCTGACCAGTATGGCGATTACTACGGCGACGGCGAGCCGTCCACCCAAACTGGTTTTTGGGGAAATTTTTAGTTTCGCCTATGACACCTTCTGCAGTAATAAGATACGCTTTTCTCTCACCGCATTGGGAATGGTCATTGGTACAGCTTCCCTCATCCTGGTGGTCACTATCGGAATGACCGGTAAGCAATACGTCTTAAACCAGATTCAAGCGATCGGCGCTAACATGATCGATGCCGAGTACGAGGGTGGAGGCGAGGGCACTACGCCCGACCGCTTGACGATTGACGACATGTATGCCGTTCTGCAACGCGTATCCGGAGTCGTGACAGCTTCTCCTGTAGTTCCGATGGATAACCGGATTCCCATTGGAGATGGCAAGGAGCGTGATGTTCGCGTACTTGGGGTCCTTCCCGAATACCGCACCGTGCGCAATCTGGTCATTGTCTCGGGAAGATTCTTCGACGCGCAGGACGAACGGGCTCGCAACAAAGTCGGCGTCATCCAGCAGAAACTCGCTGAACAACTCTACGGACCCGCGGAGAATGCAGTCGGCAAAGTCGTCAAGCTAAGCGGACTGCCTTTCACCATCGTTGGAACGTTCCGGGAGGGCGTCGATACTTTCGGGCAGTCGGAAGTCACCGATAACTCCATGGTAATTCCCTACAGCGTGAGCCGGTATTTTACCAACACGCCGTATGTCCAGCAGCTCTACTTCTCGGCGGCTGATTCTTCGATGGTGATTCCGGTGACCGGACAAATCCGCGACGTGATCCGCTCTCGCCATCGGCCAGAATCGAATTATGTCGTCCAGAATCTCACTGCCTTGCTCAGCGTGGCCGACCACACCGCCAATGCCTTAACCTTAGTGTTGCTTCTGATTGCGGCCGTGACCTTGCTGGTGGGCGGCATCGGCATCATGAACATCATGTTGGCGACGGTCACTTCCCGAATTCATGAAATTGGCATTCGGAAAGCGATTGGTGCCACGAACGCCGAGATTCGGCTCCAGTTTCTATCGGAGGCAGTTCTGATTTCTCTCATCGGAGGTTTAGGCGGAGTCGTGGTCGGATTGGCGCTGCCCTTCTCGGTTCGCTTCCTTACCGATTACCGCATCCCCATCTCGGGACTTTCCGCGATGGTGGCCATCTTCGTCTCCGCCGTCGTAGGCATTCTGTTCGGAACGGTGCCCGCCGCGCGCGCTGCCAAAATGGACCCGGTGGAAAGTTTACGCTATGAGTGAGCCCGGTTGCGCTCCAAACGGGCTCCGCAACAGGAATTTATGATTGGTGTTTCGCACCTTAAAATTCCCCAGGGAGATACCTTGATCATGCGGTGGACGAATCGCCTGGCGCCGGACAATGGATTCGATTTCAACCGGACGAAAGGTTCTTGTCACCCATGAAGTCCTCTGCCGGCCTGCACTTCAAGACCTGTCTGCTGATCTTATTGATGGTGATCTTTGGTCCTCTGGGCAATGTGCTGCTTGGCAAGGGGATGAAGCGTATCGGCGCGGTGAGCATCGGAACGCCGGCGGAAGCGCTTGACCTCCTTTCTCACGTTCTCAGGTCAGGCACGATCTGGCTGGGCATTGCGTCCCTGATTATTTTTTTTGTGGCGAACGTGCTGGTGCTCTCGTGGGCGGATTACAGCTATGTCCAACCAGCCTCGTCGGTGGCCTACGGCATGTCTGCTCTGCTGGCTCACTTCCTGCTGCGCGAAGTGATCACGCCCTGGCGTTGGATGGGAGTGCTGCTCATTTGCCTCGGTGTCCTGGTGGTTGGACACACACCTCCGCGCACCACGGAGTTCCGCTAAATGCTCGTTTTTGTCTTCTATCTTCTGATCATTGGCGCCGGCACCGGAGGCGAGTTATGTGTCTCCCGCGCCATGAAGGGCGTGGGCGAGGTGAAAGATTTTCGCCCCGCGGCACTGCTGCGCGTGCTCAGCCGCGCGTTACGAGTTTCGTGGATGTGGGCCGGTCTGACCCTTATGGGAACTGCGTTTTTTTCCCTGCTCGCCGTGCTATCGAGGCAAAACGTCAGTTTAGTGGTTCCGGTTACAGCTCTGAGCTATGGGGCCGGCGCCTTGGGAGGAAAATTCTTTCTCGGCGAACAGGTCACACCGAGAAGGTGGGCCGGCGTGCTTCTGGTTTGTATCGGCGTCGCCTTGGTGATCATCAGCCAACGGTGATGCGGGCGGAATGCCTTCTGGGTTGTGCATCCTCACAAAGGCCGGTAGGATTGCTATTCTGCCTAATGGCTAACAGCTTGCGCCGTATCTTCGTTCCGCGGAGTCACTCACGCTCCGCGAGCCGATTTGCGGTAGAATTCGCACGCTGATTTCGAGAAAGCGATAGAGGTGCACGCACTTGTGTGGCATCGTTGGTTTCACCCACAAACGTTGGGTACCTGATTCCGATCGCATTCGGAACGCTACTGCCACACTGATTCATCGTGGACCGGACCAGCAAGGTGTGTTCGAGTCCAGCTTTTGTTCCCTGGGCGCAACGCGGCTCAAAATCATAGATCTCGGTCTCGGCGATCAACCGATTCTGTCGGAAGATGGCGATGTAGCCATCGTGTTCAACGGCGAAGTCTACAACCACCAGGAACTGCGACGCGAACTGGAAGATCTCGGCCATCGCTTTAACTCACACTGCGACACGGAAACTGTCCTCCGAGCGTTCCTCGAATGGGATACCGCTTGTTTTGCACGTTTGCGCGGCATGTTTGCCATCGCGCTCTGGACGAAATCGACCAAGCGCCTCGTGCTGGCACGCGACCGCATGGGAATCAAGCCCCTTTATTTCGCGCGGCGTGGAGAAGACCTTTTCTTCGGCTCCGAATTAAAAGCGATTCTGATCCATCCCGAGATCGAGCGGCGATTGAGCTTGGACGGCCTCGATTGTTACTTGTCGTTGAACTATGTGCCCTGTCCCTGGACCCTGGTGGAGGGCATCGAGAAACTTCCTCCAGGGCAGTGGCTGGAGTGGCGCGATGGTAAGGTTTCTTCCGATTCCTACTGGCACTTGCCGATCGCTGTCGCCCGCCATTGGACGCTGGAGTCTGCTCGCGAGGAATTGGACGGTCTTCTGCGGCAGTCGATCCGCGAGCACCTGCTTTCCGATGTCCCTCTGGGCATGTGGCTAAGCGGAGGCATCGATTCTTCTACGATTTTGCACTACGCGGCGATCGAATCCGGCGCGCCGCTCAAGACTTTCTCCATTTCATTTCAGGGGAGGAGCTTCGACGAAACCGCATACATTCACGAGGTGGCCGAACGCTACCAGACCGAGCACCAGGAACTGGATCTGAATCCCGAGGCCGACCTGCGAGGTGCGATCGAAGCCTTCGCGTATTACTCGGATGAACCCTCCGCCGACGCTGGAGCCCTTCCGGTCTGGTTCCTTTCCAAGCTGAGTAAGACCAAGACCACGGTTAGCCTCAGCGGCGAAGGTGCGGACGAGTTGTTTGGCGGCTATCTCACTCATCGCGCCAATCGTCTGGCCGCGCTTGCCCGGCGATTGCCGCAGAAGGCTCTCCAATTCGCACTCGGCGCTGTACGGGCTTGGCCGGTTTCAGACGAGAAAATCAGTTTCGAATACCAACTGAAACGATTTCTCGAAGGCTCCCTGATGACTCCCGAGCGCGCGCACGTCTACTGGAACGGAACCTTCAGTGACGTACAAAAGCAGGCCCTGCTGCGCACGGAACTCCCACCAGCTCTCAACCGTGTTCTGGGCGAACTGCGCGATCGGTCCGCGGGCAACGACGATCTGGAGCCGTATTTGTGGTTCGATCAAAGATATTTTCTCCCCGACGATATTCTGAACAAGGCGGATCGCATGAGCATGGCGCATTCGCTCGAAGTGCGGCCGCCGTTCCTCGATCACCGGATCGTTGAATTCGCTGCCTCTTTGCCCGCGTCTCTGAAGATTCGCGGTTCCAGGCAGAAGGTTCTTCTGAAGGAGTTGATGCGGGATAAGCTCCCACCTTCGGTTCTTCGACGGAAGAAGATCGGATTCGATATCCCGGCGCACGATTGGCTTCGTGGCTGTCTGCGCCCGCTGATGATGGAGGTTTTGCTGGACGGTTCCTCCGATCACGCAAGACTATTCCGGCAGGAGGTGATCGCGACTTATATTCGCCAACACCTGGACAGACAAGTCAATGTTGGATACCACTTATGGGGCCTGATGGTGCTCTTTCTGTGGATGAAGAATTGGGGGATTCAGGCAGCGGCCTCCCGGGAGACGAGCGTTTGGATACAGCAAAAGACTGGTACCTATACCTAGGCGTTCTCCTGGTCTCGGCGGCTATCTACTTGGGATGCATTATTTCTCCTCCGTCGCTTATGGATGACGTGGACGCGGTGCAGGCACAGATCGCGCGTAACATGGTGAGTTCGGGCGACTGGGTAACTGCGCGGCTGGATGGTGTCCTGTATATGGAAAAGGCTCCCCTGGTGTACTGGGCCATTGCGGCCAGCTACATGATTTTCGGTGCGCACGACTGGGCAGCGCGGATCCCAATAGCCCTGTCGGCCATCGCTCTCTGTTGGTTGACGATGGCGTTTGGCGCTTGGGCATTCGGTAAGCGAGCGGGATTCTATGCGGGTCTGTGCATGGCCACATGTATTGGGCTGTTCTTGTTCACACGAGTTTTGATCCCTGATGTCATGCTGACCTTCACGGTCGCCCTCGCCCTGTGGGCGTTTCTTCGCGCTTTGGACGAAGAGGAACCTCATCCGCGCTTTTGGGCTTTCGTGCTGGCCGTGAACCTCGGATTGGGACTCTTGCTTAAGAGCTTGATCGGAATCCTGTTTCCGCTCGCGGCAGCTGCCATCTATCTTGGGATCACCCGCCAGCTCTTTTCTGCCGGCGCTTGGCGCCGGTTGCATCCCTTCAGCGGATTGCTGATCGTCTTGCTCATCGCCGCACCCTGGCACATTCTGGCCACCTTGCGCAATCCACCTTATTTTGCCTTCACCCTGCACAGTGGCCCGGGGGAATATCACGGCTTTCTTTGGTTCTTCTTCATCAATGAGCAATTGCTCCGTTTTCTGAATCTGCGCTATCCGCGAGACTACAACACCGTGCCGCGCCTCTACTTCTGGCTGCTGCACCTGGTGTGGCTGTTTCCCTGGAGTATGTATTTTCCCGCCGTGGCTAAACTCTCCTTCAAAGCGGACGATCGCGCCGGCCGAACCCGGCTTCTGGCGCTCTGCTGGGCGGGCTTCGTACTCATCTTCTTCACCTTCTCCACCACGCAGGAATATTATTCGATGCCTTGCTATCCCGCGCTCGCGCTCCTTTTGGGTTCAGCGATGGCGATCGAGAGTGATTGGATACGGCGCGGTACCCGCGCGCTCTCGCTGATTGCAGCCTGTGTTGGGCTGGTGACGCTGGCTCTATTCTTTCTCACTCGCCACCTCCCCGCACCGGGAGACATTTCGCAAGCGCTCACTCACCATCCCGGCGCTTATACGCTCTCCTTGGGGCACATGCAGGATCTCACTCTGGGGTCCTTTGCCTATCTGCGGGTACCTCTTCTGGTGGCTGCCATTGCCTTCTGCATGGGTGCGTTCGTAACCTGGAGATGGAACGGCCAGCTTGCATTTCTGGGCGCCGCGCTGATGATGATACTGTTCTTCCATGCCGCTCGACTCGCCATGGCCGTCTTCGATCCTTATCTGTCGTCGCGGCCGCTGGCGGAGGCAATCTTGAAATCCCCGGAGGGGACGCTGATTGTGGATCACCACTATTACACGTTCTCTTCCATTTTTTTCTATTTAAACCGCACTGCGCTGCTGCGCAACGGCCGCTTCAATAATCTGGAATACGGCGCCTACGCTCCCGGTGTACCCGATGTGTTCATAGACGATTCGCAATTCACGAATCTCTGGCTTAAGCCGGAACGTTCCTACATCGTCGCAAACCAGAGTGTGGTTGCTCGACTAGAATCCATGGTTGGCGCTGAGCACCTCAACTTGGTTGCGGCGAGCGGCGGCAAGGTCGTTCTGACGAATCGTCCGGTGGCTATTTCCAGAGACGAACTGCCCGAGGCGATTGGCGTGGCGAAAACCGTTGCGCTGTTGTCCGAAGCGCACTGAGTTCAGTAGGCAAACGAGAGATCGGTAATCATTTTTGGGAACATTCGGTTTGGGAACATCCGGCGAGGAGGCCACATGAGGGTTGCGGTGCTGGGAGGCGATGGTTACTGCGGTTGGGCGACCGCTTTATATCTTTCAAGGAAAGGACATTCGGTTGCGATTGTCGATAATTTTGCGCGTCGGCAATGGGACCACGAACTTGGGGTACAGACCCTGACGCCGATCCGCCCGCTTTCGGATCGCCTCAGCGTTTGGCAGGATCTCACTGGGGAGACCATCGAGCTCTTTGTGGGCGATGTGACGGAGTATGACTTTCTGTGCTCAGTCATCCAGGACTTCGAACCAGATGCAGTGATCCATTTTGCCGAACAACGCGCCGCTCCCTATTCCATGATCGACCGCAAACATGCGGTTTTCACTCAGGTGAACAATGTCGTAGGGACACTCAATCTGCTATTCGCGCTAAGAGAGTTTCAGCCCGATTGTCACCTCATCAAGCTCGGCACCATGGGTGAATATGGCACTCCCAATATCGATATTGAAGAAGGCTACATCACCATCGAGCACAATGGGCGACGAGACACCGTACCGTATCCCAAGCAGCCCGGCTCCTTTTACCATCTCTCGAAAGTGCACGATAGTCACAACATCATGTTCGCCTGCAAGGCGTGGGGACTGCGCGCCACTGACCTCAACCAGGGCGTAGTGTACGGAACCATGACCGATGAAGTGGCCAGGGGCGAAGGACTCATCAATCGCTTCGACTACGATGAGGTCTTTGGCACCGTGCTCAATCGTTTCTGCGTTCAGGCGGCCATTGGACATCCGCTCACCGTGTACGGCAAAGGAGGTCAAACCCGCGGATTTCTGGATATTCGCGATACGGTACGGTGCGTCGAGATCGCATGTTTGAATCCTGCGGCCCGAGGTGAGTGCCGGGTCTTCAACCAGTTCACGGAACAATTTTCAGTTTTGGACCTGGCACACATGGTGCAAGCCGCCGGCGAAAAACTGGGCCTGACTATCGAAGTCGATCACCTTCCCGATCCGCGAGTGGAGGCGGAGGAACACTATTACAACGCGAAACACTCGAAGCTGATTGAAC
The DNA here is from genome assembly GCA_049512435.1 of Terriglobales bacterium. Taxonomy (GTDB): domain Bacteria; phylum Acidobacteriota; class Terriglobia; order Terriglobales; family Acidobacteriaceae; genus Acidiflorens. The sequence goes on along the minus strand of JBEKXC010000067.1, from coordinate 6,669 downwards.
TCGGGTTGGAACCGCATTTGCTTTCCAATTCGCTGTTGGACTCGCTGATGAATGTTGCGTTGCAGTATCGCGACCGGGTCGATCCCGCGGTGATGATGCCGCGGATCAACTGGCGGCAGCCCCGCAACGAGCGCCGCGTGCGGACCAGCCGAGAACCCGTTCCTGTAGTCGAAACTTCTCTTCAGGTCGTGGGTGGATCAGGCGGGAAGAACAACGGAAATCGCGGCAACTCCAGCAACGCGCGCAGCGACTTGAAAAGCAAAACGGAACGCTGACGGCGAAGTCGGGCTCAGGCCGCCGTCTCGATATTGGGTGGAGTCGCCGGCACCAGCCGGCCATCGCGGATGTAGTATTCGCCATCCCGCCAGCGGATGCTGTTGCGCGTAAAACTGGTCAGCCAAATAACGAAAGCCACCGCGTCCCATACCGGGATCAGCCCCAACTTCTTCCAAAGCCCATCGTGCTTTAGGCCCCAAATGCCAATCATCCAAGTCATGGCAAAGCGGAGACCAAGGTAGGTGCCGAGATAACCGAGCGCAACTCCCACAGTGGGGCGTATCGCAATCGCCGCCAAGGACCAGGGCAAGCCCTGCGTAAGCAGCAGGCCGAGATGTCCCCAGGGACGCATATGGCGCATGACCACCACCCAGCGCAGGCGTTTGTGGAGCAGGTCGCGCAGCGAGTGATAATCGGCAACCGTCAAAATAGTGTAGGGCAATAGTTCAACCTCGTAGCCCTGTTCGGCGATCAGGCGGCCCACCAGCAAATCGTCGGCGGGACGGTTGTTAATCGCTCCATACCCGCCAAATCCGGCCAGTCGCGAGCGCGTGGTGGCAATGGTCGGCCCCAACGCAAACTTCACTCCGTCCAACTGACGCGCCACTAGGATTCCGGCATAGAAGTCGGAAAACATACCGATCGTCTGCAGACTTTCGGTGAAAGTCTTGTCTTTGATCGGCACATAAAAACAGGTCACAGCTCCCACCTTGGGATCGCCCAAAGGAGCAACCACGGTGCGCAGGTAATCGGGTTGCACGCGGACGTCACTGTCGCTGATTACAACGACTTCATGCTGCGCTTCGCTGACCAGGCGGGCCAACTTGACCACTTTGTCATTTGATCCTCGTCCGCCGGAGCTGAACAACACCCGTATGCGGCGTTCCGGAAAATCGCGCATCAGCTTCTGCAGGACGGGAACTGCCGGGTCGTCTTCCTCCCCCACGCAAAAAAGCAGCTCGTAGTCTGGATAGTCTTGCCGGCAGAAGCTGGCGAAGTTTTCATAGGTGTCCGGATCAAGCCCGCGAATCGGTTTTAGATTACTTACTGGCGGAGTAAAGCTAGGATTCGGTGCGTCTCCACGCGCGCTGCGGCCAAAGAATCGCCACGAACTGAACAGGGCAATCAAGTAATATATAAACGGGATGGCAGCGACGGCGAGGACTACATGGCGGATGCTGAAAATCATCGCGCCCCTCGCCCACCGAAGGCTAACAACCATGCCGAGGTGATGCTGCCCTCGCAGTATACGAGTCCAACCGGTAAAAACCGCCCAGCGATTTTATTTTTCACGAGAATTTCCAGCCTGAAGATTTTCGGATTCCACCATCTACAGCAGACCCGGAATGCGTCGCGCTTCAAGCTGTGCCGCACACCCGATTGTTGATCGGCTATTCCTTCCTGGCCATCGATGTAAGCTCGGGACGAGAGTTCAACTCCGCCTGGTGACTTAACAGAGGCCGGCCATCGTCCAATGGAGCTGACTTTCTTTCTTATCATAGTTTATAGTGACTAGTGTTGCACTCGGATGACGTTCCCGTTCTTCTTTGCCCTTCCCGGCAAGCCGACCGAGAGCGCGAACATTGACGCATTCGTAATGCTGAGGAAAGACGCTCGTCAGCCCGGCGAAGTGCTGGTAAACATAACCGTATTTCTTTTCTTTCCATAAGCATGCGAATGAAGATTGCCCATGTTCGCGAGCGTTCGCCGGTGGCCCGGTTTCGTAAAGCGGTCATTGGCGCATTCCTGCTCTGTATGGCAATCGGTTGCGTCCCCAGCACTTCTGGAGCCGATGTCCGCACTGATGTCCGAACTTGGGTTATCAACCTCTCGGTGATCGACGAAAAGAACCTGCCGGTGCCCGATGCGGCGGTTGAGCTTCGACTCCGCGATAAGCCCGTAAGTACTTCCACCTCAGACAGCACAGGAAAAGCGACGCTCAGGGTCGACCTCCCGGCAACCTATTCGCTGGGCATTCAAAAGAACGGCTACCTGCCCAGCGAGACCGCGTTGGCAGTCAAGGAAGAGAATGCTTCCCCGAATATCGATATCGATGTTGTGCTGAGTGCCGTGCCGCTGAGTCAGCAGAGCGTGGAGGTAAAGGGCGAAGCGCCCAATCCGATCACGGAATCCTCCAGCGCCCCCGCCACCTTGGCTCCCGCCCAAGCCAAGGACACTCCGTTACGCCCAGCCACATTGGTGGATGCCCTGCCGCTGATACCTGGAATCGTGCGCGGCCCGGACGGGAGCGTACGAATCGCGGGTTTCGGCGAAGACCATAGCGCGCTCCTGATCAATTCGGTGGATGTGACCGATCCCGCTACCGGGGGCTTTGGACTCAGTGTCCCGGTCGACAGCGTGCGGACCATCGAAGTATCGGAGATGCCCTACCTCGCAGAGTATGGGCGCTTCACCGCCGGTGTAGTCGCGGCGGATACGCGGCGCGGGGGTGAGAAGTGGGATTACAGTCTGAATGATCCGTTTCCCGACTTTTTCATCCGCAGCGGACATCTAGACGGTGTGCGGGATGCAGCTCCCCGATTCAATGTGAGCGGCCCCGTCGTCGCCGACCACGTGTATTTCCTCGAGGGCGTCGAATATCTGCTCAACAAGCAGGAAGTCTACACCTTGCCGTTTCCTCAAAGCCTCAGTACTTCAAAGGCGTTCAATTCCTTCACGCAATTCGATGCGATTCTTTCTCCTAACCAGACCCTGACTGGCAGCTTCCATTTCGCTCCACATACGCTGCAGTATGCCGGGCTGGATTACTTCAATCCGCAAGCGGTAACGCCCGACGCGGATTTCCATGAGACGACTGGCACACTCACGGACCGGCTGGCCTTCGGCGGCGGGCTCTTGCAGAGCACGATCTCCAGCAGAGTGGTGAGTAGTGGCATAACCGCACAGGGAACGGCCGACATGGTGCTGACACCGCTTGGGAACCTGGGCAACTACTTCAGCCAGGAATCACGCCGGGCCAACCGTTTCGAATGGATTGAAGAATGGACACCGCGCACGTTCCACTTCGCCGGGCAGCACATCCTCAAGTTCGGATCGGTGCTCGCCCACAGCGAGAATGTGGGCTACTTTAACGCGCGACCAGTACAGATCGAGGATGCCGGCGGCCATCTGCTGCAGCAGGTGAACTTCTCCGGCGCGGGGGCGTTCGACCTTGCCGACATGGAGCCCGCAGCGTTTGCCCAGGACCACTGGGTGCTCAATTCTCATCTGGCAATTGACGCCGGCCTGCGTCTCGAAGCGCAGACGATTACCTACACCACCCGCGCGGCCCCACGCACGGGTTTCGAGTGGACTCCTGACGCGGGGCAAACGGTGGTTCGCGGCGGCATCGGCGTCTTTTACGATTCCGTCCCGCTTGATGTTTATGCGTTCAGCGGCTATCCCGAACAGTCGATCACGAGTTACAACTTGAACGGCGTTCCGGTGGGGCCCCCGGTGCACTACATCAACCTCACCGCGGAGGCGGCGCAATCGAATTTCCCGTTTATCGACAGCGCACAGAAGAGCGGCAATTTCGCTCCCTACAGCGTGGCTTGGAACGTGGCCTTCGAGCGCTCCGTGAATCGCTTCTTACTGCTGCGCGTGAAATACCTGCAGAGCCACGAACAGAATATGATCACGCTGCAACCGGAAGTGGTTCAGAAACAAAACGCGTTTGTGCTCGGTGACTCCGGCCAGGCGCACACGCGACAAGCCGAGTTTACGGCGCGGATCGGGACGGCTTCCAATCGCCAGTTTTTCTTTTCTTATGTTCGACAATATGCCTATGGTGCCATCAGCGACGCCAACTCTTACCTCGGAAACTACCCTTTCCCGGTGGTACGCGACAGTCTCATGGCAAGTTTGCCCAGTGAAATTCCCAATCGGTTTCTGCTGTGGGGCTCGTACGCTTTTCCACGAAAGATCCTGTTGATGCCGCATGTGGAGTTTCGTAACGGCTTTCCCTACCAGCCGACCAACGAATTTCAGCAGTACTTGGATGCGGGCTATGGTCCGCAATACCGTTTCCCGAGATATTTCTCGCTCGACCTGCGAGTTTCGAAAGATATTCAAGTCGACTCGAAACACGCAGTGCGCCTTTCGGGCACAGTCCGTAATCTGACCGATCATTTCAATCCGCTCGAGGTGCACTCGAACATTGCCGATCCGCAGTATGGCACCTTCTTTGGCAACAACGACCGGCGAGCCGTGCTCGACTTCGATGTTCTTTTCTGATCGGGACGACTTGCGAGCATGACGCTGCCGGGCCCCTTACGGAGAAATAATCCGTTGGACTCACTTTTCTATTTTCTACCGAAAGAACGAAACCTGAGGAGAGGTTTCTGGCCGGAGACTACATCCCAAGAAGCCAGACGTGAGGGTAAAACAATTGGACAATGGTATCGACGATACCTTCGTATCAAGTGTGCGGGAGGAAGTTTCCTTCGCTTTGAATCGATTTTTGGGACTAGCTGGATGGAGAAAAGCCGTATGCCTCAGGCATGAAGAAACTGCAGTCGATACGAAAGTATGGGCAATACCATCGTCCAATTGCGCGGCCCATTTTGTTCTGGCTGAATGGTGACAGCTTTATGCTGCCGGGTGGTTTGGGTCACCCGAGCGACGATTTCGGATCGAAGTTCTAAGTTCTTGAGATTGTCGTCGGCTATGTGTGCATTCGCTTTTAGCATCTTTGAGGTTCTTTGATTGCAAGGCGTCTGCTCAGCGTTGGGCAGATCGACGTTACCCTAAGTTCTTCGGTTGAAATGAACAGCCTATATCCTGACGTCAAGAGAAAGGAAGTTTTGGATTCACGAAGGAGACCGCGACATCCGTATAATCCAATACCTGGGAGGAGGCGCAATGACGAAAACCACGAGCTTTCAAATGGACATTCGCCCGCTCTTTACGGAGCGAGACATTCAAGGCATGAGCAAGGCGTTCAACCTGGGAAGTTACGATGACGTCAAAAAGCACGCTGGCGCCATCTACGATCGCATTCGTGGAATCGGCGGCGCCGTAATGCCGCCGCCACCACCAAAAGGAGAAGGTCCCTGGGAGCAATCTCGGATTGAACTATTCGCCAAGTGGATGGCGGACGGGCTCCAACCTTAGTCGACAACGATACGCGGCGTAAAAGAGTCGTACACTCCGATTCCGCTGAAGCGTTCAGCTTCTTATCAAATTGGAGGCTCAGGATGAACGGTCAACAGAAGACGGAGCAGTGTTCTGGAGTGCGAGATCAAGAGATCCGTGCGGCACTGGATCGGCATTGGGCGGCGTCCAATGCCAACGATTTTGAAACGGAGCACCTCATCTATCACGAGGACGCGGTGCTGGACTACCCGCAGTCAGGCGAGCGAACCCGCGGTCGACGCAACATACGGAACCAACGCGCTAGTCAGCCGAGCACAAAACGGTTTACTGTCCGACGAATCATTGGCGGCGGTGATCTTTGGGTCACCGAATTCATCCTGACCTATGACGGCAAGCCGTCCTACACCGTGAGCATCATGGAGTTCAGGGACGACAAGGTTGCGCGGGAAACACAGTACTTTGCGGATCCATTCGCGGCTCCCGCATGGCGCGCTCAATGGGTCGAACGGATGGACACATAATCTCGAGGCGCGGGAATTCGCTAACGACACCGGCATTTGCGGTTTGCAGCAGAATTGTCGAGACAGCGATTGGAGGGACGAGAGATGGATTGGAAACGGTTGGTCCAGTTTGCGCTGCTGGGTAGCAGTGATTTGGAACAATATGCCATCCTGCTGGTACGCGTTTCGATCGGGCTGTTCTTCGCCATCTCCGGGGCAAACAAATTGTTTGTCGCCGGCGGCACGAAACCTGTTTACGATACGCTCGTTAAGGCCAAAGTCCCGTTTCCCCACCAGACGGCTTATTTCGTGGCGGGTGTCGAGTTCGTTTGCGGATCCTTGGTGACCGCGGGGTTTCTTTCGAGCCCGGCCTGCGTGGCTTTATTGATCGATATGATTGTCGCTACCCTGACCAGCGCGGTTTCCACCTTGCCTAAAGGACTTTCGCCTGTTAACTGGCTCGACGATTTCCTCTACCTTCCAGAAGTCCTGTACGTGCTCTTCTTTATCTGGCTGCTCTGCTCTGGTCCGGGAAAGTTCAGTGTCGATTACTGGCTCGCCGGCCAGTTACTGAGGTGATCGATTGGTTCAACAATTGCCGACGAAGCAGTTTGTTGCTAGAGTTAGGGCTTTGCGGGCAGCGGCTGCCAGAGCTCGATCTTATTCCCATCCAGGTCATAGATCCAGGCAAAGCGACCGTAGGATTCATCCATTCGTTTGGCGTCAATCTTTACTCCCTCTTGTTTTAAGCGGTCGAGCAAAGCATCCATATCGTCCACGATGTAGTTGATCATGA
>JBEKXC010000066.1:0-21043 GCA_049512435.1 Terriglobales bacterium | reverse complement strand
CGCCATGGCTCTTAGCTTTTGGCTCGTAGCTCGTGGCCCGAAGCTCGCAGCTGCTACGGCAGGCGGGGTCGCTATAATCACTACGCATGGCTAACTTTCCACCGGCTGACGAACAACTGGCATACATCAAGAAGGGCGCGGCGGAGATCGTCAAGGAATCCGAACTGCGCGCCAAACTCGAACGCTCGCTCGCATCGGGCAAGCCGCTGCGCGTAAAGCTGGGCATGGACCCGACGGCTCCCGACTTACACCTCGGTCACACCGTCGTGCTGCGCAAGCTCAAGCATTTTCAGGATCTCGGACACACGGCCATCTTCCTCATCGGAGATTTCACCGGAATGATCGGCGATCCGACGGGCCGCTCGGCGACGCGCCCACCGCTGTCGCGGGAGCAGATTGCGGAAAACGCCGAGACCTACAAGAAGCAGGTTTTCAAAATTCTCAGCCCGGAAAAAACGGTGGTGGACTTCAACAGCCGGTGGTTCTCGAAATTTTCGGCCGAGGATTTCATACGTCTGACGGCGAAGTACACGGTCTCGCAGATGCTCGAGCGCGAAGACTTCCACAAGCGCTTCCATGACGAGAAGCCGATCGCCATGCATGAGCTGCTGTATCCGCTGGCGCAGGGATACGACTCGGTCGCTCTGGAAGCCGATGTGGAACTGGGCGGCACCGACCAGAAGTTCAATCTTCTAGTCGGGCGCGAACTGCAGCGTGCCTATGGGCAGGAGTCGCAGGTGGTGCTGACCACGCCGATTCTTGAAGGGCTCGACGGCGTGAACAAGATGTCGAAGTCGCTGGGGAATGCGATTGGAATTCACGAAGCGCCGCTCGAGATGTACGGCAAGGTGATGTCGATTTCGGATGAGATGATGTGGCGATATTACGAGCTGCTGACCGATGTGCGGATAGAGCGAATCGCGGCGATGAAGACGAATACATCGAGTGGAAGAGAGCATCCTATGGCGCTGAAAAAAGAACTCGCGATGTTGATTGTGGCGGACTTCCACTCGGCGGAAGCGGCGGAGAAGGCTGCCTTGGATTGGGCGAGGCAGTTCCAGAGAGATCAGGTGCCAGAGGAAGCTGAAGAAGTGTCAGTTGATTTTTCGGAATTCGCCACTGCCGAACGGGATGGCATTCAACTGGACCGGCTTCTTGTCCACTGCGGACTAGCAGATTCACGCACCGACGCAGCACGAAAATTGAAGCAAGGTTCCGTTCGAGTTGAGGACATTGTTAGAAACCACCACACATATCAGGTAAGCCGAGACAAACTTCCCCTTCGATTGCCGATACGGGTCGGCAAGCGAATCAAAGTCGCAATCCTCCGATAGAGCCATCTTCCCCTGTCATCCTGAGCGCAGCAGGACGATTCGCGAAGCGAATCGTTCTGCGGAGTCGAAGGACCCCTACTCCCTCCTCGCTGTCGGGCTGAGATAGGGAGTTTTCGCCACTCTATGGAGGTCTCGTGCCTATCTCCAGTACTCTTGAAACAGTCACGTCGAGCGCTCGCACGTCCCTGAAGTCATCGTTAGAGTTCCCTGTGGCACTGCCGACGGTAGTTTGGGGGTAGGGGTCCTTCGACTCCGCCATTCCGTTCGCTTTGCGAGCGGAACTGCTGCGCTCAGGATGACAATTTGAGATGGTTCTCCTTGTCTGCATCCTTCATCCAGGGAAACCATTCCCGCGCCAAATCCAGCCAGTGCGGATTCAGCGATTCGATCAGCGCAATCTTCTTTGATCGCCTCCAGCCTTTGAGCTGCTTTTCGCGATTGATCGCCTTCTGAACCTCATCGAACGACTCCCAGTACAACAGACGCTCGACCTGACACTTATCCGTAAATCCTTCAATGCGGTGGAATTTGTGCTCGAAGACACGTTTGTGCAGATTGCCTGTCATGCCGATGTAGAGGGTTCCCGACAGGCTGCCTACGATGTACGTGGAGTACGTCCTTCGCTCTTTAGACATGGGAGGGAGTAGGGGCCCTTCGACTCCGCGGTCCGTTCACTTTGTGAACGGACAGCTCCGCTCAGGGTGACAGAGGATGGGTTTGAATACAGTGACATTGCTCACGCCACAATTGTTCGGTTTGCCGAAGTGTGTCCGTCCCTACGTGGTTTGCGCTAGTTCCGGCCTCTTCTTGTGCCACTCTGTCGCTTGTTCGTAGGCTTGTGCCGCCTGCAGTAACACGATCCCCTGCCAGGGGGCGGCGGCTAGTTGCAGGCCGATCGGCAGGCCGTTTTTTGTGAATCCGCAGGGAACGGAAATCGTGGGGATGCCCCAGACGTTGAAGGGGCGCGTGTTCCTGAGCATGATCAACTCTTGCGGACGCAGGTCTTCAGGACGCTTTTGGAGTTCGGCGATCACCGGCGGCGGAATCGGAACGGTGGGCGTTAACAGCACGTCCACTTCATCGAAGATTTGCTGGATGTCGTGGCGGATCGCCTGAAGCTCGCGGCTGGCACGGAGTGCGTCGTGGGCGGAGATGCTGGCCCCGGACTGGATGCGTGCCAGCGTCGCGGGCTGGTACTGCTCGGGTGAGCTTTCTACGAATGATTTGTGATACGCGTAGGCTTCGGCGCTCGCCAGCGTGCGGTCGGTCGAAACCTCGAGTTTGAGGTCGCGTATCTCGAGGTGGAGCTGGCGAAAAATATCGATTGCTTTTTCGGTCGCTTCGGCAATTTCGGGATGGAGATCGTCGAAGAAAAACGCCCGCGGCACGCCGACACGCAGATTCTCCGGAAGTTCGTCGAATGCGGAGATGAGACTCGGTGCCGGCCGGTCGGCGCAGGGATTCGGCGAGTCGTAGTCCGAAAGCACCTGCAGCATCAAGGCCGCGTCATAGACCGAGTTTGTGATGGGTCCAACGTGATCCAGGGACGATGACAACGGCACGACTCCGCGGGTGCTGACGCGGCCATAAGTGGGCTTAAGGCCGACGATACCGCAGTAAGCCGCGGGCAGGCGGATGGAGCCAGCAGTGTCGGTGCCGACGGCGGCGAATCCTAAACCAGCGGCGACGCTGGCGGCCGAGCCTCCCGAAGAGCCTCCGGCGACGCGCGACGTGTCCCATGGATTGTGGACTTCGCCGAAGAGACTGATGATCGCGCTGCCGCCGTAGGCGCATTCGTGCAGGTTCTGCTTGCCTAGAATGATTGCGCCTCCGCAGCGCAGGCGGCGAACCACTTGAGCGTCTTCGGTGGGAATGCGATCGTTGGGCGGCGTGCTGAACAGCGCACTGGCGGCGGTGGTGCGGACTCCAGCAACATCGATAATGTCTTTCAGTCCGATAGGGATGCCGTGCAGTGGGCCGAGATAGGTTCCGCGGAAGATTTCGCGTTCGGCGAGACGGGCTCGTTCGAGAGCGGATTCGGCGGTGACGGTGATGAAGGCGTTGAGCGTCGGGTTGAGCTTTTCGATGCGATCGAGGCATTCGTGAGTGAGTTCGACGGGAGAGATGGAGCGGTCGCGAATTTTGTCGCTTAGTTCGCGGATGGTAAAAAGCACATGATCCTCACTTGACTGAATTGACGGACGCAGCCGCATGAAGGCGCAACACTTTGATGCTTACGGCAGTGCGAAAGCGACTTCTTAGCCCGTGACCGACGGTGCGCGCCGCTGGCAGAGGGCGACCATGGTATCGAGCGCGTCTCGGGTGATAGTGGTGACAGCTTCTTGGGTAGCGCTTTCGGAAAGTTCGGTCGATTTGCCGACCAGGTCCATGGTCATGCGAACGCGTGTGCCGCCCTTGAGATCCGGACCGAAGGAGACGTTCTGTTCGACGGTAACGCCGAGAGCGTGGTTGATCAGGCTAATCGCGCGGGGCGGACTGCTGGAGGTCACGACACCGGAAATTGTGGTCTGGACGGGCTGAACGACAACATAACGCACGCGGCTGCCGACTTGCCAAGGTTGGCCCTCGACCCACGCGGCTTCGTCGTAAATTCCGCGATGGAGCAGGCGTTCAAGATCCTGGAAGGCTTGGAAAGCGGCGTCCACCGAAACCGGGACCGTTACGGTGTACTCGATACGCGGCAGCATGGGACCCCTCCCACACGTGGCCGAGATTATGCTCCGATTCGGAGCGGAAGGCAAGGATGGTCATTCGCCGGACCAACATTCGCTTGCTCCAGGTCGAGCAACTTGCGCTTGAGGTCGAGACCGCCGCCGTAACCGCACAGCGAGCCGCTCGATGCGATCACCCGGTGGCAGGGGACAACGATGGCGACTGGATTCCGGTTATTCGCCATGCCGACGGCACGGCAGGCTTGCGGGTGGCCAATCGCTTCGGCGATGTCGCGGTAGCTGCGAGTCTCGCCGTATGGAATTTCGAGCAGCGCATGCCAGCACGCGAGTTGGAACTCGGTTCCGCGAAGATCGAGCGGGAAGGAAAACGCGCGACGCTGACCGGCGAAATAATCGTCGAGTTCGCGGAGATAGGGCGCGAGGGTTGATTTGGACTCCTGCAGATGAATCATTTTCGGATTCAGCTTCTGCACCCGAGCGTCGAATTCGAGGCGCACCAAGCCTTTTGTGGACGCGGCGAGAAAGAGTGGGCCGGCGGGCGAAGAGGCGCGGAAATAGAACAGGGTTTCCATGATGGGTTGGAGGATAGCACGATGTCGGACTCGATAGAGTGTGGGGACGGGGCTTTGCCCCGTCCAAGCGGGGCCGAGCCCCGCTTCCACACAAAACATCTATGCACAAAAAAGCCTCCCGCTTTCACGGGAGGCGTTCCAGGGGAGGGTACTGCTCCTACTTCGGTTGATCCTGAGTGGACGTTGTGCTGGTCGAAGCAAGCTGCTCGAGATTGTTCTTCAGGAGGCTGACTTCAACCCGGCCGCCCGTGATCCGCTTGGGCTTGGCTTCACCCTCCGAGGCGGAAGCGGGGGCTGGCGCATTGCCCATGCCAACAAGGTAAATGCGATAAATCGGGATGTCGTGGTTCAGCGCCAGATAGCGGACGACTGATTCGGCCATCTTTTGCGAAGTGGAGATCGCCACCTGTCCATGACCCGACGAAAAGCCCTGGACTTCGACGACGTAGCCACGCTGATCCTTCAGCGGAGTAGCCATTTCATCGAGAGCGGTCTTGGCCTTCTGGCTCAGCACGGTTTGTCCGGGTTTGAAAAGAATTTCGGTTTGAGTCGTGGGCTGGTACTGATCGATGTTGGTAACCACCTGCTCGACCGTGTTGAGACGGGTGTTCGCCTGCTGCGCGGTCTGTTGTGCGGCCTGCGCCTTGTTGCCGGCGTCGATAGCATGCTGATCGGCTTCGTTGGCTTTCGCCGAAGCGAGCTGAATTCCCTGCTGCGCGCGCGCATCGGTGTCCTTGATCGCCTTGGAGTTGGCGGCGGTCAGCTCATCGAGTTCGTTGATACGGTCGCGGATCGGCTGCGTCTGCCGCGCGACGTATTTCTTGCGCGCGAACGGATTCAGGTGACCCCAGAAGCCCTCCCGAGTCTCCGGTTGCAAAGGATCCTTGCCGGTGGCGCTGTCGGCCCTGGTGGCCGCGGGAGCCGCGGTCTGAGTTGTGGTTGGCTGACTTGCCGCCGGCTGAGTCTGGGATGCGGAATTATCGTTGTTCTGCGCGAACACTGGCACTGCCAGGATTACGGCTAAGAGCAGCGCGAAGATGGTGCGGTTTTTCATTTTAACTTCCTCCAAGTGGGGAATGGGGGAGCCATTCCGGGCGCCTTACGGCGCGATTCTATTTTATTGCGTCAAAAAAGCTTGCCTTCAAAAGCTGCCCGAGTCACGGGCCTATACTCCTATAAACAGTTTGCGTGCCAAATGCCCGGGTGGCGGGTGCAGAACGCAAGTGCTTTATTTTCATGGATATTGTACCTTGCCGTGCTACGTCAGCGCACCACGCCTGGCGGTAATTTTGGCGGAGCAGATATAAAAACTGCGCGCAAGTGGTTTTCTTCAGGAACGCTGAAAAGAACATTGAAAAAAGTAAACGCAACGCACACTGCGGTCATCCACTGAGTTATGCGACGATTGGACATGTGCCGATTAATAGACGACCATCGTTGGCTCTGTTTTCTATGTCTGCTGACATTGCTTGCTCACACCGGTGTTGCTCACGCCGAAAAAACTCCTTTCGATCTTACCCAACTGAACGCGCCGCCGGGTTTCCATATCTCCGTCTTTGCCGAAGACGTGGACGGCGCGCGCATGCTGGTCTTCAGCCCGGGCGGCGTTCTGCTGGTCAGCGAAGCGGGTGAGGGCAAGGTGGTCGCGCTTCCCGATCCAAAACACGCGGGTAAGGCCTCGCGGACGGTAACTGTTCTCAGCGGGCTGAATGAACCACACGGGCTCGCGTTTTATGAAGGCAAGTTGTACGTTGCCGAGAACGACAAGGTCCGGCGCTATGACTGGGACGAGGCGAACTTGCGGGCATCGAATCCGGTGAAGCTCGCCGATCTGCCGACCGGGGGCGGGCACTCGACGCGCAGCATCGTGTTTCACGGCGGCAAAATGTACATCTCGGCCGGATCAAGTTGCAATGTCTGCGTCGAAAAAGATCCGCGGCGCGCGACGGTGATGGAATTCAATCCGGATGGCAGCGGGCAGAAAATTTTCGCGAAAGGGTTGCGCAATGCGGTGGGGGTGGCGGTGAATCCGAAAACTGACACGGTTTGGGTGACGGTCAACGGGCGCGATTGGCTGGGCGACGATCTGCCGCCAGAGACGATCTATGATTTAGGGAAAGATGGCGGCGATGGCGGCTGGCCTTATTGCTATGGCGATCGCGTGCCCGATTCCAATTTCACGAAGGCGGGAACGGAAGAAACCCGCTGCAAGAATGTGCTCGAACCCAAGGTCCAGATGCAGGCGCACTCGGCTCCGCTGGGGCTCGCCTTTTATGAAGGGTCGGAGTTCCCCGCCGATTACCGGAACAACATCTTCGTCGCATTTCATGGATCGTGGAATCGGAGCGTTCCGACCGGATACAAAGTTATACGCGTGAGACTCGACGACAAAGGGCAACCGCAGGGTGGCGCGGAGGATTTCATTACCGGGTGGCTGGCACCGGGCGAGAAGAAAAGAGGACGTTGGATGGGGCGTCCGGTGGGGATTGCGTTTGGTAGTGACGGGGCGATGTATCTGAGTGACGACGCGGGGGGTGTGATCTACAGGATCACGTACAGCAAGTAAAACGTGTCGCCGCGCCGGGAGTCCGTCACTCTGTGAGGTTGTAGATGAGCCCCTGTGGATCCTGGATATAACATCTTGGAACATGGGGCTCATCCTTGATTATCTTGCAACCCTTCTTCTCGAGGCTCGCTCTGGCTTCCTTGACGTTCTTGACGGTGACCTCGAGAACGGGTCCAAGAGAAGGGCCCGGCTCAATGAACAGATTGATGTGTTTTCCGTGGAGGCCAACCATCTTGGGGTTTCTATCCGTGATTTCAAAGCCGAGGGCGTCAACGTAGAATTGGGCTACCTTGAGCGGATCTTCAGCTTGAATCAAAATGTCTGTGCCGAATGTATTTGCCATAAGCACCTCCGAAGCGGCTCGATTGTCTCCTGATGTGCCATTCTCCGCTGCGACTTTACCTGCATTTCAGCATTCAAAGCAAGATTGAACTTTCAGGACGCTACTCCCCGCAATACTTCTCGTACTGCTGGTAGATGAACGGGTCGGTCATGCCGGCAATGTAGTCGCAGATCACTCGCGGCAGAGGCTCTTGCGCGGCTTTTTCGCGGTAGTTGCGCGGCAGGTCGTCGGGCTCTTCCATCCAATGGGCAAAGAGCTCTCCGGTTATGCGCTCGGCGTCTTCTTTCTCGGCCGCTAGCGCTGGGCTGTAGTAAAGATTTTCGTAGAGAAAGTCTTTCAGACGTCGGCGCTCGGCTTCAACCTGCGGGCTGAAGGCGGCGATTCGCTCGCTGTGACCGCGGACATCTTCGAGCGTATGCACGCCGGCCGCCTGCACTCGCTGCGCCGTGTTTGTGATCAAGTCTCCGACAAAGCTGTCAAAAATGCTCTTCAGCGCCTCGTTAAAGATCAGCTTCCCGGCAGCGTTCGGATACCGGCCCTTTGCCTCTTGATAGTGGCGTGCGAATAGATCCACGCTGTCGGCAATCTGCTCGACCGTGAGCAACCGGGCCTCGTAGCCATCGTCTAAATCGGCGGTGCTGTAGGCAATCTCGTCGGTCAGGTCGATGAGCTGCGCTTCGAGCGGCGGGCGCTGATTGAGCATGTACTCGGCGAGTTCGGGATGGTCCTTAATGTTGTAATCGTGCGAATGCTTGATGATGCCTTCTCGGACTTCGAAGGTCAGATTCAATCCGCGGAAAGATGCGTAGCGGAGTTCGAAATCTTCAACAATGCGGAGCGCGTGCAGGTTGTGATCGAACGAAAAACCGTGCTGGCGCATGGCGGCGTCGAGCGCCTTCTCTCCGGAATGGCCGAAGGGAGGATGGCCGAGATCGTGGACCAGGGCTAGCGTCTCCACCAGATCGCTGTTCAGGCCAAGTTGCCGGGCGATGGTGCGCGAGATCTGCGCGACCTCGATGGTGTGCGTCAGCCGGTTGCGAAAGTGGTCGGAGTAACGGCGGGTGAAAACCTGCGTTTTGGCTTCCAGTCGGCGAAAGGCGCGGGCGTGGACGACACGATCACGGTCACGTTGAAAGTCATTGCGGTATGGATGCGGCGGCTCGGGATAGCGGCGTCCGCGGGAGTCTTCTACGCGCACCGCATAGTCGGCGAGCATAAACAAAGTTTAGCAGTTAGCAGGCAGGGCAGTTTGCGGGTAGGGATCCTTCGACTTCGCGGCTGCCTCGCCTTGCGAAGCAGCCACTACGCTCAGGATGACAACTAAACTACTTGGCGCCTTCTTCCCTGGCCAGCTTCATCTTGGCGGAATCGAGCTTCTTCTGGACCCGCACCGGATCTGCGGGATCGACTTCCGCGGCAATCGTTCGGTTCCACTCGGTGAGCGCGCGCTCCCAGTTGGTCGCGGCCAGCTTCAGGCGTCCGGTCTTCTGGTAGAGATCGCCGAGGTGGTCGAGCACGGTGGGATCGGAATTGATTTTCTGCGAAGCCTTCAGCAGGTTGTCTTCCGCCAATTCATATTTCCCCAGGCGGAAGTACGCCCAGCCCAGGGAATCGAGATAGGCGCCATTGGCGGGATCGAGATCCACGGCGCGCTTGATGTATCCGAGCGCTTCTTCGAGCTTCAGGTTCTGATCGGCGAGCATGTAGCCCAGGTAATTCAGCGCCGAGGCATGCTCGGGATCGCTGGCCAGAACTTTCTTGAACTGCTCTTCCGCTTCGGAGTAGCGCTTCTCCCGCTCAAAATTCGAGCCGCGGAGAAACCAGACGTACTCCTTGTCTTCCGGCTTGCTCGATAGCGCCTCGGCCTTGTCGAGCGACTGCTCGGCATCGCTGAACCGGCGCAGCCGCGTGTACATCTGCGCCAGCGTAATGTAGACGACGCGATCGTCCGAGTCCCCCTTTAACATGGCGCGAACTTCCCTGAGCGCCTTGTCAGCCTCGCCCATGTCGGCTTGTTGCGCGGCCAGCACCATCTTCAAATCGCGGCTGCCGGGCAGCTTCTGGACCGATTCCTGGGCGGCGTCGGTAGCCTTCTGCCATTCCTTGGCATCGCGCCAGGTGTCTATGATCTGCTGATAGCCGCGCTCGATGTCCTCATCGCCGCCCAAGGCGACAATCTCGCGGAAGGTCGCGACCGCGGCCTGATTGTTCCCCTCGTCGCGGTAGATCGTGCCTAACCTCTCCAGAAATACCGCGCGATTGCTTTTCTCACCGTTCGAGTATTTGCCGTCGGGCTTCTCCGATTTCTTCAGCAGGTCGCGCATGATCGGAACGGCTTCGTCGTAACGGCCCTGCGACTGGTAGATGGCGGCGATGTTATAGGGAATTTCGAGGGAGTCCTGCACCATGGACTCGGCTTTTTTCAGATTTTCGAGCGCGAGATCGAACTTCGCCTGTTTGCGGTAGATTTCCGCGATGCGAACGTAAGTTTGCGCATCTTCCGGATTCGCGTCCGCGATCACTTTGTACTGTTCCAGAGCGGCATCGGCCTGGCCATCGTTCAGCAGGTTCTGGGCGAGGCCACGAATGGCGTCCAGGTTGTCGCGGTCCAGTTCAATGGCGTGGCGATAGGCCTCGATGGCTTCCTTGTATTGCTTCTGTTGCTCGTAGGTGTAACCGAGCGCCGAATAGAGCTTGGCCGAACGCTCGGTATTGGGCACCGAACTGAGCACCTGGGTGGCGCGAGCCGTGTCTCCTAATTCGTTGTAGAGATAGGCCAGCGTGGTAACGGCCTCTTCGGAATCCGGCTGCAGCTGCACGGCGGTCTTGAATTCGCTTTCCGCTTTTTGCAGATCGTTGTTCAAGCGATACAGGCGCCCCAGAAGCAGGTGGTCATCCATGCTGTCGGGTTGCAGGCGGACGATCTGCTCATACTGCTCGATCGCCAGTTTCAGAATGCTCTCCGAACCGCTGCCGGACTGCATGTCGCCGAGCGAGCGCAGATAAATCCTTCCCAGCAGGCGGCGAGCCTCGAGATTGTTGGGATTGCGCTTGATGATGTCCTGCGCCTCAACCACGGCGTCGCGAATACGGCCGGTCTTGGCATAGAGCTCGGCGAGACCGGACGTCAAATAGGCGGAAGTCGGGTCGGCATCGATGGCGGCGCGGTATTCCTCAACCGCTTTGCTGGCCAAATCGTTGCGGCCGTAGGTGGACAGTTGCTCCTCGTACATGTGCGCGAGCGCGAAGTGGTAGTAGGCGGCGGCGCGGTCGGGCGTCTTGACCTTGGCGGCTGGCTGGGCGCCAGCGGCAGGCGCGGCGTCCGCGCCGTGGGCGGGCTGATCTTGAGCTAACAAGTCTTGAGATGGTAAAGACCCGGTAAGAACTCCAGTTAGAAATATAGCTACAATCCCACACAATTTTTTCATGAACAATCCTGCAACCTTTAAATACCCGCTCACACTTCGATTGGATGCTGATCCGCGGCAGTCCGGATTTCCTTATTCTACCCTCGGCACGCCCTTCCGCGCCGAGAAAGCGCAGGTGGAGATTGAAGCCGGAGGTACAGCGGCTTTGGGAAGTCGATTGTCAAAAAAAGTAAAGACTTAGGGCTAAAGACTGACTAATGACTAAAGACTAATGCCGGAAATGCCGCACCCCGGTGAAAATCATAGCCAAGCCGAGACGGTCGGCGGCTTCGATCACTTCCTGGTCCCGTACCGAGCCTCCGGGCTGAATGATGGCGGTGGCGCCCGCTTTGGCGATTTCTTCGACTCCGTCGGGGAAGGGAAAAAAGGCATCGGAGGCGGCGACCGTTCCTTTCAGGGGCAACTGCGCCTTCATGGCACCCAGCTTGCAGGAATCGACGCGGCTCATTTGTCCGGCCCCAACGCCCACGATTTGGCCGTCGTTTTCATAAAGACGAGCATAGACGATGGCGTTCGACTTTACGTGCTTGCACACTTTCCACGCGAACAGCAGCGCCCGCTTTTCTTCCGGCGTCGGCGGGCGTTTGGTAACCACTTTCAGATCGGCGTCGGCCAGCGTGTGAAGATCGGAATCCTGTACGAGAATGCCTCCAGAAATATTTTTCAGAACCCAGTTTTGCTGTCCGGCGGGAACTTCGACCAGCCGAAGATTCTTCTTCGAAGCAAAAGCCGATTTCGCGCCGTCGTCGAAGGCGGGAGCGGCGATCACTTCGAGGAAGAGCTTGGCCATCTCAGCCGCGGCCACTGCATCCACCGTGCGGTTTACTCCAATCACGCCGCCAAACGCCGAAACTGGATCGCATTCGAGCGCCCGCAGGTAAGCCTCGGCGAGCGTCTTGCCGGTTGCGGTTCCGCAAGGGTTTGTGTGTTTGATAATGGCGCAGACGGGCTCGTCAAACTCTTGCGCCAGATCCCAGGCGGCTTGCAAGTCGACGATGTTGTTATAGGAAAGCTCTTTGCCCTGCAGCTGGCGTGCGTTCGCTACGCCGGCGCCCGAACCGTCGGCATACATCGCAGCCTTTTGGTGCGGATTCTCTCCATAGCGCAGGTCCATCACCTTGTGAAAAGACAGTCGCAGATTTTGGGGAAAGCCTTCGGCCGGTTTCAACTGCAATGGGTGCAACTCGAAGTTGCCGCCCACGCGCTCGAGGGTTGAGGCGATGGCGGAATCATAGGCTGCCGTCGTTGCGAATGCTTTCTGCGCCAGCCGCCATTTCGTTTCCTTCGACAGAGCGCCGCCCGAGCGCGCCATCTCCTCGGCGATTGCGCTGTAATCGGCGGGCGAAGTAACGACTGCTACGTCCTGAAAATTCTTCGCTGCCGATCGGATCATCGACGGGCCGCCGATATCTATATTTTCAATCAGCTCTTCGAAATGAACGCCCGGCTTGGCGGCGGTTTTTTCGAAGGCATAGAGGTTGACCACCACCAGGTCGATGGCCGGGATGCCATGCTCGGCAACCGCCGCGCGATGACTGCTGTCTGCACGGCGGTGCAGGATTCCCCCGTGCACTGTGGGATGCAGCGTCTTGACGCGACCGTCCAGCATTTCAGGAAAGCCTGTGAGTTCGGAAATGTCCTTTACGGCGATGCCGGATTCGCGCAGCAGCTTGGCCGTGCCTCCAGTCGAAACCAGCTCCACGCCCAATTCGGCGAGCTGGCGGGCGAAATCGACCAGTCCAGATTTGTCGGTGACGCTAAGAATGGCGCGCTGGATTTTAGACATGAGGACCTCGGAGTGAAGGGAGATTTTAGCAGCTTGGCGAGGAGTTCTCAGTTCCCGGTTCTCAGTTCTCAGACTTCGGCCAACGAGTCCTGCGAGTCCATTCGGCCTGAAGAAAAAACAAGCAGAAGCAGGCAACCAATAGAATTCCCGTGATCAAAGGAGGTTGAGAACTGAGAACTGAGAACTGGTACTAGGGTTTCGCCTTCGCCTTAAGCTTGACCTGTCCGCCCTGCATCTCGATCGAGTACTCCACCTTATCGCAGCCGTGCTGCTTGCGAATCTCGCTGGTTTTTTTCTTGACGAAGGCTGCGAAAGAATCGAGGTTGCCGGAAACTTTTTCTCCGGATTTTTGCTTGGCTCCGGTCAGCGCCTTGTAGAGCGATTCGACTTGCTTACGCTCGTCGGGCGCGCCCGAGCACTGCACGGAGAAAGACTCGTCAAATTCCTGTTCTGGCGGTGCCTCAGCACCCGAAGGTTGGGCTGGATGAGAGAGGCCATACACGGGACGCTTAACGGTCCGCTCTTCGCTGCCGCGCACACCCTGTAC
This sequence comes from Terriglobales bacterium, assembly GCA_049512435.1. Lineage (GTDB taxonomy): Bacteria > Acidobacteriota > Terriglobia > Terriglobales > Acidobacteriaceae > Acidiflorens. Next base: position 7,774 of record JBEKXC010000066.1, on the reverse strand, counting down.
CGAGAGAATCGCATCCGCTGGCCGGCGGATGCCCTCTTCGCGAATGCGCGTTTTCTTTCGCCACAAGTCGCTTTGGATGGCGTAGCGCTGCGCCATCTCATTGTATTTGAAGCGCTGCGAGAAACTCAGCCGCGCGCCATCGCTGAACTTGCGAATTAACGAGAGGACCTTCCATTCGACGTCGGTCGGCGGCCGCTTGGTGGGATTGTTGAAGAAAATCTCGTACTCGATCTTCAGCCGCCGCAGTTGCTGATCGAGCAGACTCAGTTCTTCATCAATGGTCACAGGGATTCCCCAGTCAACAGCTTAGCGTTGCCGGTGGGGCTTTACGAGGTTCCCGCCGGACACGGCAGGGATGGTACGAAAGTACTCAGGGGCAGCTCTCGGCTCTCAGCTGTCAGCTCTCCGTGACACCCACCGCTCGCAGGCGCCACTATAGGGTCTCTAAAACATGGTTATCCAAAAAACAAAGTCGGATTTAAGCGCAGACCCAAAACCGGGCGGGCTTAACTGAAAGCTGAGAGCTGAGAGCTGATAGCTGCCCTACTTCGTGCTCGACGCCATCTTCTTCACCATGGCCAGCACCAGCTTCCGGTCACTGTCGTTCAGGTTCGCCGAATACCGGCGCATCTGGCTCAGGAAGCGGACTTCGTCGTCGGAGAGTTGCGGCAACCCCTTATGGCCGTTGCTGCGGCCCTCGTCAAAGAATTGCGACAAGGCCAAATCCATGGCCCCGGCGATCTTGGCGAGCGTGTCCAGCGAAGGGATGGTGTGGCCGTTCTCAACGCGCGAGAGGTAGCACCGCAACAGGCCAGTACGCTTTTCAATGTCGCCCTGTGACATGCTGCGCTGCAGCCGGAAATTGCGGATGGTCTCGCCGATATTCATAATTCCGTAACTTGGGAAAAAAAGATGCGTGCATAGTAACCAGATCGGCACCTTCTGGCAAGTGGAAATTCCTTACGTCCCGGTGCTAGTGGTTCCACGCATGTTCTTGGGGAAGTTCGGCGCCTCACAGGCTGTGGAAAAACTCCGGATTCGCATCAGGAAACGGAAACCTCAGGTGTCAGGAAACCCGTCGCCCTGACACCTGACACGTGGGACCTGCCCTTTACGGTGTTCCCTCAAACAGCGGCCAGAGTCCGTCGCGGGTGACGCGATAGATGGCGTAGGCGCTGCCATCGTCAAAGGTTCGCCGGAACAGCAATTCGCCGCGGCCATCGCCATCGGCATCGACCGCATCGATCAGTTCCATGCGGGGAGTTGCGTCGAGATGTCGCGAATCGGTTTGCGAGAAAAAGAGTTTCTGTAACTCGTTTTCAAGATTGCTGCGCGCGATCAGCGTAATCTCCTTTGGTTCTTCGACGCTTCCGGTCGCGCCGGCAGCGACCGCGACCGGGTGCGTCTTCGCGGAGAGCACCAGCACCGGCTCGTTCGAGCTGGAAAGATCAAAGATGCGCAAGCTCACGTCGTCGAAGGCCGGCTGGGGTGGCTTGGCAGCTTTGCCGGAGGATGACTTCTTGCTCTTGTTGTTTTTGGGCGCGGCCTGGTTCGTCGCAGCGCTGGCGTGAGGACGAAGTTGCGCGTCGGCGAGATCAAGCATCTTGCTGCGATAGCTGGCTTCTTCCTCTGGTTTCAAGTCATAAGTGTACGGGCGCGGATCGGGCCCTCCGACGTCGGAAATTGCGGGCATCAGTACGATCTGCGGCGCAGCTGCGGCGGAATCCTTGGCCGACTTCGCCTCGGTCTTCGCTGCGCCTGCGGCCGGCATTGCGTCCGGCAAAGCGTCGAATGTCGCATAGGCTTCGCGGTGTGCAGCCGAGTCCGGCTTTCCTCGCCGCAAACGGGGACGATTCGGATCGGAGGGCGGCTCCTCTGCAGCAGGGGCAGACGCCTTCGCAGGCTCCGGAGGCGCAGGCGGCTTCGCAGTCTCCAACGGGCTCGGTGGAGTCGGCGCGCTGGCGCCGGGCGCTGGCGGTGACGGCGCTGCCGAAGGGGTCGCAGGTTTTTGCTCTTCTTTTTTGTTGCTGCTGTCGGAGTCTGCCTTTTCGGCTCGACGGTGAAGTACGGGTGGCCCTTCCTTGTCCTCGTCTGCGATCACGGGCATCGAGTATTTCTTGCGTTTCGTCGGGTCGATCGCTCCTGCCGGAAGCCACGTACCTTCGGCGATCCAGACGTGGTTGAGTTGTCCTGGCTGGGTAATGGTGAAAACGCCCTGCGACACACCCGTGCGAAAGCCTTCATAGACGATGCCGAAGTCGAGAGCCATGGGAACGGGTGCAGCTTTATAGGAGCCGGCATCATAGAATTTCCCGTCGATCATGATGGCAATCGGAATGAAGCGGGCCTTTTTGCCCGTCGGTGAAAGCTGGACCAGTCCCAGGGCGCGCGGCCCCTTGTCAGCCGGCGTCTTGCGGCCATACTGCGTCATCGGAGCCTGGGCTTGGAGCCACGAACTGGTGAAGAGACTTGAAGCCGCCCAGATGACGGCGAACATCCCCTTGCGATATAACATGCGATGTGACCACGACCGGTGAGGAGAAAATTCCATGGAAGTTAATGATAAATCCCCAGACTTCAGTACGACGGACGAGAACGGCAAAGAGGTTGCCTTAAAAGACTTTCGCGGCAAGACTGTGGTGCTTTATTTCTACCCCAAGGCCGACACGCCGGGCTGCACCAAGGAAGCATGCGGCTTTCGCGACAGCTATTCGGCAATCAAGAAGACCGGCGCAGTGCTGCTCGGGATTTCGAAAGACACAGCCGCCTCGCAGAAGAAATTTCAGGACAAGTTCAGTTTGCCCTTCCCGTTGCTGGCCGACCCGGAAAAGAGAATTGCCGGGCTGTTCGGCGTGGTCAAAGAGAAAAACATGTATGGCAAGAAGGTAAAAGGGATTGCGCGGACCACTTTCGTTATCGGTCCCGACGGCAAGATAAGACACATTTTCAACAACGTGAAAGCGGAAGGGCACGCGGACGAAGTGCTGGCGTATTTGAAGAGCGCGGCGTGACTTCACTCGGCCGTGTCACTCTGCTGACGGCGGACTTCTTCAATCGCGATCCGCGGCGGGTGGCGCGGGCGTTGCTGGGGAAATTGCTGGTCCGGAGGACGCCTCACGGAATTCTGGCAGGGCGCATTGTCGAAACCGAAGCGTATCTCGGTAAAGGCGATGCGGCGGCGCACTCGGCGGCGGGCCGGACGGCGCGCAATGCCGTCCTGTTCGGTCCTCCCGGTTACGCATATGTTTACTTCATCTACGGCAGTCACTACTGCCTGAATGTTTCCTGCCTGCCGGATGGAGTCGCGGGCGGCGTGCTGTTTCGCGCCCTGGAGCCGGTGGCGGGCATCGAGCAAATGGCGGAGGCGCGAGGCGTGGCGGAAAAAACCGATCTCAGGAAAATTTCTTCTCTCCGGAAAATTTCCTCCGGACCGGGACGCATGGCCGAAGCCCTGGGAGTCACGCGCGCGCGGGACAATGGGAAAAACCTGGTGAACGCGCGCTCGGATCTCCGCATTGTCCACGACGGCTATCGCGTGCGACGCGTAACAGTCACACCCCGCATCGGGATCGTCAAGTCAGCCGAGCAACCGTTGCGCTACTTCATCGCCGGAAATCCCTTCGTGTCTGGACGGAGCCTGTAGCCCTGGCAGCTCCCAAGCACCCGTGGTTTGGGATACGTCCATTTGGTCACTAACATTGTGTGATCCATATCCTGTATTAATTGTTGGACGACCCAAGCTGAGACCGGCAGGTCATTTTTCCTTGGAAGCCTGAAGAGATCCTCGATGTTTTTGCAAAGTCGGACCGCAGTGTTGGCGGCAATTTGTATTCTCGTCAGCGCAGCCCTTTACGGCGCCGACAAGTCGATCACCGTTGCTTTGATCTTTGACGGATCGACTCAGGAAGACAGGGAACCTCTGCGGGCCTATCTCACGAAAGCAATGGGACGACCGGTGAAGCTTGTAGCCCCCGACCTCTACAGCGAAACCGTTGCCCACCTGGCGGATGGGTCCTACGATTTCGCCTGCCTGGGCGCGCTGATGTATATCCGGGCTCGTGCGAAGTACGGAGTTATTCCGCTCGTCCGGCGCAGTTCTGATTTGCAATATCATTCGGTATTCATCACCGGCGCAAACTCGTCGATTTATTCGCTCCGCGACCTGCAGGGAAAGCGCTTCGCATTTGGCGATATCAATGCGGCCAGCATTCGTCTCATAGATTATCTGGAACTCGCGAAGGCGGGAATCGATCCCGAAAACGACCTCCAGTTGCAGTACAGCGGAAGCCACGTTGCGACCGCGGCCCTGGTGGAAAGCGGAGTGGTCGACGCCGGAGCTTTAGACGAAACGATTTTCAACTCGCTGATCGGTGACGGAAAACTCAACCCCGCGAAAGTCCGCGTTTTCTTCACGTCGAGGCCGTTTGTCAGTTACGTGTACGTCGCTCGCAAGGATGTTCCCGAGGCCGAGCAAGAAAAATTTGCCCACGCCCTTCTCGCCCTCAAGGAAGGCAAAGACGATTCTGTCCTGAAGATTCTTCGCGCCAAACAATTTGTCGTCGCCAAAGACGAGGAATACGCAAAAACACGGCAGATTGCGCACGAACTGAAAATGTTCTGATCGCGGCTGGCTTTGCGCTTTCGGTTCAGGGATTCAGCACAAGATTATCGATCAGGCGCGCGCAGCCGGCGAAGGCGGAATACGTCCGATCGTGACTAACACTGTGTGATCCAAATCATGTATTGGTTGCTTGTGCGGGAGTCCAGACTGGGACCAGCTGGTTTGTCCCCTTTGAGCGATGGCTGGACGCATCAACTTTAAGAGACTGCGCATGAATTCGTACCATCAATTCCCGTACAACGAGAAACTCGATGCTTTGGCGAACTCGCACCGCAGCGTTGCTAATTTGTGTTCTGACCGTCGCGGCGCTTTACGGCGCCGACAAGCCGATCACCATCGGCGTGGTCATAGACGGGTCGAATCGCGAAGACAGGGCGCCTCTGCAGGTCTATCTCGCTAAAGCCATGGGGCGTCCAGTGACGGTTGCAGCTCCCGGCACTTTCCGAGAGACGGTTGCCCATCTGGGTGATGGATCTTACGATTTTGCGTGCCTGGGTGCGCTGGAGTATATCCGGGCTCATGCCAAGTACGGAGTCATCCCGCTCGTCCAGCGCGCCACTGACTTGTATTATCACTCGGTCTTCATCACCGGCACGGGTTCGTCGATTTATTCGCTCGACGATCTGAATGGAAAGAAATTCGCATTTGGCGATGTCGACTCGACCAGCGGTCACCTGATGGCCGAATACGAACTCAGGCAGGCGGGAATCAATCCTGAAACCGATCTCCAGTTGCGCTACAGCGGGAGCCACCCGGCGACCGCAGCGCTGGTGGCAAACGGAGCGGTTGACGCCGGAGCTATCGACAAAACGGTTTTCGACTTCCTGATCAGTGAGGCACAAGTGGATCGCACGAAAGTGCGGGTTTTCTATACCTCCAAACCCTACCTCGATTACGTGTGGGTGGCTAGCAAAGATGTGCCCGCAGCCGAACGAGAAGCATTCGCCCACGCGCTTCTCGCCCTGAAGGAAGGCACAGACGACCAGGTCCTGAGGATCCTCCGCGCCCACAGATATGTTGTGGCCAACGACGAGGAATATACAATCACCCGGCAGATCGCGCACCAAATGAAGATGTTTTGAGCCGTCAGCTAGCGTGGCGTGATTTCCGGTTCAGGGATTCAGCACAAGATTGTCGATCAGGCGCGTCGTCCCGACGTAGGCGGCGACGGCGACTAGCGTTTCTTGCGTTATTCGCTCGACGGGATCGAGCGTGTCGGGATCAACGACCTCAAAGTAATCGAGCGCGATTTGCGGTTCGCGGGCAAAGACTTCTTTGGCGGCGGAGATTAGCTTGGCGGCGATTCTTTCTCCAGCGTCGAATTGCAGCCGAACTTCCTGCAAAGACCGCTGCAGCACGAGTGCTCGGCTGCGCTCTTCTCGATTCAGGTAGGCATTGCGCGAACTCATGGCCAGTCCGTCCGCTTCGCGCACAATCGGGCAGGCGACAATTTCGACCGCGAAGTTCAGGTCCCGGACCATGCGGCGGATCACGGCTAGCTGCGCGGCGTCTTTCTGTCCAAAGAAAGCGGCCTCGGGCTCTACGATGTGAAACAGCTTGGAGACAATCGTGGTCACGCCGCGGAAATGGCCGGGGCGCGAACGTCCGTCGAGCTTTTCACTCAAGCCTTCGACCCAGACCCAGGTGACTTTACCATCAGGAGCCTGGCCACGGGGATAGATCTCTTCGACCGGCGGCACGAAGAGAATATCGACGCCTTCTTTTTCCAGCAGTCGGCAGTCGCGGTCGAATGGGCGCGGATACTTCGACAAATCTTCTGTGGGGCCGAATTGGGTGGGGTTCACGAAGATGGAAACGGCAACCGCGTCGCACTGCGCTTTGGCGGCGCGGACGAGCGACAGATGACCCTCATGCAGAGCGCCCATGGTTGGAACCAGGGCGAGGCGTTTGCGATCGGCGCGTGAATCGCGGCAGGCGGTGCGAGCCTCCGGAATGGTCGAGCATATCTTCATGGCGCGTAGAGACCGGCAAGCCCCGACTCTACAGTCGGTAGTCGGTCTGGAGGCTCAGGGCGCCTCACGGAATTGAACGTCCAATTCCTTGAGCGTTCCTAGCAGCAGCGCACGGTTCTTGCGCAGGTCCGCTTTCGTCTGTTCAGTCGGATCCTTAGGAACTGCCTGGGCGACCAGCACCACACGCCCGTACGGCCATGCGCTCGATGGAAGAGAGACCAGTTCAGCCGGGATTTCTTCGGGCTTCAACACATGGATCTCGCGATTCGAAAGATCGACGAAGCCGATCCCATCCTCGCGTACCACGAAGTACGGATTCTTCCAACCGGCCATATCGCGGAACGGAGGATATTTTGAGGGATCCGGTGCGGGGATGGACTCCAAGCCCGTCGGTTGCCGCGTTTCCGTGGTTGGCGCCTCCGGTGGCTTGGAGCAGGCAACCAGGGCCCCCAGCAGAATGACGCCGGCGAGCTTTCGAGCAGAGTTTGGCACTACATCTCGCACGACATTTCGCACCAGCTCTCGCACAACCTTTTCTCCGCCCGCCATTATCGCTGCAATGCGTGCTTGCGGTGGAGTACCGTTTCGAGTGCGGCCTGCGTTTCTTTCGGCAGGTGGTAGCTCTCGGCGTCGTTCGGGAACCGATGCGAAATCACGTCGGCCTTGAACGCCAGCACCGCTTGCGTGATCAGAGCGGCGGCGTCTCCGTAGCGGCGAACGAATTTTGCCGCATGTCCGAACGTCAGGTTGACGAGGTCGTGGAAGACCAGCACCTGGCCGTCGCAATCGGGGCCGGCGCCGATGCCGATGGTGGGCGTTTCCACCTCGGCGGTAATCATGGCCGCGACTTCGCGTGGAATGCCTTCCAGATAAATGCAGGCCACCCCGGCGCGGTCAAGCGCGACCGCATCGCGCATAAGCTGCTCGATCGCGTTCAGCGTCTTGCCTTGAACTTTGTAGCCGCCCATTACGTTGATCGATTGCGGCGTGAGGCCGATGTGTCCGGCGACAGGAATCTCGGCATCAATGACGCGGCGGATCACGTCCACGCGCTTCTCGCCGCCTTCCATCTTTACCGCCTCAGCGCCGCCTTCTTTCACGAAGCGGGCGGCGTTGTGAATGGCTTCATTGGGGTCAACCTGATACGACCCGTAGGGCATGTCGGCGATGAGCAACGCGT
>JBEKXC010000065.1:0-21759 GCA_049512435.1 Terriglobales bacterium | reverse complement strand
GACGCCGCCAATAATCTCATCCACAAAATTAAGGAATCAGCACAGCCCGTGCTTGCGGCCGGGCACGATGCCGTGGTCTCAATCATTCTGGACGGCGAGAACGCCTGGGAATACTATCCGCAGTCGGGACGGGAATTCTTGCGTAGATTCTATGATGCGTTGCAGAGGGATCCGGGAATGGAAGCGGTGACGGTTTCGGAGGCGATTGCGCGCCACAAGAACCCCGCTCCGCTGAAGTCCCTGGTGCCCGGATCGTGGATTAATGCCAACTTCAACGTTTGGATTGGAGCGCCGGAAGACAACAAGGCCTGGGACTACCTGTATCAGGCGCGTAATTTCTATGCGCAGGCGGCAGCGGGCGCGACGGAGAAACAGCGCGGGCTGGCGTTTGAAGAAATCATGATTGCCGAGGGCAGCGACTGGAATTGGTGGTACGGACCGGAGCACCACTCGACAAACGATCGCGACTTCGACGAACTCTACCGCAAACACCTGTCGAATGTTTACCAGGCGTTGGGTGGGATTCCACCGGATTATCTGACGCAGCCGATCACAGCGGGAGTGGCGCGGCCTTCGTTCACGCCGCAGACCGCCTACATTCATCCGCGAATCGCTGGCGACATTGTGCGTTATTTCGAGTGGATGGGAGCGGCATGTTACACGGCCGACCAACGCTCGGGCGCGATGCACGGCAAGCAGTTTCTGATGGATGAGGTATTCGCCGGGATCGATGAGCAGTATGTATACGGGCGGCTGGATTTTGTGGGCAGAGTGCCGGAAAACGGATTTGAAGTGGTGGTGAATCTGGAGTCATGGGCCGACCACGCGACCAAGCCCCGGCGCGAGCTGCGGTTGGGCGCGGTTGTGGATGGAGGCCGCATAGAGTCATGGAAAGTGACAGAGGGGAAAGACAAGGCGGTGGCAGATTCGACTGGTGCGACCAATTCGAAAGATGCGCGGCTGGCGCTCGTCCGAAATTTTGAGTTTCGGCTGCCGCTCACGTGGCTGCTCGCGGCTCCGTTGGAAATTGACAAAGTGCGAGGGCCGAATAGCTCGGATCTGCTGACCACGCGGCTACGGCTGCGCTTCAGTCTGTGGCAAAACCATCTGCCGGTCGATGCCTTGCCGGTGGAAGGATGGATCGAACTGGAGTTGCTGGCGGAAGAGGATCTGCTGGCAGCGAGCGGGTGAGCGCGAATGTGGAAGCGGGGCTTTGCCCCGTCCCCACACAGTCCCATTCTTGCTACTGCCCACTGCTGGCGACGGCTGATGTCATGGTCATCGGACGGCTCAATTCCATTACCAGCTCTGTGCCTGCGGGAAGCATCGCGGAACGGTGCTTGCCGAGCCAGTGGGTGACGGTTACCGTGGCACCGACGGCTCCGCCGATGAGGAAGCCCTTGCCACCTCCGGCTAGTCCACCGACGAGCATTCCGCCGCCGGTGCCCATGCCGATCTCGGTGAGATCTTTGCCGTCGTGGCCAGCGCCTTTGAACTGGCCTTCGGTGTTGACGTCGGTGCCGTGGCGAGCATTGGTGTCAACCAGCGAGGCGTTCAGCATGAATTTGTCTCCATTCGGAAGGACGAGGTTTTCGGGGAAGATGGAGATGGTGGGCTTGCCGGCGATGCGCCGCGGTTCGTTCGCTTTCGTGACCCGGCCCTCGACCGTTGTGCCGATCGGAATCACGGTTTTTCCATCCATCACCACCGGCTCCGTCACTCTTGCCGAGAACGGATCTCCGGCCTTCGAACTGAAGGTTGCGAGCGTGGTTTCGAGTTTCATCTTGACGGCGGTTCCGGTGGGCAGGGCGGTTTGCGCCCACGCGAAGCTTGCCATCAGAATGAACAATGTCAAGTAAAACAGTGCCACCAAAAGTGTTTTTTTCATGTTGCCTCTTACCTCCAGGATTCAATTGATATCTTTTTCATAGCGCGTTTCATACAGCGGCCAAAGCTCCAATAACTTGGTCCAGCGGCGCGCGGTCGAGCTGGTTATCGCCGCGGTAGATGTAACGCACCGAAGCGCCTTGATCGTCATCGCGACAAATGATGAGCGTGGCCGGGTGCGCGATGTTGATGGCATCGGCGCCGAGGGCGTGATGAAGGCCGTAGGCCTTGGTCACGGCGCGATCCTCATCGAGCAGAAAGACACTGGCGATGGGGTGCTTCTCCAGAAATTTCCCTGGCTTCCACACGCCGTCCCGCTTTTCGGCGGCAACGAACACCAACTGTGCTCCGGCTGCTTCAATTTCCTTTCTCCGCGACTCGAACTGAGTCATGCGCTTGAGGCAGTTTGGTCACCAGGTGCCACGCAGAAACTCAAGAATCAGCGTGCCGTGGTTGAGCAGACTACCGAGAGTGAATGTGCCATCACGGTTGGCCGCTCCCAGGGAAAAATCCGGGGCGCGCGAACCGATCTCCAGAGTTTCGGTGCGGTTCTTCATGTTGAGTCGACTTTAGGCGAAGTGGAAATCAGGAACAATAACGGATGGGGTACGGGGGATATCTGGCCGGTCATGCAATGGTCGGTCACGGCTCACAGACTAGGTTCTGCTCTGCGAGATATAATTTCGTTTCGCACACAGGAGACGCGGCCAGCCGCGTCTCGCATTACCGACTACGATTAATGACGACGTTTCTAAATACATCCGACGAGTAAAGGATGCACTTATGCCTATTACCAGTATTGCCGATATCCGTGGACGCCAGGTGCTTGACTCGCGTGGCAATCCGACAGTTGAAGCTGAAGTTTTTCTGGATGGCGGCGCCAGCGCGCGTGCCATTGTGCCGAGTGGCGCGTCCACCGGCGAGCATGAGGCCGTCGAATTGCGTGACGGCGACAAGACCCTGTATCTCGGCAAGGGCGTTCTGCAGGCAGTGGGGAACGTCAACGGCGAGATTGCGGAAGCCCTCAGTGGAGTGGACGCCGCCGACCAACGCACGCTCGACGCCAGACTGATCGAACTGGATGGCACGCCCAACAAAGGGCGACTGGGAGCGAATGCGATTCTGGCGGTGTCGATGGCGGCGGCACGGGCCGCGGCCGATGCGTGCGGACTGCCGCTCTATCGCTACCTGGGCGGGGCGGCAGCCAACATCTTGCCAGTGCCGATGATGAACATCCTCAATGGTGGCGCGCACGCCGATAACAACGTGGACTTCCAGGAGTTCATGGTGATGCCGGTAGGAGCGCCGTCGTTTTCCGAGGCGCTGCGCTGGGGCGTGGAAGTTTTCCATACGCTCAAGGGCGTGCTGAAAAAGCGCGGCTACAACACGTCCGTTGGCGACGAAGGCGGCTTTGCTCCGTCGGTGAAGTCGAACGTCGAAGCCATTGAAGTTGTGCTGGAGGCGATTGAGCAGGCGGGTTACAAGCCGGGGGAGGAGATCGCGATTGCGCTCGATCCGGCGGCCAGCGAGTTTTATTCGGACGGAAAATATGTCTTCAAGAAATCGGATAAGTCGGCGAAGAGTTCCGAAGACATGATTCGTTACTATGCGAAATGGGTGAATGACTACCCGATCGTGTCGCTCGAAGACGGCCTCTCAGAAAACGACTGGGACGGTTGGGCGCTGCTGACCAAAGAGCTGGGCGGCAAGATTCAGCTGGTGGGCGACGACATTTTTGTCACCAACATTCAGATTTTTGGCGAAGGCATCGAGAAGGGAATTGCCAATTCGATCCTGATCAAACTCAATCAGATTGGCACGGTCAGCGAGACGCTCGACGCGATCGACTTGGCGCGCCGGAACGGATACACGTCCGTGATCTCGCATCGTTCCGGCGAAACGGAAGACACGTTTATTGCGGACTTTGCGGTCGCGACCGGCGTGGGCCAAATAAAGACCGGCTCGGCTTCGCGCACAGACAGAATTTCCAAATACAACCAGTTGCTGCGGATTGAAGAGGAGTTGGGGGGCGCGGCGCGGTTTTTGGGGGTGAAGGCGCTGAACTACAAAGGGTGAACAAGTCGAAACAGAATGAGCGTTTTTCATCTTGACTAAGTCCATGACTAAGCTATAATGAGACCATGGAAGTCAATATCCACGAGGCCAAGACTCACCTCTCGCGCCTGCTGGAGCGGGTCGCCATGGGCGAGGAGGTCGTCATCGCCAAGGCTGGAACGCCGGTGGCCAAGCTTGTACCCATCAAGCCCGCAGCTCGCGGGTTCAAGTTCGGATCGGCCAAGGGAAAAATTGTCATCGCCGATGACTTTAATGATCCTCTCCCGAAGGAGATCGAAGATCTTTTCTGGTAATGAAAGTCCTGTTGGATACTCACACTTTTATTTGGGCGGTCGCCGACGAGACGCGGTTGTCTCCGAGGGCGCGCCACGTGATGGCCTCGTCCGAGTTATGGTGGAGCGTAGTGAGCCTGTGGGAGGCGATTCAGAAGGCGCAGGTCGGTAAACTCTCGCTGCCGCTGCCGGCCGGTCCCTTCCTGACCGGCGAACTTAGCTCCAACCATGTTCGACTTCTGCCCGTTAGTCTAAGCCATGTCTTGCGAGTCGAAGAGTTGCCGCTCCACCATCGCGATCCGTTCGACCGTTTATTGATTGCCCAGAGCATCGAAGAGGGATGGCCTATCGTTACTGCTGATCCATGGTTTGCTCGCTATCCGGTTGATGTGATCTGGTAATTTGGGAACGAAAGTTAGAACCCCATCTTGTCGTCCGCTGAAGGTCCGTAGGTCGACGGCACCGGTTTTTCATTCAGGCGCAAATACACTCCGAGCTGAGCGCGGTGGTGCACGATGTGATTGAGGAACATCTGCCGGTAGGCCAGAAAGCGTGTCCCGTCGAAGATGGGCTTGCCCTGAAAGCTGAGCTTCCAGTTCTGTGTCCAGGCTTCGTCCGGGGTGTTTTTTAGCGCGGCGCGCACCTTGGCAGCGCCTTCATCGAGAGCGCTGACCAGTTGCGCCGCAGACTCAAATGGCACAGGCTTGAAGTTGCTTTTCGCGAAATCAAGTTCGGGAGTTGTAAGGATCGAGAGACCGAAACCAGCCAACTGCGCCACGTGAGGCGCCAGCTTGCCGAGCGGCATGGATTTGGGATGCGGCGCGAAGTCTTTCTTGTCTTCCGGAACTCGTTCCAGCATGGTGCGCGTCTTCTTGATTTCTTCATCGAATTCGGTCAGCAAGAGTTCATTGATGGGCATCGTTTTCTCCTGGACATCAATTATAGAGTCTTTTGTGAATCGATTTCGCGAACTATGCGGGCCAGCCCATCAATGGTGAAACGGCCACAGAGTATAATCTCTTGCAGAGTTATGCCAGAAACTGAAATCATTTTCTCCGTGCAAGAATCACCCGAGGGCGGTTATGAAGCTCGTGCTCTCGGCTACTCCATTTTCACTCAGGCCGACACCATGGATGAATTGAAGCTGAATGTGCGGGAGGCGGTGCGCTGTCACTTCGATGAGGGAAAGGCGCCCCCAGTGATTCGTCTGCACATGGTGAAGGACGAGGTGATCTTGGCTTGAGACTGCCTCGTGATCTGTCTGGTCACGAACTCATCCGGCTGCTTCGGCGGTACGGTTACGAGCAGACGCGTCAGGTAGGCAGCCACATTCGACTGCAGTCGAGCCTTCGTGGTCATCCGCACAATTTGACGGTTCCGGATCACGGCAGCCTGCGTCTCGGCACTCTCAGCGCAATCCTTTCCGAGTGGCGCGTTACCTGGGTGTTGAGCGCTCGAGTGTGGAACAGGAGCTTTTCGGTTGATTCCAGCGGAAATTGTTTTTCCTGACAGCGGCCAAGAGCAAAGAACCAATAGCTAGGAGTTGAAAGCGATTTTATGCCTCGTCCGAAACCTCTCGTTCTTATCATTCTCGACGGCTGGGGATACCGTGCCGAAACCAAGGCGAATGCTATCGCCCTCGCGCGCAAGCCGATTTATGACCGCCTGCTGCGCGAGTATCCGAACACGCTCATTCACACCAGCGGGCCGTTTGTCGGACTGCCGGAAGGGCAGATGGGGAACAGCGAAGTCGGCCATTTGAATATTGGCGCCGGACGCATCGTGCATATGGATATTACTCGCATCGACCTGATGATCCAGAACGGCGAATTCTTTTCGCACCCCGTGTTAGTCGAAGCGATGAAGAATGCCCGCTTGGGGGGCCACAAGCTGCATCTGTTCGGGCTGGTCTCGGATGGCGGCGTGCATTCGCGGCAGGAGCATCTTTACGCGCTCCTGAAAATGGCCAAGCAGCAGGGGGTGGATCGCGTTTTCGTGCACGCCTTCATGGATGGACGTGACACTTTACCCACCAACGGCGCTGGCTATCTCGAACAACTCCAGCAGAAGATGCGCGAGTACAACTCCGGCGAGATTGCGACCGTCAATGGCCGCTACTACGCCATGGACCGCGACCGGCGGTGGGAGCGCATCGCCAAGGCCTACAGCGCGATGGTTGAGGGCAAAGCCGAGGGCGGAACCCACGTCGATGCGGTGCAGGGCATGAAAGAGTCCTACAACAAAGGCGTGACCGACGAGTTCGTGGTGCCGTTCGTTTGCACGGATGCGCGTGGCGAGCCGGTGGCCAAAATCGGTGACGACGATTCGTGCATCTGCTTTAATTTTCGCGCCGATCGGGTGCGCGAGATCACGCGCGCGCTCTGCCGCAACAGCGGCCTGAATGAGAAGGGTGGGAGCGATTTGCCGGGTGCGGCCGAGCTTGACGCAACGATTCCGCGCGACCGCGTGCCGAAGAACTTGAAGTATGTCTGCATGACGCGGTACGACAAGAATTTCACGTTGCCAGTCGTGATTCCGCCGGAGTCGATGGCGAATATTCTGGCGAACGTCATGGGCGGGATGAACCTGCGCAATCTGCGCGTCGCGGAGACAGAAAAATATGCGCACGTGACGTATTTCTTTAATGGCGGCGTGGAGCAGCCTTTCCCGGGAGAAGAGCGTGTGATGATCCAGTCGCCGAAGGTTGCTACTTACGATCTGAAGCCGGATATGAGTGCCGCCGGCATTGCCGACGCGGTCGTGAAAGCCACCAACGACGGTACGTTTGACGTGATCATCGTCAATTTTGCGAATGCCGATATGGTCGGGCACTCGGGGAAGATCGAGCCCACCATCAAAGCCGTCGAGACCGTCGATGCCTGCCTGGGCGAGATTGAAAAAGCGGTGCGCGCCAAGGGCGGGGCGATGCTGATTACCGCGGACCACGGCAATGCTGAAATGATGATCGACCCTGTAAGTGGCGGCCCGCATACGGCGCATACGACGAATCCGGTGCCGTTTATCGTAGTGGCGGAAGATGCGAAGCAATTTACGCTCAAGCCGAACGGCTCACTGCGCGATATTTCGCCGACGATGCTCGGCATGCTGGGCATCGCGGAACCAAAAGAGATGACGGGTTCGGACTTGCGAACTCCGCTGAAATCTTGAACCGCAGAGGACGCCGAGAAAATCAGAGCACCCGATGACCCGATGACCCCATCACCCGATCACCCGATTCGCATTCTAATTTTTGTCCATCATCCGTTCGATCAATGGAACGCGCCGGCCTGGTTCCCGAAGCGGTTGCAGCAGGAATTTCCGCAAGTCAACGTTGTCAACCTTCCCGACTACCAGCGTGTGGATGAAGAAATCGTCGAGGCTGAAATCGTCATCGCCTGGTCGATCCGTCCCGAGCAGATTGCGGCGGCCAAGAAACTGCGATGGATTCACTCTCCGGCGGCAGCGGTGAATCAGTTGATGTTTCCGGAACTGGTCAACAGCGAGATTATTCTCACCAACGCACGCGAAGTGCACGGGCCGGTGGTGGCGGAGCACGTCATTGCGCTCATTTTCGCGCTGGCCAAGAAAATTCCGGGGTCGGTGCGACTGCAGGAGAAGCACGTTTGGGGACAGCAGATCCTGTGGGACGAATTGCCTCGAGTGCGAGAAGTTGCGGGAGCAACCGTCGGCATGGTGGGCCTGGGCAGCATCGGACGCGCGGTCGCCCAGAGTGCGCGGGCTCTGGGCATGCGCGTGATCGCGGTACGGGAGCATCCAGAGAAGGGAAGTGAAGGCGCGGAGGAAATATTCGCTCCAGCCAAGATCGACGAGATTTTTCGGCAGGCGGATTACGTCGTGCTGGCAGCGCCGGTCACGGATAGCACGAAGGCAATTGCGAACGCCGAGCGTCTGGCGCTGATGAAACCCGGCGCCTGCCTGATCAACGTTGGTCGCGGCCCGCTGGTCGATGAGCCCGCGCTCGTCGATGCTCTGCGCGCTGGGAAGATAGGAGGCGCTGCGCTCGATGTATTTCCGAAAGAACCGCTCCCTGCCGATTCTCCGCTCTGGGACGCGCCCAATCTGCTGATCACTCCGCACACGGCGGCGCTGACCGACAGGTTATGGGATCGTCATTATGCGCTGTTTTCCGAAAATCTGCGGCGCTATCTGACCGACCAGCCGCTGCTGGCCGTGGTGGACAAACGAAAAGGATACTGAGCGCGATTGCTGTCACGTGGGCAACAAGTACACAAACGCCAGGGCCGCGCACGCCGTCGTCACCACATCCAGCCGCACCCGCCGTATGGTCATGCCCTGCATTGCCACTGCTAAAGCAACGGTGAGCCAGGTGAAAGCTTCAAAGTAATAGTAATAGAACGTCAGGGGCTTAACGCCGATTGCCCATTGCAGAACGTGAGCGATGTACAGCGCGGGCAACAATGGTTTTCTCTGCCAGAGCAGGACAACGACTGCTGCGAGCCCCAATATTCCGACGACTGGATTCCCGACGAGATAGGCCAGAGCTGGTTGCGGCTCGCGCCTGAATATCCATGTCCACCATGCTTGACCAAGCCGGGGATCACCGTTGGCGTGCCTGTGAAACTGGTAGATGAACGTGTTTGCCATTAGCAGGTAATGGGTTGTCCGGTGCTCTCGCAGGAGTAGCGGAACCCAACTCGCTATGTATACCGCGATTGCAGTTCCAGCCATCACCGCCACACTTTTCATAAAAGGCCGGCAGTGGAACAGGGCGTATGCAACGCACACTAATAAACCAACTACGCCGCACCAGCGGCATCCAATGGACAGACCAAACAGCGCACCACTAGCGGCAAACCAGCGGAAGTCTTTGGTTTTTTCATGGACGTCGTTCGGCACGTCGTTCTGCAAATCGGTCTGCACATTGTTCTGCACGGCGACCATGAACACCCACACGCCTGCTGCCTCAAACGCCAGCTCAAAGATTGACAGCATGGCGACGCGGCCCATCACATACCAAAACCCGTTGGCAACGATCAGCAACCACGCGACATATGAGGTATGCAAGTTGCGGGTCAGCCTGAAGGTCAAGCCAAAGACCGACAGCGCCAACAATGCTCCCGCAAGCGCCGATGGGAAGCGCCATCCAAAGGGATAGTCGCCAAGAGTTTTGATTGACAGCGCGATGAAATATTTCGCCAGGGGCGGGTGCTGCGGGTTAACCGATGGAGTTCCCGCGATGAAGTTGCGGGCTGCGCCGACGTAGGCCGGCTCGTCAAACATAATCGGCGCAACCGATATGCCGAAGAGGAGAATGGCAAGGCTGACGAGAAACACCATCGCGTATCTGTGCGGCATTCTCATCGGTTTCAGCCAGACTTAGACTAAAGGACCGGCTAGCGTTTTCGGTGATTGGCGGGCCCCAACGACATATCGAAAGTCACATGGGGTAGGGCAAGCGATGAAGGAGGCTGGTGCGTTTGGGCCGTCTGGGCTGGGTTTAAGCCGCATTGAGGGCCTGGGCCTTACGCTACCGTGTATCGATTCCAAATCCCAAAATCGCAGTTACCTCGACTGGTTCATCTCCCCGAAATGCCGGGCGAAATTTCCAGCTGTGCAGAGCCACCAGAATCTTTGAAGTAGTTTCAGCGGCGCCGGGCTCGAGTACCCGCAGGTTTTTGAGATCTCCAGAACGGTCGATGGTGCAGACGAATACCACGTGGGTCGGCCGAAGCCCCTCGGGCAGATCTTTATGCATGGCTACGGGATCGCTCAATTTTTCCGAATATGGATGCGCAGCCGATGCGGGGTCAGAGTACATCATCGCCGCAGTCCCGAGCGAAGTATCGATATAGATGGAGTAGTTGCGGTCGCCTTTCAGAACGTCGTAGTAGGCGAAAACGCCACCGGAGCGGGGGGTCGCTTCGATCGTAATCCCCGATCCCTTGTGAGCGTTGGTGGAGGAACGACCGGGACCCGCCGGTGCATCGCCGCCGGGAGATCCGAAACTGGGCAGGTTGATGGTGGTTGTGCCGCCTTGCACGGATACTCCGGGCATGGCGGGCGCGCCGTTGGTGCCGGTTCCAGCGCCACCGGGGCCCGGATAGGGCGAGATCCCTGCACGAGCGTTCGGGTCGGAGCCGCGTCCTGCGCCTTCTCTACCTGCGCCTGAACCTTCTCCCTGCAATCCGCTGCCTGGGCCATTGCCTTTGCCAATGCCTGGTCCGCCGCCGCTGCCGCCGAGGCCACTTTTTGCCGTGCCGCTGGGCGACATGGCTAGCGCGCCGCCGCCAGTCGAGTTCGGTATCCCAACTTTGGTTCCCGGCTGGTTGGAGACGACGACTCCTGAGCCGGCGGCGTTTCCTCCGGCATTGCTTGGCGGAGCTACGGAGGAACCCATGTCGAGCGGACCGCCGGCGCCAGCGCCCTTGTTGCCTCGTCCGCTGCCGGAGAGAGCTTTGCCACCGCCCAAGCGCGACGGAGGTGGCACGACATCGGCTGAGCCGAGGAGCGAGCTTCGTGCTGAAGATTGACCGGACCGGCCACCACCACTCCCTTGGGAACCATTTGTTTGAGAGCTATGACTTGTTTCAGAGCTATGACCGTCGATGCTGGCTGGAGGGGGCACAACCTGCGATGCCATGGCGCCAGCGCCAGATCTCGCGATTGAGCCTCCGCCCGATACGGTTGGCGGCGGAGGCACGGGCTTGGCACGCAAATCACCGGTGGCGGTGCTTCCCCAGCTGTTGAGATCGCGGCTGACCTGCGACGGCGGCGGCGCTACGACGGCGGGGGCGGGCAGCGTGAGTCTGGGGGTTGACGAGACGTCGCGGGGAGGCGCGGAAACCGGTGGCGCAATCACGTCCGCGGTTTGCGTCAGCGGCACCCGAGAACTTGCCAAATCGCGTGGCGCGTCCGTCGGAGACGGTGCCACGACAGTTTGTGCGAACGGGCTCGCAGTTCGCATTTTGTCTCGCGAGACATTCGGCGCGGGAGGGATGACTGCGGAACTTAACGTTGGCGAAGTGCGCGTGTTGGCGCGGGAAACGTCAGGCGCGGGAGGGATTATATTCGTGGACAAGCTGTTTGAAGTTCGACTGGCCGAGGCGTTCAGCTCCGGCGAAGGCGGCACTACGCTCGTTGCGGGCAGAGTTGGCGCGATGAGAGAGGAACGCAGGCCTTCAGCAGGTGGCGGTCCCGGAAGCGGTTTGAAGGCGAGCAGGTTGGCGACGGCGGAATCGGAATGCGGCAGATTTATTTTAGGAGCGTCGACAACCTTCTCGGTGGGCTTGTCGCCACGCGCTACGCGGATGGTCTGGGTGCGATGGTGAGCTTGCTGGCCGCCGGCGCGTCCGGACTTGCCTGCTTGCGCGCCACCGCGGTCCTGAGTTTGCGGCAGTTCGTCGCCGGAGTAATAGATCACGTCCCATTGCGGACGAGTGGGAGGAAGAGGGATCTCAAGACTCGCAAAGCGCTCGGGGAGCACGATGACAGCAATCAGCAGCAGGCACTCGAGCAGCCAGCAAAGGAGCATGCCGCGATAGGGGAACATGCCGATGGGCGCTTCTCCGGCCAAGGCTTTTGGAGGGCGAGTGAGCGCTGGGCGCAGGGCGGAGGTGAACTCGTCCCAGCGGGACGACCATTCCACCAGCAGGCGCGGGGGCTCGGGCCACTGGGTCACAGTTTCCGGAATGGTTTCGAGGTCGTTCATCACAGATGCTTCTTCTGCTTCTTCTCTTTGCTACTCACAAAACATATTCAAAACACATGCAGGGCCGGCGCATTCTTCGAATCACGATGAGGCCTCACCAGGATTTCCACATCCTGATCGAGCGCTACGAGAAAACGCAGCAGGCGCTCCACCGAAAATTGCCGGAACTCGCCGCACAACATCTTGGAGACATCGGGCTGCCGGATACCGAAGAGATCGGCCGCCTCAACCTGTTTCAGGCCGCGCTCTTTCATGAGCTTGTCGATCTTGAAAACAAGTTGAGCCTTGACGAAGTGTTCGTCCGCATTCCGTACGCCGAGATCCTTGAACACGTTCCGCCCGCCGCTTTCATATCCCTTTTTGCTCATCGCTCTCTCTCCTTTGCAATCTGTTCGGCCTCGCGGAGCCGTTGCTTTATCAGCTCGATGTCCCGGCGCGGCGTCTCGCGTCCGGCCTTCGATTTTTTCTGGAAAGCGTGAAGGACATACACCGCTCCCGCATACCGCAATGTGTACACGGCGCGAAACGTATCGCCGCGAAAGTCCTTCACCACTTCCACCACTCCAGCCCCGCCAAAACCGCTCAGCGTTTTCGTATCGCGATGCTTGCCGCCGCGTTGTGCCACGTACAGTGCATAACCCATGTGATCCTGGACCGGTTCGGGAAAAGCACGCAAATCCCTTCGGCTCGATCCGATCCAGATTACCGGCTTCAGGGACGGGTCTGCGGTCATTAACTATTGACTACGATTCCTCAAATATAGTGATATCACTATATTTTGTCAAGACTTTTCAAGAACAATGCTAAAGTGTGCAAAAATCGCGCCAGCACTTATAAACTTCGATGGTTCACGCGGCTTCGGTATGAACAGGGCGTTCTTCAAAAGAAATATCTACCTGGTCGCCGACGGCGGTCAGAGACTCGCGGACGGTGCCGGTCGGAACCTCAAGTACGGAAGCGGCGTGAACTCGAACCGCGGCCAGGCGCCAGGGCTTGAGGTCTTCCTCGATGTGGATGACGATTCGGTCGCGGTCGAGGTAGACGGCGTCGATTGGAAAACGCATGGCGAAGGTGTGAATGCCGTGGGAGGGGCTAATCCACAGGCCCTGGCCGCGCGCGAAACGGGACGAATCGGTAGCCATCAGGCCGCGAAAGCGGGACCAGTGGGTGCTTGCGATCATGAGATCGGTCGCGAGATAGGTGGTGCGGGTACGGTTAAAGGCGTATCCCTTGGGCCGAGTCATTGAGACATTGAATCATTTAGCCATTGAATCATTTCGTCATTGAATCATTGACTCAATACCTCAATGATTCAACGACTCAATGACTCAATCACTCACCGTTTTCCCGCCGGGGCGAATACGTGCATCAACTGAATTACGGCCGGGCCGACGGTAACGAAAATCAGGGAGGGCATGACAAACAGGACCAGGGGAATGATCATTTTTACCGTGGTCTTGGCGGCCTGCTCTTCCGCGCGCTGGCGGCGCTCGGTGCGCAGGGAATCGGAGTGCACGCGCAGGGCCTGAGCTACGCTGGTTCCGAAGCGGTCGGTCTGAATCAGGGTTCCTACTAGGGAACGGATGTCATCGACTCCGGTGCGCTCGGAGAGATTGCGGAGCGCTTCTACGCGAGGTTTTCCGGCGCGAGTTTCGAGATCGAAGAGATGGAATTCGGCGCTCAGTTCCGGATGCGCGGTGCTGAGATCTTCGCCGACCCGCATCATCGCCTGATCGAGAGACAAGCCGGCTTCTACGCAGATCACGGTCAAATCCAAGCCATCGGGAAGACCGAGGCGGATGCGGCGCTGCCGCTCCTGGAGCTTCTTTTTCAGGAGGAAGCGCGGGAAAAAAAAGCCGAACCCGGTCATGCCAACAAGCAGCAGAGGCGAATTGAATCCGGTGAACACAAACACGGATAAGAAACCAAGGGCGGCAAACAAAACGCGCAAACCACGATAGATGGTAACGTGTTGCGGGCTGCGATAGCCCGCCTGAATCAGCCAGAGCCGGGTCTGGGAAACGTCGGCAGACGACAACGGCAAAGCGCGGCTCAGCGGATCGAGGGCCTGCTGCATGCGTTCGCGAATGGGGGGAGCTACCGGGGCTTTGGGCCGTTGCCAGCCGATTTCGCGGAGACGCGATCCGAGCACGGAGGACGGCATAATCGCGGCCGCTCCAAAAGCGAAGACGATCACCACGATGGTGAAGAAAACGACAATCGAGAGTATGAGCGGCAGCGGCATAAATCAGTTCTCAGTTCCCGGTTCTCAGTTCTCAGTAAAAACCAAAATCTAAATCTTAGCTCTCAGTTCTCAGTAAAAACCTATGGTTCGCCGGGTTTCCTGAGAACTGAGAACCGGGAACTGAGATCTGCATCTTCAAACTGCATCTTCAAACTTGAATCCTGATAATTCTGCGAATGACAAAGTAGCCCAGCGTCTGCAAAGTGATGCCGCCGACGATCAAGGCGTGTCCGATCGGATCGGTGAACAGCGGGCGAATAAATCCCGGGTTGATGGTCATCATGACGAGCACAATCGTGGGCGGCAGCGCCATGAGCAAGACCATGGTGAGGCGTCCCTGGGCGGTGTGGACACGGACTTGACGCTGGATTTTGAAGCGCTCGCGAATGACGTAAGAAAGGTTATCGAGAATCTCCGCCAGATTGCCGCCGGTTTCACGCTGCAACATCACCGCCGTCACGAAGAACTTGACATCGACCAGAGGAATACGGTCGGCCAGATTGAGCAGGGCGTCGCGCACCGGGAGGCCGAATTTCTGCTCTTCGTAGAGTTGGCGGAATTCTCCGGCAACCGGCTCGGAGACTTCGTTGGCAATCATTTCGAGAGCGGTGGTAAAGGCGTGCCCGGCGCGGACGGCGCGCGCCAGGGTGTCGATGGCCTCGGGAAATTTTTCCTCAAATTTCTGGAAGCGCTTGGTCCGCCGATGCGAGGCATAGGCGTAGGGGATAAAAAAGCCGATCATGGCACCAGCCCAGCCGAAGAGCAGGTTGCCGCTGGCGAAGAAAGCAATGGCCGCGAAGGCCACGGCCGACGCGGCGCAAAGCATGAGGAAGTTGCCGGCGCGAACATCGACGTTTCCCTGGGCCAGGACTTTCTGCAAAACGGAGACGCGCTCGGAGCGGCGCAGCCAGGTATCGAAAGCGGGTATTCGGCTAAGGACTTCGTCGCGAAGAAAAGCCGCATCGGGCACGGTTTGTTCGGCCGGTTGTTGAACCGCGGAGAGGCGATCGCGGAGAACGCGTGCCTGGGCCTTGCGCTGATCAAACAAAGACATGCCGGCGAAGACCGCGACGGTAACCACGGCAAAGACCAGCACGGCGAGAAAAATCGGCATCGGCTAGACCTCCATCCGGGACTCGAAAAGCGCGGGACTCAGGCGGCACCCGGCGGTGGCGAGACGCTCCGCGAAATGGGGCGGCTGGCCGGTGGAATGGAAGACACCGCGCACTTTGCCGCTCTCGTCAATGCCGCTGCGTTCAAAAGTGAAAATGTCCGATAAGGCAATCATGTCACCTTCCATTCCCGTGACCTCGGAAATGGTGATGACCTTGCGCGAACCATCCGAGAGACGCGCGACTTGGACTACGGCGTGGACGGCGTTCGCGATCTGATGGCGAATGGCGCGCTCGGGAATGTTCAGGTTGGCCATGGAAACCATATTTTCGATGCGAGCCAGGGCGTCGCGGGGGGAGTTGGCGTGTACGGTGGTGAGCGAACCCTCGTGGCCGGTATTCATGGCCTGAAGCATGTCAAAGGCTTCTTCTCCGCGCACCTCGCCGACCACGATGCGATCGGGACGCATGCGCAGGCTGTTGATGACGAGCTGGCGCATGCGGACCGAGCCCTTGCCTTCGATGTTGGGAGGGCGAGTTTCGAGGCGGACCACGTGTTCCTGCTTGAGTTGCAATTCGGCGGCGTCTTCGATGGTGACGATGCGCTCAGAATTCGGGATGTATCCGGAAAGGACGTTGAGAACCGTCGTCTTGCCGGCGCCGGTTCCTCCGGAAATGATCACGTTCAAGCGGCCCTTGACTATGGCTGAGAGCAATTCCAGCATGGGCTCGGTCAGGGTTTTGTTGTCGAGCATGTTGCGGGCAGTGATCGGATCCCGGCCAAAACGGCGAATGGAGAGGCAGGCTCCGTCGAGCGCGAGCGGTGGAATGATGGCATTGACGCGGGAACCATCCTGCAGACGGGCATCGACCATGGGCGAAGACTCATCGACGCGGCGCCCGATGCGGGACACGATGCGGTCGATGATCTGCATCAAGTGCTGGTTGTCTTTGAAGGACAAGCCGGTGATTTCGAGCTTACCGCCGCGCTCGACGTAGACGCGGTCGAAGCGGTTGACGAGAATGTCGGAAATGGTGGGATCTTTGAGCAGCGGTTCTAGAGGGCCGAGGCCGAAAATCTCGTCGAGGATCTCCCGCGACAACTGCTCACGCTCAGCGAAGCTGAGAGGAACCGCCTCGCTGTTCACCGAACTGCGAATCAGGATGAGAACTTCTTCCCGCGCCGAATCTCCGGTGGTGCGGCCGAGTTTTTCCAGGTCGAGGCGGTCGAGGATCTTGCGATGCAGGTCCGCCTTGACCTGCTGGTACTCGCTCCGCTCGAAGGCTTGCAGATTAGCCATAATTCTATTGAATCATTGAATCATTGAGTCAATGAGTCAATATCTCAATGGTCCAATGACTCAATGAATACTATACCGTCTTGAACAAGGACCAGGCGGTGCGTTTCACGTCCAAATCGTCCTTGGTCAAGTAATCCGCCAGCGCGGAAATGGAGCGGGCAATTTCGGTATTCCCCTGCTGCATCAGGGGGACGCCACGATCAATCGCGGTCGAGACCGCGAAGTACTGATTGGGAATCCTCCAGAGCACGGGCGCTCCGATGGCGGCCTCGGTCTCAGCTTCATCGAAACCCGCCACCTTGCGATAACGGTTCAAGACCAAGGCAAAGCGGTCGCGGGAGCCGCTTTCGCCGAGATACTGGGCCACCCTTCCGGCACTCCACAGGGAAGCCACATCGGCATGGGCAATGAGCAGAATCTTCTCCGACAGGCTGCTGACCAGACGAGTGGCGCTGTCGAGGCGGGAGGAAGCGTCGACGACGATGTAGCGAAACAGGCCGACCATGGTGTCAAACAAGCGGGCAAAGTCGGAGGCCGAGGGCTCGATGGCGGTGGGCGTCACCGCTCCCGCCAGGACCTGCAAGCCGCGATCGTGACGGGCCATGAAGCTGTCGAGCAGGGACGAATCCAGGCGGTGCAGATTCGCAATCGCGTCCGAGACGGTGAAGGTCGGCTTCAGATTGAGATGCAAGGCGCAGTGACCGAGAGGCGCCAGGTCCACCAGCGCCGTGTTGTGATGAGCCGCTTGCAAGGCGAGAGCCAGATTGACGGCGACGGTGGTGGCGCCGCTGCCGCCCTTGGCATTTACGATGGTGAACACTTTTCCCCGGGAACTTTCGCGGCCGGGCTTGCGGCGGGTCGCGGTCACGCGGACGAAGGCTTCCAGCAGATCGGTGGTGGTAGTGGGGCGCTCAATGTATTCCCGCACTCCCGCCCGCATGGCACTGACAATCAATTGCGATTGAGTCATGGGGCCGACGGCGAATACGGCCGAATCGGGAAGTTCCTGGTGAAGCAATTCGATTGCCCGAAGCGCCGAGGTGATGCCATCGGTGGCGATATCCACCAAAATTACGTCGGGGGCAAAGGCCTGAGTCTTGCGGATGACCGGATCGTTGGCGGCCAAAGGCAAACTCGCGTTGCTGCACGCGGTACGAGCCACGCTGGTGCCATCCACCAGAACCTGGAGCACCGCGCGCTGATCATTGTCCGTGGCAAATACGGCTACTGACAATTCTGGCATGACTTGTTTTCCCCGCTATGCCTTCCAAAGCTCGCAACTTCCGTCTGTCTTGCCTGCCAATGCTGGTTTCGCAAATACTCTTCCGCTCGGAAGGCAGGTCCCTCAGGGGCTAAAGCCCACATTCTTCCAAGCCCTGAACGGCACGGCTAAAGCCGTGCCCTACCCAAGACCGACTGATGAAACCATCTCTAACAACTTACTACTTGCTCGAGCTTGCGGGCTTCTTGCCATCGAACTTGCCCTTATCCAGATTCGGCACCGGCATCGGCGGACCCTTCGGCGTCTCGACACTGGGCGAAACCCGGTGCACGGTGCACAAAACCATCAATTCCGAGTTGCTCTTCTGGGCGCTCTTGCTTTTGAAGAAATTGCCGAGGATGGGGATATCGCCCAGTCCCGGAATCTTGTTCTCAATGTTCGTGACCCGGTTATCCAGCAGGCCGGCAATGACGAAACTCTGACCATCTTGCAATTCGAATTCGGTCTCCGCCTTGCGCGTGCTGATGGCGGGTATGGTGGTTCCGGCGACGGTGACGGCGTCCGCGAAGTCCAGCGTACTGACCTCGGGAGCGACGTGCAAGTGGATGCTGCCGTTCGGCTGAATCACGGGGGTAAACTTCAGGCGCACGCCAAACTCGCGAAACTGAATCGTGACGGTGGCGATTCCGCTGGCGTTTTGCTGCGCGACCGGAAAGGGGAATTCTCCTCCGGCCAGGAAACTGGCTTCTTTGCCATTGACCGCGATCAGGTTGGGCTCG
The DNA here is from genome assembly GCA_049512435.1 of Terriglobales bacterium. Lineage (GTDB taxonomy): Bacteria > Acidobacteriota > Terriglobia > Terriglobales > Acidobacteriaceae > Acidiflorens. The sequence continues at coordinate 3,175 of JBEKXC010000065.1, read as the reverse complement.
GCCAGAATCTGCAAAAGATTCTGATTCTTAAGCGCCTCAATCACCGTACCAAGATGCACCGAAGGGTTAAAGAAGAACATGTTGAGTGTGTTCGAAACGGTCGCCGTGACGGGAAATGGGCTCAACGACCCCGAATCGCTGATGTTACCGAGGCCGGTGACTCCGCCGAACTGGCCGGTGGTTATGCTCCCGGGAGTGTTGCCCGAGCCGGTGGAGAAAAGATTAATGCCCAGTTGGGTCATAGCCGTGCGATCGACCTCGGCAAACTTGACCTCGAGCAACACTTCCTCGGCGCCGACGGGGCCGAACGTCAGCACGTTCACCACATTCTTGGAATACGCCGAGGCCAGCGCGCCGGCATGCTTGGCGACGTCTTCGGTAGTCACGTGACCGGAAAGAACAATCGCGTTGCGGGAGGGCGTCACGCTGATCTGTTCATTCGGGAAAAGGCGATGCATTTCTTCCGACGCCGCAGTGATATCGACATCCACCCGCAGATCGAAGCTGCGAGAGCGCTCCAGTTCGTCCCAGATCAGCAGTGAAACCTCGCCCGGAGAGAGCCCATTGACCAGAACCTGGGTGGGTGTGACGACCAGCGCATCCGCCACCGAGGGGTCGGTTACGGAGACCCGCTTCAGTCTTTCGGTAGTGTTAATCAACAGGGACTTACCGACCATCACGCGCAGCGGAGCGGCACCTGCGGTTACGCCCTGAGCGGATGCAGAAGTCGTGGTGGTGGAGGTTTGCGGGGCGGGCGCGTTCTCCTGATTTTGAGAAGTGGGGGTTTGAGCGGAAGCCGACGCGGGAGCGGCCGGTGGCTTGGTGGCGGAAGCAGTGTGATCGTTAGTGACATCGGGTGCGGCATCGCGAGTGACATCGGGTGCGACATCCGGAGCGACGCCGTGCGCGAACATTATGGTCGCGCCTAGAACCACAACGGCTGCGACGAGCGTAGGAGATTTAATCAATTCGGACCTCTGCGAGAATGCGCGAGCAAATCCATCGAGGAAATGAGCGTATGCGAACTACTGCGGTGCTGTCGTATCAAACTTGTTTTCTTCGCGTTTGTTGCCACGGATCATTTCTACCTGGTAAGGCACTGGCGCAGACGGAGTGACCTTCGCTACCACCTTGTGGAAATTGAGCTTGGGCGCGGTCCCGACCGGTGTCCCACTCAGATACAGCGAACTTACCCGGGTGGCGCTGATGCCTTCCTTTTTTGTGTCCAGTGGATTGCGCAGGGCCAACTGAATGCGCCCTTCCTGCGAAACCAGGGCCAGTTTCTGCGCGTCGTCCGGAGAAACCAGGAGCGTGATCACCGAGGCGGTTTGCGCATCCGCGGAAGACCCGTCGAGGCTCTTGCCCACGGCAATGACGGCGACGTTCTCCAAAACTGTGGTGGTCTGCCGATCGCCGCCCTGGCTGCCAGTAGACATTACATCGACGCGCGTGCCGGGCTGGACGAAGCCCGCCACTGAAACCACATCGTTGACCCGAACGGAAACGGCGCGCATTCCCGGCGGAATCATCGAGGGCAGTCCGGTTCCGCCATTTAACGGCGCCAACTTGGTTGGCAAAATAAATTCGCCTTTGCTCATGAGTTGAACTGCGCCGCGGCCCAGGACCTTCGCTGGTGCGGAGAATGCTCCGGGAGGGACGGCCGACTGCGGGAGGGTGATGACGCGGACATCGTTCGCTGCCAACTTGGTCCCCACCTGAATATCGTTGGCAGCCACCAAAACCTGCGCTCCGTTCGCCTTGTTGTCGGTGCCCGCAAGGGTCCGCAGCCGGATAAAGACGATATAGCTGACGAGCAGGCCAACAGCCAGCGCCACGGCTCCGATCATCAACAGACGACTTCGATTCATCCCTCTCCTTCCGGAAATACCTCCGGACTAATTCTTTGCCGCAGCCGACATACGCTTCGCGCGCGTGATGTTCTTCCTGCGGTGGCGGACGGCTACTGGCCGACCTGGCTGGCTACCTGCGAGAACACGTTGTTCGCGTTGCTGCCGATCAGACGGACGGTGCCGATCACGATCACCAGAATTACGGCGAGCATTACCGCATATTCTGCAATGTCTTGCGCCTCTTCATTGCGCCACAAGAGCTTCCTCAAATCTGTCATTCTAGAACTCCTTTGAGCTTCACCGAGAATCCAACCCGGGACGAACCTGGCAACAAATTTCTTGTATGCGCCCTAGTTTCGCAGATTCCGGAGGGCTCTGGGAAACATTTTTTCACTTTTCTGACCTTCTGACGACAGGACTATGGTAATACCTGCGTTTTCGGCGGCGGGGAGGGTCCGGAGCAGGACGATCGCCTTAGAATCGCGGAATGCGGCGTGCCAATCAGGGTCGAGAAGGAGGGCCTGCGCCACGGCGCAGGAAGGGGGCACAAGTATCGCCTCCAGCTTCCAGGTGTCGAGAACGTCCCGCCAGCCGGTGCGGAGCTCCACCACGGTATTGATCGACTGGCGCATCAGTTCGTCGCCATAGAGGTCGGCGCGGCCGTCCACGAACACACGATATTCAGGATAGAGCTTCCAGATGGCATAACCTCCCCAGTCGTAGAAAACGAAAATTCTACGCGGATAGTCGCCGGCTCGTAGGAACGCGACTGCTTCTTGCGGAAACAGCGCCGCCTCGCGGGCATCCTGGTTGCGGACAAGACTGACCCACTTCGCCGATGCAAACGCCGCCATCAATACCAGAACGGCGAAGTTGAAAACGGGCCGGAACCGCGATGAGATTGGACGCCGCGGTAAGACCGCGGAGGCCACGGAAGCGACGGGGAGAGCCTGGGCAATTACCGGTATCGCAACCAAAACGAAAATTGGAATGTGACGGACGGCGTCGAGAGCGGCGAATGAGGTAAGGAGCAGGGGTACGAGCACACGTCCTCTGGGACGCGAGCGGAAACTCGCGAGTGCGGTCAGAAGCAGCAGCCATAGGAGTAACAGTGGTCGATAAAGGCCTTGATGAAAATCGGGTGAGCGCCACTCGCCAATGAACGATCGCATCCCGGATGAGATTAAAGTATGGACCGGATAAAGATAGAGTTGCGCGCCGCTGGGGTTGAGAGGCACCAGCAACAAACAGGCCACCAGGAGCAGCAGCACTCGCAGGATGACGGGGCGCGCTTCCGGCCAAGGCGTATCGCCGGTGGAGGTCTC
>JBEKXC010000064.1:0-21799 GCA_049512435.1 Terriglobales bacterium | reverse complement strand
TCCGGAGTGATGCCGCGCCGCAGCCGTCCCCAGATTTCGAGTGGGAGCGTGTTGTCGCGGCCGATCAGGAAGAAGCTGACGGCGATTTCATCCATGGAGAGGGTGAAGATCAGGAGCGCTGCTCCTATGATGGAGAGCTTTAGATTGGGGACGGTGATGCGCCAGAAGGTTTGCCAGTAAGTCGCTCCTAAGTCGAGCGAAGCTTCTTCCTGGGCGCGGTTTAGTTTCTGCAGTCCGGCGAAGACTTCGGTCGTGGCTACGGAGATTAGTGCGGTGCCGTGGCCCAACACGATGGTTAGCAGGCTTAGTTTTACTTCGGCTACTCGGAAGAGCATGAGTAGCGACAGGCCGGTGATTATGCCGGGTAAGATCAGCGGCAATAGGACCAGGCGGCGGAACAGAGCTTTGCCGGGGAATTGGGCGCGATCTAAGGCTAGCGCGGCGGGGATTCCGAACGCCAGAGCGATTAGCATGGCCGCTAGAGCTACTATGAGGCTGTTTAAAACTGAATCCCAAATCGGCCCGTCGTTGAATAGGATGCGATACCAGTTCACGGTTAGGTCGCGCGGGGGGAAGCCTCCTACGCCTTGTCCGTTGAAGGAATAAAGGATGAGGATGGCAATGGGCAGATAGAGGAAGGCGAAGACGGCTAGCGCCTGCGCCTTGAGCCAGCGAGGGCTTTTGACTAGCGACTCCGACGCGCTCACGAGAAACTCCATTTCTTCTCCAAGCGCTCGGAGAAGAAGATCAAGGCGAGCACCAGCGCCAACATGCAGAGCGAGATGGCGGCGCCTAGCGGCCAGTTATAGGCGGCTCCGAAGAGGCTGACCACTATGTTTGAAATCATGATGCCGCTCGGGCCGCCTAGCAGGAGCGGCGCTAGAAAATCTCCCAGGCTTAGAACGAAGGCGAAGGTTGCTCCGGCCAATACTCCGGGGATGGAGAGCGGGAAAATCACGCGCCAGAAGGTTTGCGCGGGCGTGGCTCCCAGATCGTGCGAGGCTTCGACCAGATTGCGCGGAATGTGTTCGAGCGATGCGTAGATCGGCAGGAAGGTGAAGGGCGTATAGATGTGCGTCAATGTAAGCACGACGGCGAATGGGCTGTAGAGCAGGAAATCCAGCGGATGGCTGGTTAGGTGGACATATTGCAGCAGCGTGTTCAGGACGCCGTCGGTACCGAGAATCGTCTTCCACGCGTAGGCGCGAACCAAGTAACTCACCCACAGCGGGATGATTACTAGCTGATAGTAGAGATCTTTTCTGCCGCCGGCGTGGAAGGAGAGGAAGTAGGCTAGCGGATAGCCGAGCAGCATGGAGAAGAACATCACGCGGGCGGCGATCCACATGGAGCGCAGCAGTGTCTGCCAGTAAACGGGCTTGGTCAGGAGTTCGTGGTAGTTGTCGAGGTTCCAGGAATGCACGATCGATTGCGACTCGGAGACTGACCAGAAGCTGTAGCAAAACATCAGCAGGTAGGGCACGAGCAGAAACACGGCAACCCAAGCGAGCGGCGGGACGGTGACGGCGGTGCGGTAGGCGCGGGAGAACATCAGTGCTGCTCCTCATTATTATTATTGAAACCGGAGTTGAGACTGGTTGGGCGGACGGGAATGGCGTCAGCGGCAGAGAATTCAAATTCCAGCGGATCGTCGATCGGGGTTTGGGAATTGGGCAGATCGCGGCTGGCGGTGCGGATGGTCAGGATTTGTCCGCCAGCGGACTCGACGCGCAGAAGGTCAGTGGCTCCGTGAAAAGCCTGATCGCGAAGCTTGGCTGAAAAGCGAATCGCCGCGTTACTGGTTGGCGCCGCGCTCGCCGGGCGAATGCACTCTGGACGCAACGAGAACAACGCGGCGCCATCGGGCAGGGAAGTGGGCCAACTCAGCCTGCCGCAAGTGGCCGTGCCTTGGCGAACGTCGGCTCGCATTAGATTTGTGTGTCCGATGAATTGCGCGGTATACGAAGTCGCCGGACGATTATAAATTTCGCGCGGGCTGGCGACTTGCTCGAGTTCTCCGGAACGCAACAGAGCGATGCGATCGGACATCACCATTGCCTCTTCCTGGTCGTGCGTGACGAAGATGAAGGTGATGCCGACTTCGCGCTGGAGCGCTTTGAGTTCGACCTGCATCTGGCGGCGCAGGTTGGCGTCGAGTGCGGAGAGCGGTTCATCGAGCAGCAGCAGACGCGGACGATTCACCAGCGCGCGGGCTAGCGCTATGCGCTGCTGCTGTCCGCCACTGATCTTTGAGGGCTTTGACTTGGCGTAGGCGGACATTTTGACCTTGGCCAGCGCTTCGGCGACGCGAGACTCAATTTCAGCGGCCGGGCGCTTGGCGATCGCTAATCCATAGCCGACGTTTTGTTCGACGGTCATGTGCGGGAATAGCGCATAGCTCTGGAAGACGGTGTTCACGCGGCGGCGATAGGGAGGCTCGGTGTCGAGGCGCTCGCCCGACATCCAGACTTCTCCGGCGGTGGACTGCTCGAAGCCGGCGAGAATTCTGAGCAGCGTGGTTTTTCCCGAGCCGCTCTCGCCGAGAATGGTCAGGAATTCGCCTTCGGCGATTTCTAGCGAGATGTCTCGCAGCACGATGTTCTTGCCGAAATGCTTGGCGACTTTGCGGATCGAGAGCAGGGGATTCGGGTTTGGCTCATGGCTGATTGATACTCCTGCGGGTTCTGACGTTGTTGCCATGGCTTTCTTATTGGCGCTGTTACTTTTCGCGGACAGGCGTCTCCGCGCTACACGGGCTTTTACTGCGTTGCTTTTACTTCGTTCCAGATCTCGTTGTACTTGGCGCGGCGCGGAACATTCTGCCAGAAATAGAGGCGCCTCTGGTAATTGTCTACATCGTCGAGGTGCAGGTTTTTCACTTCATCCGGCGTCATGTACTGGGCGGCGTGCGGATTCGCGGGCGTGTATCCGGTCACGTCGGTGACTTTTTTCTGGGTCTGCGACTGGATCATGAACTCCAGAAATTTGTAAGCCAGATCTTTGTTTTCGCTGCCGGCGGTGATCATGAGATGATCGATCCATCCGGTAGTGTTTTCCTTGGGAATGGTTTCGCCGACGGGGAAATTGCTTTTACGCAACTGATTGGTCATGAGCGGCCAGCCCATGGCGATCACAACTTCGTGGTTCTGGAAAAGGTTAGTCAGTTCGCCGCCGGTCGACCAGATCTTGCGAATGTTGGGCTTCAACTCCACCAGTTTTTTCCTGACGGCGTCGAGTTCCTCATCGCTCATGTTATAGAGATGACCGGGATCAGGCTTGTCGTAGCCGAGCACCTGGGCCGCCATGTAGACGGTAGAGAGATCGTCCCACACGGAAACTTTTCCTTTCAGCTTCGGATCCCACATGACGTTCCAGCTTTCGGGAGGATTGGGGAACGCGGTGGTGTCGTAAATCATAGGGTCGGGCCCCCACATGAAAGGCACGCCATAAACATCGCCCTTCACCCGAACCAGCGACAGCGAAGTAAGTTGCGGCGAAAGCTGGCCGTAGCTGGGCAGTTTGCCGAGATCGAGTGGCGCTGCGAGACCGGAAGTTGCAATCATCGTGGCCACGTCGCTCGAGGGAGAGATCACGTCGTAGTTACCCGAACTGCCACCGCGCAGTTTGGCGACCAGTTCGTCGCTCGATCCCATGTAGGATGCCGACACTTTGCAGTGATTTTCTTCCTCGAAGGCCTTGACGTAAGAAGGATCGGCGTAACCTTCCCAGACCAGCAGGTTCAGCGTGGGAGTTTTTTTGGCGCACGATCCGCAGAATACGAGCAATAGGACGGCGAACGACGCGACTGTTATTCTGCGCAACATTATTTATCCTCCGTCGTTGATTGCGAACGCGATCGCGACCTCAGCGGCTAAAGCCGTCGATGAAAATAAGCGAGTTACCGCAGCGGTAAACCGCTGCGCCACCCAAAACCAAGTGCAACACCGAGTTCTTCCGCATCCTGCTAGAAAGTGGGCGGAGTGTTGACCCACAACAGCCAGGTCTCGCTGCGGCCGGGATTTTCCCAGTGATGCGGTGTGGTGCTCTCAAAGCAAAAGCTGTCGCCGCGCTTCAGATGGTACTCGTCGCTGGCCAGAGCGATCTTCAGCTCTCCGCGCAGCACAAAAAGGAATTCTTCGCCTTCGTGAGCGTAGGACTCGCCACTGCCAGCTTGGGGTGCAATGCGGAACAGGTGTGGCTCCAACACTTTATTACCCCAGGCGAGCAATTCCATGCGCACGCCAGAACCGGCCTCCAGCACCTTGCGCTTGTCCGGGCGCACCAATCGCGGATTCGAATCGGTGGCATCGAAAAAATCGAGAATGTTGGTGCGGTAGTAGCGTGCCAGTCGGCGCATTGTGCCGACGGAGGCGCTCATCTGCGAGCGTTCGAGAGCGCTTAAGAAGCCAATCGAAATTCCCGCTGCCGAGGCGACTTCGGCGAGGCTGCGGCCGCGCCGAGTCCGCAACTGGCGCAAGCGAGCGCCTATGGTTTTTCCTGCCGCGCCGCTGCGGCTGGCCGGTGGAGTACCACCTTCGCGCTGCAGCAGATGCACGATGGCCGCCGCGTTCAGTCCGCGGACCTTGCGCAGGTAACGCGCTTTTTTCAGCACGCGCACGTCGTCGTTGGTGTAAAGACGGTACCGGCTTTTGGTACGTGTGGGGTGCGTCAGCCCAACCGTTTCCCATCCGCGGATCGCCGACGGAGAGATCCCGACTAAGCGGGCCACGTCACCGATTTTGAGATAAACCTGCGCGTCGATCGACATAAGTTTGAAATGTGCCTGCTGGTCGCGCCGCGGGACATGCTTTTCCGCTTGACAGAAAGCGGCAGAGTCTCTAACCTTGCGCGATTATAGCAAGGTTAGTGTTTTGCGCAAGCTCGTTCGGATCTAACAAATTGCCCCCGAGAATTGGAGGATCTGTCCCATGCTGCCCTCGAAGCCGTTTCGAATGTCTTGCTGGATTGCCGTTTTCACCTGCCTGATCTGCGGCGTGCTCACGTTTGCCCAAGGCACGGGTGGACGCATCCTCGGCCGCGTCTCCGATCCCAGCGGCGCCGTGCTGGCGGGAGTGAGCGTCACACTTACGAACGACGCCACCGGCGTGAGCAGCCAGGCCACCACAAACAGTAACGGCGACTACGGCTTCCCCCAGGTTCCGGTTGCTACCTATCGCATGGAATTCGACCTCACGGGCTTCAAGAAGAGCGTGCAGCGCGGCGTGAACGTCGATCTCAACCAGATCGTGACGGTTAACTCGGTGTTGCAGATCGGCGCAACGAAAGAGACGGTCGAAGTGACCTCGGAAGCGCCGCTCGTCGATACCACCAGCACGCAGTTGGGCGCGGTCATGGACGCGCGGCAGGTCTCGAACCTGCCACTCGACACTCGCGACACCTACCAACTTCTGCAACTGCAGCCGGGAGTGATGTCCACCGTCGGTTCCAGCAATACGCTCATTTACGGGAGCGACAATGCAGGTGCGGTGTCGGTGAATGGTGGCCGCGGACGCTCCAACAATTTCAGCGTCAATGGCGGGGACGCCAACGACCTGTTCGCCAACCTTCCGACGGTGCAACCTTCGCCCGACAGCATTGAGGAGTTCCGCGTTCTCACCAATACTTTCGACGCGGAATACGGGCGCAACTCGGGTTCCGTCGTCAACGTTGTGACCAAGTCAGGGACCAACGACCTGCATGGCAGTGTCTACGAGTTCTTCCGCAATAAAGTGCTCAACGCCAATAATTACTGCCTTACTGCGGCAGACGAACTTCCTTGCGACAAGCCCCAGTTCAATCAGAACCAGTTTGGTGGCACTTTTGGAGGACCGATTAAGAAGGATCGAACGTTTTTCTTTGCCTCCTACGAAGGCCGCCGCATCCGTCAAGGCATCCAATCGCCGGCTGTCACCGTGCCCTCGGCTCAGGAGCGGCCGAGCGCAACCCAACCTTATGCGAATTTCAGTGACATTGGCGGATTCGACACTCAGAATCCAGGCACCGCGGTATTGAACAACCCGCAGCTTCTCGATAACCGCCCAGGATGCGATCAGGCTGTCGGTTATCCTTCAGGAATCCCGGCTGGCACTCTTTACACATCTATTTTCCAGAACAGTCAGATCCCACTGGCTTGCATGGACCCCACTGCAGTTGATCTGCTGCAGTTTGTTCCCACTCCACCAAACGGTTTTCTGATCAGCACGGTCCCGACCGAGGCCGTACGTGGCGACCAGGTCACGGCCAAAGTCGATCATCGGCTGAATGACAAGCAGAACCTGAGCATCTATTACTATTTCAACGACGATCGCACGCACAATCCTTTCGCCAACTTCGAACTGGCTGGCGCGGATCTCCCCGGCTTTGGTGACATTGTGGCGGAACGCTTCCAGCAGTGGAACATTACTCACACCTGGACCATCAGCACGAGCACGGTGAATGAATTCCGTTTCAATTACAATCGCGAGGGCCAACAGACATTCCAGCATCCGGCAAATACCGAACTGGTGCAGAAATCCTGTCCCCCGCCTCCTTCCTGGCTTACCGCCCCCGTGCCCTGTTTTTATGGTGACGGTTCCACTGATCCGAGTGGAAGTCTCTATGGAATTCATCCGTATCTTGGCGCCAGCCGCGAGGGACTCCCCTACATCGCTATTTCGGGAGGATTTTCCGTCGGCAACGATTGGGAAGGAGAGCTTCCGCAGACGGGGAATTCGTTCCAGTGGGCCGACAGTTTAACCAAGATTTCGGGCAATCATACGATGAAGTTTGGCGTGGATATTCGCCGGCAGCAGTTTAACCAATTTTATTATTACAACGTGAACGGAGAGTTTAACTATTACGGGGGAGGGCCGAACGACACTGGTTCCGCTAATCTGTTTCCCAATTACTTGTTGGGCCTTGCCGATACATACGGGCAAGGTTCGGCTCAAAACGAAGAGGTGCGCAACACCGGACTCTACTTGTTCGCGCAAGACAGCTGGAAGATAAGGCCAAATCTTACTTTGAATTATGGGCTGAGATGGGAGTTGAACACCCCCTTGGCGGATCGGTCCCAGCACGTCGAGACTTTTCGTCCCGGTCAGTCGTCCACGATCTACCCATGTGGGGGTCCTAATACCGATTGCACGTCGCAAGACGCCATTGGATTGGTCGTTCCGGGCGACCCCGGCGTTCCTCCGGGCATGACCACAACGTATTACAAGGCGTTTGCTCCCCGCATCGGCATTGCCTGGAGTCCAGGGAGCTCTGGCAAGACCAGTATTCGCGCTGGTTGGGGACTTTTCTATAACCCTATCGAGCAGCTTGTGCTGGCACAATTCGGCGCTGAACCTCCGTTTGGTGGCAGCACGACAGTCTCCGAGACGCAATTTAACCTGCCTTTTGCGGGTCAGGACTACAATCCCGTCACACAACTCGGCACCACCTATCTGAATCCGTTTCACGGTGTCATCAGCCCCGCCCGTGGGACCATGCAGAATTGGGCACAATTCGAGCCGATCGATCTGTACGGCGATTTTCAGCCGCATCTGCGGTCGCAGTATTCCGCGCAGTACAACCTGACTGTCCAGCGGGAGTTAACCAAAGACACGAAACTGGAAATCGGCTATGTGGGATCGCAAGGGCATCGCTTGCTGGCAACGCATGACATCAACTACTCGAACCCGCAGACCTGCCTCGATCTCGACAGTATTCTCGGCGCTGGAACCTGTGGACAGTTCACCGAGGACGCTCAATTCTTCATCCCCTCGGGAACGGTTCTGCCCGTACCCTTGCACTTGCCGTACGCGCAAAACAAGACTGTGATCCCCGCTGGCACAATCGTTGGGCCGAACGGCATCACGCTGACTGGTTTGCGTCCATACTCGTCGCCCCAGTGCGATCCAATGACCGGTGTTGGCTGCCCAGTCAATCCCGTGTTTACCGGCATCTTTGCGGAGGACACAATTGCCAGCTCAGCCTATAACTCATTACAAGTTTCGTTAGACAAACGCTTTGCCCATGGGCTCCAATTCACTGCGGCATATACGTGGAGCAAGTCCATTGACGAGGCCTCCAGTTTCGAGGGGATATTGAATCCACTTCCAAACGCCGATAATTATGCGTTGTCGCTCTTCGACGCGCGGAACCGGTTCGTGATTAGTTATTTCTGGGATATACCCGTAAGAAAATACAGCGGCTTGGCCGGGAAACTGCTCGATGACTGGGCATTATCGGGTATTACGACTTACCAGACCGGATTTCCAATCCGCATCACGTCCTCTTCCGACAATGAGCTGATGAACAGTGATGATTTTGAACTCCCCGGGGAGCCCAATCAGATCGCGCCCTTTTCTTGGCAGAGGCCGCAGTCCAACGGCAACTATTATTTCAACAACCCCGCCAGTCAGACCTCTATTTTCACCGAGAACGGCATATTCGGTTACGTAGGCAATGCCCCGCGCACCATCTGCTGCGGGCCGGGAATCAGCGAAACAGACTTTGTACTCATGAAGAACATTGCGGTCAATGAAAGGACTCACTTCGAATTTCGAGGAGAGATATTCAATATCTTCAATCACACGCAGTTCTACAATCCGGACGGCAACAGCACTGACGGTACTCAGTTTGGCCAGGTCACGCAAGTCAAAGACCCGCGTCTAGTACAATTTGCATTGAAGTTCTATTTCTAGCTCCATCCCCGGGCGGTTCCGACTGCCCGAGTCTAATCTAATGGCCCTACCGGCCTGAGTGTTATTGGAGATCACGATGTACCCCGCATTGCAGAACGAGCTCGACACGTTCGAGCGACGCACTCCGAAGTCCGCGGAAGCGCATAAGAAGAATCTGAAGCGTCTGCCCTTGGGCGTGGCCAGCAATTATCGCGCTTATGAGCCGTATCCAATCTTTGTTTCTGAAGCTTCGGGGAGCAAGTTCCGCGATCTCGACGGCAACGAATACCTCGACCACAATCTATGTTTCGGCGCGCTCATGGCGGGCCACGGGCATCCCGCCGTGATCAAGGCGGTGGAAGGGCGTCTGCACAAGGGCACTCTTTACGGAATGCCGCACAACATGGAGTGGGAGCTGGCAGAAGAGATCTGCACTCGTTTTCCGATGGAGATGTGCCGCTTCGGCAACAGCGGCACGGAGGCCACCATGCATGCCATTCGTCTCGCCCGCGCCGCCACGGGACGCGACAAAATCATCAAGTTCGAAGGCGGGTACCACGGCCTGCACGATGCGGCGCTGGTCAGCGTGAAGCCGCACCCGCCCGCCGACGATCTCGGCGATATCAAGAATCCGAAACCTGTGTCGGGCGGCGCGGGCGTGCCCAAAGCGAGCCTTGCCAACGTACCGGTCGCGACCTTCAACGATCTGGAGACGGTGGAGCGGCGCTTCCGGGAGAATCCGAATGAGATCGCGGCGGTCATTCTCGAGCCGATCATGATGAATGTTGGCCTCTGCATGCCGCAGAAAGGCTTTCTAGAAGGGCTGCGGGCGCTCTGCGACAAGCATGGTGCGCTGTTGATCTTCGACGAAGTCAAGACGGGCGCGAAGCTCTGCTGGGGCGGCGCTTCGGAATACTTTGGCGTGGTCCCGGATATGATCTGCCTGGCCAAGTCAATCGGTGGCGGATTTCCCTTGGCGGCTTTCGGGACGCACAAGCGGGTCATGAATTTAATCTCGGACCACAAAGTCTTTCACGGTGGGACTTATAACACGAATCCGATTTCGATGGCTGCGGGCTTGGCAACTTTCCGCGAAGTACTTACCCGGGCTAACTACTCGCAAATCGAGAAGCTCAGTAACAAGCTGGTGGAAGGATATAAGAGGACTATCGCAAAAGTTGGCTTGCAGGGTTACGTCGCGAGCGCCGGGGCGAATGGCGCGCTGATGTTGTATCCGAAAGAAATCCGCAACTACCGCGATTGGCTGGCGATTGATGTCGAGCTGTGGCGACACTACTGGTTCGGCATGGTGAATCGTGGCGTCATGGCGCAGCCTTATTGGTGGGACGAGCAGTGGACGATTTCGGTGCAGCACACCGAGGCCGATATCGACAAGCACCTGACGGCATTCGCCGATATAGCCGAGTCGCTGGCAACGGCGCAGCACGAGCGCTTAGGAGCCGTAGCAACACACTAAGTTAGATCGGGTCACGTCACCATCCGATCACGCGATTCTTCAATGTCCAACAGCGATCCCAATCAGGCGCACTTGAAGCGCGTCCTCGGACGCCGTGACCTGGTGTTGCTGTTTGTTGTAGCGGTATTCAATCTCAATGTCGTCCCTTCGATCGCGGCTAACGGGGGCGTGACGATCTGGCTTTGGATCATCTCACTGCTTCTCTTCTTCTGGCCGCAGGGGATCGCGGTGATTGAACTTGCTCATCGTTATCCTGGCGAAGGCGGCGTGTATTTGTGGGCGAAAGAAGTGTTCGGCGACTTTCACGGATTTCTCTCCGGCTGGTGTTACTGGACGAATAACATGCTGTATGTGCCTACAGTGATGTTGTATTTCGTGGGCGTCTCGGTTTTTGTCCTCGGCCCAAGCCACGCGGCGCTCGCCGATAACAAGTCTTTCGCGCTGATTACATCGCTCGTGCTGCTTGCATTACTCACCATCCTCAATATTGTCGGCCTTGGCGTCGGTAAGTGGATCAATAACCTCGGCGCCATCGGGACTTTCATCGCGGCCGCTGTTCTCATTGGTCTTGGTGCGGTGATTTGGTTGCGCTTCGGTACCACTATCACCGCCGCCGACTTCCATGTCCCCGACAACCCGCGCTTCGTCCTCAATTCCTTCGGCGTTATCTGTTTCGGGCTGGTCGGCCTCGAACTCGCCTCCGTCATGGGAGACGAAATTCAGGATCCCCGCCGCACTCTTCCCGGCGCTGTCGCCTGGGGCGGTGTGCTCTCCGGCGCCCTATATCTCGGTGCCACGCTCACTCTGCTAATCGCTGTCGGGAAGAACGTTAACGTGCTTCAGGGGATCGTTCAGGCCGTCAGCCATATGGCGGGTCGCGTCGGAGTCGTCTGGATTATTGTGCCATTCGCCCTGATGCTCAGCTTCTCCATCGCCGGCATCGGTTCCGCCTGGATGGGCGGTTCTGCCCGCATTCCCTTTGTCGCCGGCCTCGATTCTTATATGCCCTCGTGGCTCGGCAAGATTCACCCGCGCTATGCTACGCCCTACGCTGCACTCATCGTCCAGGCCATTGTGTCCGCTTTTCTCGTCATCATGAATTTTTTCGGCGCCGGCGTGCAGGAGACTTTTCAAAAGCTTCTATCGCTGGCCGTCGTGCTGCAACTCGTCCCGTTCGTCTACATGTTTGGCGCGCTGGTCAGATTTGCGATCAGAGAGTCGGTGCCGCGCGGCCAGTACAGCAGAACCACGATGTTCTTTGCGGGCGTCAGCGGCCTGCTCACCACGGTCCTCGGCATCGCGCTCGCGTTTTTTCCGGCCCAGCAAATCACGTCGTTCTGGTCCTACGAATTGTGGATGTTCGGCGGTACGCTGTTTTTCATTGGTCTGGCAGTATTTTTCTTTTTCGTATACGGACGGTGGAAGGAGCCGCAACTGGAATCGGCAAGACTTAGGTAGGGACGGACGCCCTCGTCCTCCCAGTCGAGCACGGTTCGACAAAGATTCGAGACGCGGAGGAAGCTGCCGAGCTTCGCTCGGCTTGGACGGGCGAGGGCGTTCGTCATTACACAAGTGGATTCTTGGAGGATCTATGCCTGGTGGAGTTACGACGGACGTGAGGACTTACTCAATGCTAATCAACGGGGAGTGGGTTGCGAGTAAGTCGGCCAAGACCTTCGCCGTGTATGATCCTTCAACTGAAGAAGTGATGGCACAGGTTCCCGACGCGAATGCCGACGACGTGGACCGCGCCGTCGCGGCTGCTAAGGCGGCATTTGAAGAAGGTCCATGGGCGACCACTACGGCCCAGGAGCGTGGACGTGTTCTCTTCCGCCTGGCCGAAAAAGTGCGCCAGAACCTGCCTATGCTCGCCGAGCTTGAATGCCGTAACTCGGGCAAGCCGATCGTTGAGGCCGAGTTCGACATCACCGATGTGGCTACGTGCTTCGAATACTACGGTGGCCTGGCGACGAAGGTCGTGGGTTACGTAAATCCCGTCCCCGACAACGCGATGAGTCTCTCGCTGAAAGAGCCGATGGGCGTCGCCGGGCAGATCATCCCATGGAATTATCCGTTGATGATGGCCGCGTGGAAACTTGCTCCGGCGCTGGCTGCGGGCTGCACTTGCGTGCTCAAACCCGCCGAGCAGACGCCGCTCACCGCGCTAGAACTCGCGAAGTGGTTTGAAGAAGTTGGCCTGCCAAAGGGCGTGGTGAACGTGATCACCGGTTTTGGCGAAAGCTGTGGCTCGCCGCTGGTCAAGCATCCGGACGTGAACAAAATTGCTTTTACGGGATCGGCCGCTGTCGGCAAGATTATCGTGAAAGAGGCCGCCGACACCGTGAAGCGCGTGACGCTTGAACTGGGAGGCAAGTCGCCTAATATCTTTTTTGCCGATGCCGACTTCGAAGCCGCCATTGATGGAGCGCTGTTCGGCGTCTTCATCAATCAGGGAGAAGTCTGCTCGGCCGGCAGCCGCATCCTGGTGCAGAAATCGATTTACAACAAGTTCGTTGAAGCCATGGCCGAAAAAGCCAAGAAGATCAAGATTGGTCCGCCGCTCGAGCGCGAGACAAAGATGGGAGCCTTGGTGTCGAAGGAGCAATACAACCGCGTCTGTTCATATCTCGAGATCGGCAAGAAAGAAGCCAAAGTCGCCGCTGGCGGCGGGCGCGCCGACAAGTTTGCCAAGGGTTACTATGTGCAGCCGACTATCTTCTACGACGTCGATAACAACGCCCGTATCGCTCGGGAAGAAATCTTCGGTCCGGTTGCGGCCGTGATTCCGTTTGACGATGAGGAAGATGCGCTGAAGATCGCGAACGACACGCCCTACGGGCTGGCCGCCGCGGTTTGGACGCGCGACATCTTCAAAGCCATGCGCGCGGTGAAGACGCTGCGGACAGGTATCGTATGGGTGAACCATATGCAGCCGACTTATGTAGAAGCACCGTGGGGCGGTTACAAACAGTCGGGCTTCGGCCGCGAGCTTGGACCTTGGGGCATCGAAGAATATCTCGAAACCAAGCAGGTGTATATCAATCTTAACGAAGCCCCGATTGGTTGGTATTGAAACACTGTGGTCAGTGGGTAGTGGTCGGTGGCAGTAGAAACGCCTTAGAGATGCTGCACTAACTGACAACTGAGAACTGAGAACTAAGTTATGTCCACCATTCAACTGCGTACACCCATTCCCGGACCTCGGTCGCAAGCACTGATGAAGCGGCGGAACGCTGCCGTTGTGCAGGCAGCCTCTCATGCCACGCCAGTTTTCGTCGGCAAGGCAGAAGGAGCGGTCATCGAAGATGTTGATGGCAACCGCATGATTGATTTCGCCGGTGGCATCGGCTGCGTCAACACCGGACATCGTGCACCCGCTGTGGTCGAAGCCGTGCGCCGCCAACTCGATCGCTTCTTGCACACCAGCTTCAACGTGCTGCCCTATGAAAGTTACATTGCGGTCTGCGAGAGGCTGAACGCGCTGGCGCCGGGCAAGGGACCTAAGAAAACTATTCTCATAAATACGGGCGCCGAAGCTGTGGAGAATGCCATCAAGATCGCCCGCTGTTACACGAAGCGGCCCGCGATCATCAGCTTTGAAGACGCATTCCATGGCCGCACTTATATGGCGATGGCGGCGACCAGTAAGACGCATCCCTACAAAGCGGGATTCGAGCCGTTTCCGAGCGATGTGTACCGCATTCCGTATGCGTATTGTTACCGGTGTTCTTACTCGATGAAGTATCCCTCGTGTGATGTTTACTGCGCGCGGCACATCGAGGATACGTTTAAGCGAGTGGTGGCGGCTGAATCTGTGGCGGCGGTGATCGTCGAGCCGATTCTGGGTGAAGGCGGATTCGTTACGCCGCCGGCCGAGTTTTATCCAACACTCGGCGCGATCTGCCGCAAACACGGCATTCTGCTGATCGCCGACGAAGTGCAGACTGGATTCGCGCGCACCGGCGCGATGTTCGCCTGCGAGCGACTGGGACTCGAACCGGATCTGGTCACGAT
Source organism: Terriglobales bacterium (assembly GCA_049512435.1). Taxonomy (GTDB): domain Bacteria; phylum Acidobacteriota; class Terriglobia; order Terriglobales; family Acidobacteriaceae; genus Acidiflorens. The sequence continues at coordinate 7,660 of JBEKXC010000064.1, read as the reverse complement.
GGCCAAGTCGCTGACAGGCGGCCTGCCCATGGGCGCAGTTACGGGACGTGCCGAAATCATGGATGCGCCCGGCGCCGGCCAGCTTGGCGGCACATTTGGAGGCAATCCTGCGGCCTGCGAAGCGGCGCTGGCCGTGCTCGATATCATCGAGAAAGAAAACCTCTTCGCGCGCGCCAAGGTGTTGGGCGAGCGTTTCCGCAAGCGTGCCCTGAAGTGGCAGGAGCAGTGGGAACTGGTCGGCGATGTTCGCGGACTTGGCGCCATGCAGGCGCTCGAACTGGTGCGCTCAAAAACAATGCGCCAGCCCGCGGACGACGAGACCAAACAAGTGTCACAATACTGTTACGAGCATGGCCTGGTTACGATCACTGCCGGATCGTACGGCAACGTGATTCGACTACTCATGCCGTTGGTCATTACCGACGCGCAGATGGATGAAGGACTGGACGTGCTCGAAGCGGCGTTGGCTCACGTGGCCGAAAAGAAAGGTGCATTGACCGCGCAGCTCACGTAGGAACATCCGGCCTTGTTCCCACACATTTTTGACTTGTTATAAGTGGGTCCGGACAATCTTATGACTACTGTAAGTACGATTCCTGCCATGACCGGCCAAGAGATGGTCGATCTCACCAAGAAACACACCTTGTATGAGTGGTCGGCGCAGTCCAAGGTCGAACCCATTCCGGTGGCGCGGGCGAAGGGGATTTATTTCTGGACGCCGGAAGGGAAGCGCTTTATCGATTTCAACAGCCAGTTGATGTCGGTGAACATCGGACATGGCGACGAGCGCGTTATCCAGGCCATTACCGAGCAGGCATCCGTGTTGCCCTATGCTAATCCGTTCATGGCGACCGAGCCTCGGGCGCGGCTGGGGGCGAAGCTGGCGGAGATCACGCCGGGCGACATTGACACGTTTTTCTTTACGAATGGCGGTGCGGAAGCCAACGAGAACGCCGTCAAGATTGCGCGCTTTTTTACCGGGCGCCATAAGATCATCGCGCGTTATCGCTCGTATCACGGTGCGACGGCGGGCGCCATCAGCCTTACGGGCGATCCTCGCCGATGGGCCGTTGAGCCGGGGATTCCGGGCGTAGTGCGCGTGCTCGATCCATATCACGGCATTGAGCGCGGATGGGAGTCGGCGGAGACTTCGCTGGCCATGATCGAAGAAACCATACAACTGGAGGGCCCGCACACGATTGCTGCGTTCATTCTGGAACCAGTGACCGGGACGAACGGCATTCTTGTGCCTCCGGATGGATATCTGGAAGGCGTGCGGAAACTGTGCGACAAGTATGGGATTCTGATGATCGCCGACGAAGTGATGTCGGGCTTCGGCCGCACGGGTAAGTGGTTTGCGGTCGATCATTGGAAGGTTATTCCCGACTTGCTGTGCATGGCGAAAGGACTTACTTCGAGTTATCTTCCTCTTGGCGCGGTCGGCATGCGGCAACCTATCGCCAGGCACTTCGACGACAAAGTCTTTTATGGAGGACTTACTTACAATAGTCATCCCATGGGATGCGCGACCGCATTGGCGACTATTAGCGTTTACGAGGAAGACCACCTGATCGAGAATTCCCGCAAGATGGGCGCGATCATGAAGACGCTGGGTGCGGATTTACAGGCGAAACACCGGTCGGTGGGCGCAGTACGTTCGATCGGGCTGTTCGGCATCGTCGAGCTGATCCGGGATCGTAAGACACGGCAACCCATGGCGCCGTTCAATGGCACGTCCGATGAAATGATTGCGCTCGGCAAGTTCTTCAGAGAGAACGGGCTCTATACCTTCGTTCGCTGGAATGCTTTCTTCACTAATCCTCCGTTGTGCATCAACGAGCCGCAACTGCGCGAGGCATTTGCGATCATCGACAAGGGGCTGGAGATTACGGACCGTGCGGTGAAGGACTAGTTTTCGGTTGCCTGGTGAAAGTGAGTTGCAGCGGCTAAAGCCGGGAAAAATTGTCGGCGACTTGTGGTATGCCTGAAGGCATACCCTGATACGAGATGGAAGTCGCTAGCGCCAGCTGCGCTGTTGACCGTCGGAGGGGGAAACTACCAGGGGTTCGTGGTGCGCTTTGGCGGCATGGTCGTTGATGGCGGTTGCGGCCTGGGTTCGGACGTTGCCGATTTTGGCGTCGAAATCCAGCGTGCTAACGGCATGGGTGCAGTGCGCGCAGTTAAACTTCATGCCGCCCTTGATGCGCTCGATTCGGTATGCCTTCACTAACTAGATTGTACCCTTCCGTTTGCAGAAGCGGATGCACAATGGTCGGGCAGCGAAAGTAACGTGATGGCGACCTCGATCTGGTTTGGTCCCAGGCAGCTGCCGAGCTGCGCTCGGCTTGGACCCTTCGACTTCCCCCTCGGCTTCGCTCGGGGGCAGAAGAGATAGACCATGACAAGCGGACCGCCACTGCGGTCCGCGGGGCCTAAGTTGATAGCCCTTTTCTGCGGACATCACACTTCCGAGCGCGCTTGCTGCACCATCTCGACCAGAACCTTTCTGGTTTCTGCCGGGTTGCTGACTTCTCGCAAGAATGCAATGCGAGCGCCCCGCATACCGTCTGGCATTTTCAAGCGCACCTGAAAACCGAGGCGGTCGACTGCGGTCATCGTTGCTTCCTGCGCCTCAATGCCTGCAAATTTTCGGGCAAGTAGGACGAGGGCATCCTTGTGGTCGGCGTTCATGTGCTGAATGATTTCGGCCACTGAGTCAGCAAGAGGGTCGGGTTGGCTACGGACATACTCAGAGGCAGATACCCAGCCCATCACCCCGAAGCCGCCTACGTAATAAATGTCCACCACATCCATGCGGTAAAAAGAAAAGTCTTCAAAGTCCACCCAATACTTGCTGTTGGCGTAGCGTGCTAAGTAAAGCTTGCGAGCCTCGGCCACCTCCGACTGCGGTATCGGCAGAACATTTCCTACCAGCGTAACTCTGGATGCTCCGAGCGGATCACCGCCAGCGTCGGCGTCGTTCTGGGTCACGAGCAAGCTAGCGCGGGGGTCCGCCTGCAGGTTCTGCGTATGCATAGCCATCGTGCTGATCAGGAAGATGGGACGACCCTGTTCGTCCAACCCGTAGGGCATAACTGATCCGAACGGAAACCCCGGCTGCTTGCGTGAAAGGGTCGAGAGGCTTCCGATGCGGGCCACGTACACCAGGGTTCGTGCTCGCTCGGCGAACGAAGGCTCGGGGACCGCGGGCTGGTCACTCGGCACGCCGGTGCCCGCGTGTTTTCTGGTGGAAGAGGACGACATCGCTGTTCCCTCCTGACAGTCTAACGGAAACCAGTGTTGGTCAAAAAGGGGTGGCGCCGCGGAAGTCGCGAATAATTGAAAAAAAACCTATTCTTCACAGGTCAAGAATACAATCTTGACTCTGTGGAGGTGTGCGCGATGACTGATAGGCCAAACCGTAACCCGGACAGCCATAGTCCTCGGTACTGGCGCAGGCATCCCGAGCAGGCAAAACGCTTGCCGGAAACTCCTGACGATAGAGCGGCCGAATTGGCCGAGAGGAAATCGCATCCATGGTCGGCGTACTTGCTCCGAACTCTCGGAGCGGCGGAACTGTGGACGGGGTTGGCGTTATCGACGCTTTCCGGATGCCTGTGGTTTCTGAGCTGCACGCCTTTCGATCTTTCCGCCTTGTCCTGGGTCGCCATGGTGCCGGCGCTGATTGCCGTGGATCGTGCCTCCACGCGGCTCCGGGCCTCATTGTTTTGCTGGTGGGCGGGGACGGTGATGGTGGGGGGCGGCTTCTACTGGATCATCGAACTGCTGCGACGCTTCGCGAACCTGTCGCTGCCGGTGGCGGTGCTATTGTATGTGCTGTTTTGTGCTTACCAGGGAAGCGTATTCCTTTTGTTCGGTTGGTTGGTGCGTACGATTCGCCGCCGCACCTCTTACTCCATGACGCTGCTGGCGCCCGTCACCATGGTGACGAGCGAACTGCTTGTTCCGTTGTTGTTTCCCTCGCATCTGGCAATCATGCAGGCGTGGCACCCGCTGGTCATTCAAATTGCAGACCTGACTGGCCCCATGGGCGTGACCGCATTGCTGCTGATGGTGAACGGAGCGGTCTATGATCTGCTTACGAACGATCTGCTTACGAACGATCTCCTAACGCGGCGGCGGAAGGGGTTGGCTCTGGCGATCGCAGCTGCCGTCATTCTCTTGGCGGCGCTGCTGTACGGAAAATTTCGGATGCAGCATTTCGATTCACTCTCGGCGGGCGCCCCGAAGCTCAAGATCGGTTTGGTTCAGCCGAACGTGGCTTACAACGAGAAAGGCCTGGAGCATCCGGAACAAGCGGGTTCACAGCTTACAGCTATACAGGAACAATCCCGGGAACTGGAACAAGGTGGAGCACAGTTGATCGTGTGGAGCGAGACTAGCTATCCCTATCCACTGCCGCGCGATTTTCAGGAGGATTTTCCGGAGTCGAGCAACCAGCGAATCCGCCGTGGCTTTACTACTCCCACTGTGGTTGGAGCTCTGACTTTTTCTCCCGCGGAATCCACTTTCTATAACTCAGCCTTGCTCATCGACCGCGAGGGACGCGCAACGGGAAGATACGATAAGATGCTCTTGCTGGCCTTCGGCGAGCGTGTTCCCGGAGAGAAATATTTCCCCTGGCTTCGGAGATACATTCCTCAAGGATTTGGAAGCTTTACGCCCGGCAAGGAAGTAAGCGCACTGTCCCTCAGAACCGCTGATGGGAGTGCCTGGCGTTTGGGAACGATGATTTGCTACGAAGATATTCTTCCCGGGCTTCTGCGCCGCGTGGGCGCGCTGCACCCCCACCTTCTGGTCAACCTGACGAACGACACCTGGTTCGGAGCCCGCGCGGAACCGCTCCAACACCTGGCCCTGGCCGTCTTTGGCAGCGTCGAGCAACGTACGAGCATGGTCCGGGCAGTGAATTCCGGCGTTTCCGCATTTGTAGATGCGAATGGCAGGGTGACCCAGAAAACTTACGCCGTGGATCCTTACTTCCATCCGCGACCGGCTGAGTCTAGCCTGTCCACACTGCCGCTGCTTGAAGGCGGCCACACGATATTCGCAAAGGTTGGCGATCTGTTTGCCTATCTCTGCGCGCTGGCCACAGCGTTTCTGCTGGTGCGGACCGAGCAGGTTAGCGCGAAGACACGGCTAAAAAAAGGGCCGCAAAAGAAATTGCGGATCGTGCCGAGGGGAAAGTGACGCAGGAAATTTCAGGACGGCGGCGCGAGTTGCTGGTGACATTGATTTAACGCCAAGTTCGCAGACATAGCGCGGATTCTAACTCGAAGGAGTACGGAAACAAGGCCAATCTCCGAAAGCCCGGCCAGAACAGCCGGGCTTTCGGTCTATGCGAGCCGCCCGACTTAGGCGACCACGGCTCTTTTGGTGCGTCCCTCCGTTCCAGTCGCAGGCTGCGCTACCTTGCGCACCAGGAAGGGCTGAAGATTCGCTTCACTGCCAGCCAACTCTATGTTGCTAATTGAGTGTCCTGGTTGGCAGGTGACAAAGTAACGTTCTCCGTTCGGGCTGGTGACTTCAAATTTGCCGGTCTCGCCCTGCAGAGCCTCGGCAATGTCATAGGTCGTGATGCTATCGTTCAACTTCATGGGGAACCTCCTCCTGTCTCCAATGCAGCGTTGTTGGTTAAGCAGACATGCTCAGTGTCGCGCCTCCATCTCCCGCAGAAAGACGCTTGTGAGCAACGATTGGCACACGCATCAATATTTGTGTCTCGTGGCTGGCCAGCGCGCTCGTTGTGGAAGATGACGGTGACAGATAGCACGCCGACTGCCACGACAGCGCGTTACATTTCGGATCTAAATCTCAATGTTTGCAGCACTGATACCGTCCGCGACAGCCAGGACTCGCCGAAAGGCTGGCAATGCTGCCGTTAGTTGGGCAAGTTGGTAATGGGAGCGGCGAATCCCGGCCGTGTAGCAGTCAGCGGTCGGGGCGGCTGATGGCTCTGTCAGTCGACTCCGGGCTCCGGGGGCGCGTGAGGCGTAAATCGGACTTTCAGCGTCTTGATCTCGTACGGCTTGGTATGCACCGTGACGGCATCACCGTGCACGTCAAGATGGGCAATCGGCCTCTCCCTCAGATCGGTTTCTGACGCCTCCTGCGCTCCTGCCGGAAGGTGGAGTGTTACATCAGCTTCTATCCCCGCCCATTCATAAAAACGCAAGACTAGAGAGTCATCGTCCTCAGATTTCTTGATGGCAGTGAGCACTACGTTGTCCGCTTCAACTCGCACGAATGAATGTTCGGCTGGAAGTGTGCCCCCGTGTTTCTGCGATGGCAATGCGATCAGCTTGTAATTCAGTTCGTAGCCACGGCGCACGGTTTTAGCGTCCCGCCAATTTCCGCCGTGCGGATACAAAGAGTAGGTGAATACGTGATGGCCTTCGTCGGCATGCGGATCGGGCCATTCTGGCGAGCGCAACAACGAGAGACGCAGCACGTTGCCCTTCACATCGTATCCATACTTGCTGTCGTTAAGCAGACTGAAGCCGTGTTTCGTATCAGCGTGTGTTTCATCAGAAACGTCGGCCCAACGCTCTGCCGGGACTTCGAATTTGGCCTGTTCGGCAGGTGTGTTCCGAGTCGTCGGACGTTCGATCGAGCCATAGGGAATTTCAAAAGTAGCGTGGTCGCTGTGTGCGCTCAAAGGGAAGGCCACTTTCAGCAAAATGTGTTTCTCGTGCCAGTCCGCCTGCATCTTCACGTCGACCCGCGGCACTCCGGCGTACATGGTGATGTCCTGCACGAATGTGGAATTCTGAAAATGCTTCCTGACGCGAATCACGGCGCGCAGCGGCCCACGCTCAACCAGTTTCACTTCGTCAGCTTTATCCAAATCCCAATGTTGTTTCTCGAAATTGGAATCGATGTTCCAAGCATCCCAGCGTTTGGGTTTATCGGTGAAGGCTTGCAGGAGGTTCCCGCAAGCATGCGTTGTGGGACCGCCGCTGTCGGTTTCGGACGGAGCCAGCGCTTCTGTCTGATTTCGCAGATCGAAAAGGCCGGTGAGGCACCCGGTTTGCGGATCGACTTTGATTTGGACGTAGGCGTTCTTCAGTGTTTCCGCGGAAGCCTTGACCTGCTGGGCATTGTTCATGTGTGGAGAGATGCCCTGCTTCGCCGCGGAGCGCACAAAATAGACCCTGTAGCCAAGTGCCGGCGTACTCGCAAGGACAAGGAGACGCGCGCGGTTCGTGGGAGAGTCGATTGCAAGCAGTTGGGACTCAACAGGTTGGCCTGTGGCGTCGACGACTTCAACCTGTTTAGCCTTGCGCGGAAGTTGCACCTCGACTTCAATCACTTCGGTTCGCGGCCAGGAGAGAGAATTGAAGACCACAACCGGCACGTCATCACCTGACACAGCAGCAGGTTGGGTATTGATGTGAGCCACGATCTCGTCGAGCGCCCCGTCCATGACCTCATTCGCAGAGCGGGCGACATCTTCCAAGTTTCGCTTGGCGTCTAGATAGTTCACAGCGATTCCGGAACCCGGCATGACGTCGTGGAAATGATCGAAGAGCAGATTCTTCCAGGCAAGCTCGAACTGGTCTTGCGCATACGGGCGGCCGAAAAGCGAAGCCAGAGATGCATATTTCTCTGCATCGAGCATCAGTTCCTCATCACGCCG